>CAYUHN010000246.1:0-1762 GCA_964444495.1 uncultured Roseibacillus sp. | reverse complement strand
AGTACAAGTTAAAACAACGCAATATCCGTCATAACCATTCGGTCGAAGCACTAGGAGAACCCTCAAAGAAACCTTTCATAATTGAAAAAATATCTAAAGCTCCTTCCCGCAATGCTTCCCTCTGCTCTCTCCCCTTCTCTCCTCCTTTTACTTTTCTCTCTCTCTGTTACTGCAGCGCCTCCAAATATCATTCTTCTCATGAGTGATGATCAAGGTTGGGGAGATGTCGGCTTCAATGGACATCCTGCTATTAAGACGCCTCACCTTGATGAAATGGCAGCCAATGGAGCTGTCTTCGAGCGCTTCTATTCAGTAAGCTCAATCTGTTCCCCCACTCGCGCAAGTTGCCTCACCGGACGCTATCCTTATCGCAGTGGAATCATCGCAGCTCATACTGCAGGTATGCGAGTAGGTGAAATAACCCTCGCCGAAGCTCTTGCAAAAAAAGGGTATGCGACGGGCTTTTTTGGGAAATGGCATCTCGGCTGGCTCAAACCTGATGAAATTGGCACACGTGGCCACTATTCTCCTCCATGGCATCATGGATATGAAGAGACCTTCGCTACTACTTCGGCTGTTCCCACTTATAACCCTACCAAGACTCCCGACAACTGGACGGGCTGGGGTTCAGAGCCAGGCGAACCATGGAAAGGAGGCGATCCCTACGTTCACAATGGAGTTGCTACAACAGAGAATATGCAGGGAGATGATAGTCGCGTCATTATGGACCGCGTTCTCCCCTTCCTAACGACCAACAAGGATAAACCATTCCTTGCTACTATCTGGTTTCATGCCCCCCACGAACCCGTCTACGCTGGCCCAGAGCACCGTAAACCATACGCAAAATTCAGCGAAGAACACCAGCACTACTATGGCTGCATCACCGCTATGGACGAGCAAATCGGAAGACTTAGAAAATTCCTCCAACAGGAAAACCTCGCCGAAAACACTCTCCTCTTCTTCTGTAGCGACAATGGCCCTTCTACCGGAGTCCTCAAACGAGGAATCGCTTCTGCAGGTCAATTCCGTGGCTCCAAACACACCGTCTACGAAGGAGGCCACCTCGTCCCGGCCTGTGTCGAGTGGCCAGGAAAAATCCCGGCAGGCACCAAAGTAACTACCCCCTGCGCCACAATTGACTACTTTCCAACAATCACAAAAATAGTCGGATACGAATTTTCTAGAGAAAAAAAGCGACCGCTTGATGGAATCGATCTCATGCCCATCATCAAAGGAGAGCAACAATCACGAAAGAAGGACCTCTTTTTCGGATATCGACGACTCTACCAGAACAAAGACGGTGCAGCCTTGATTAGCGGCAACTACAAAGTCCTGCGCGAAGCAGTGGAGAAAAAACCTCGCACCCGCCTCTACAATCTCAGTAAAGATCCTTACGAAAAGAACGATCTCGCTAAAAAAGAACCCGAGAAACTCACTAAAATGCTCGAAAAACTTAAAGCGATCGATGAAGACTGCGCTCGCAGTCGTGATGGTGCTGACTACGCTTACTAAGAGCAAACAGACTCCTTCGTAGAAAGCGCACAAACTTCTGTTTACACTATAACGAAAAATAAAATTGGCTCTTCAGCAGAATCTGTGGGTGAATTTTGGTTCGGGAAGGTCTCCTAGCTGGTGAAATAGGGCGATTTTAAGCACGTCGAAGCTTCGAAAACCGTAAGCTTTTCTCATGCTCAAATTTACTTTGAGGTTTAACCCGAATTATGCAGTAGAAATCAGGAAGGGAGCTTTGAGCTGATAAATT
>CAYUHN010000245.1:0-1788 GCA_964444495.1 uncultured Roseibacillus sp. | reverse complement strand
AGGCTGCCGAGTCAGTGCTGCAAAAGTAATTCCGCCTTCAAGAGCATAAAAGAAGGAGAGTCCCGATTCTTCGACTTTCTCCTTTGACCAATCGGGGCACTGTTGATGAATCGCTTCCTTGAGCCATTCTACATTCCGTGAGGTAAATCCTTTGAGCGCATCCTGGATAATTTGAGGTAAACGGCCCGCTTCTGCTGCCAAAACTCCACACAAACATGCAGTGGCCTCTTCCTCAAGGGAGGTTTGAAAGGCGTCGATGTAAAAGTAGACTGGTTGCTCGTGATCGGAAGGCCGTCCTAAGGACTCAAGAAACTCGTCAGTATAGCGTTTAGCCACGGCCGCACCCAGATCCTCTTTCGAAGGGAAATGATAGTGAATACTCGCCGATTTAATTCCTAATTCACTCGCAATTTGACGAAAGCTGAACGAATGGTAGCCCCCTTCACGGATCATCCGGATTGCGCTATCAATAATGTTACTCGCTCGCTCGTTCATGGGTTGATCAGATTTTGGGCAAATCCCCTTGGTTATTTTCTGTCTTAAAGCACTACTCTATCAAGGTTTTTAAAAAGTAACCTATCGATAGGTAAGATTTTTGATTGACGCTATCAAATTTCTAGATTAACTATTTGCGCCTACTGACCTATCGATAGGTTGGATCTTAAAAGCAATTCAAAAAAATGAGTAAATCAGCAATTATCGTCGGAGGTTCTACTGGAATGGGCCTCGCCACCGCAAAGCGTCTCGGCTCTCGTGGCGTTTCCGTTACTATCATTGGCCGCGATCAAGCAAAGCTCGACTCTGCAGCTGCCGAAATCACCGCCGCGGGCGCGCCTAGCGTTACCACGAAGTCGCTCGACCTCTACGATCGCGCTGCTGTTGATGCTTACATCGCCGCTCTCGACGCTTGTACAGAATGTGGCCCTGATTATCTCGTCAACTCTGCCGGCTACTTCTCCCCTGCTCCCTTCCTTGAGCACACCCGTGAGAACTATGCCCAATACCATGACCTTAATGAATCCACTTTCTTCATCACTCAGGCGATTGCTAAGAAGATGGTCGCCAAAGGCTCTGGAAGCATTGTTAACATCGGCTCAATGTGGGCTAAGCAAGCGATTAAGGCGACTCCATCATCTGCTTACTCCATGGCCAAAGCTGGGCTTCATGCTCTCACTCAACATCTTGCTATGGAATTCGGAGAAAGCGGTGTCCGGGTAAACGCAGTTTCTCCTGCGGTAGTCGAGACTCCGATCTACGAAGCCTTCATCCCACCTGCTGAAGTTCACGAAGCTCTTCAAGGTTTCAACGGCTTCCATCCCATTGGCCGTATAGGCCAGCCTTGTGACGTAGCCTCAGCCATTGACTTCCTCCTCAGTGACGAAGCTTCTTGGGTCACTGGCGCGATCTGGGATGTCGACGGTGGAGTCATTGCTGGCAGAAACTAAGCCTCACCTTTTACCTGCAAACAGCCCCTTTCTGGCGAGGGGGCTGTTTTCTATTCCTTCTTATTTTTATGAATTCAGACATTCATCAAAACGTTGTCGTTAGACCTACCGACCTTGACTGGCAAGAATCTACCGCCCAGAAAAAGGCTCTTCTCGATCAAGTGAGTTGGGAGAGTTCATTTTTCCAAATCGAACCGGAAACCCAAATCAGAGTTGATGTTCTCTCAGAGGGAGAAGAATATCTTGTTCTCGAAGGTTCCTTGATTTTTCAAGGAAATACCTACCCCGTTGGTAGCTATTTCCGCTTTCCTCCTACCGCTGCCCGAGAACTTTTTTCCGGTCC
>CAYUHN010000244.1:0-1813 GCA_964444495.1 uncultured Roseibacillus sp. | reverse complement strand
CAGGTAGCTCGTCAGGCTCATAACCTGAAGGTCCTCAGTTCAAATCTGAGCCCCGCAACCAATGAAAGCCGTTGACCTTTAAGGGGTTAGCGGCTTTCTCCTTTTGAGGTAAGGTTTTCTTCGATACGGTTCGATACGGTCAGACGCTCTAGTTATTTGGGTAAATAGCTGGATTCGGGTAGTTCAATAAATTGGGGCAACTGGAAAAGGATGCGGTAACATAGTAGATCTTGACGAAGAGCCCCAATTTGCTCAAAAATCAGTGTAGACATGATTCTCTAACCACTTCCGTATCTGCGGGAACTCTCTTTCATCGAGTGTCGGAGTAGGCCAGATTTTCACCCGGCCTTCGGCGCAAACGGTCAGAATTTTATTGCTCTCATCGCATACATCAATATGCAAAATTCGTTCATTATGCGTGAGTGGCGGCCCGATTGGAGTTCCTGTCGAGACATCCCAAATTCTAACTTGATTATTTTTCTCTCCCGTAACAATAAATCGTCCCTCATCGACGAATTTGATTAGGCTCACTCTTTCTTCATGTTGAATAATTGGGGAGATGGGTTCCCATTGAGACTCTTTAAATACCATCGCGGTACGATCAGAACTCCCTACAGCAACAAGTCCTTTTGCAGGATACGCGCCGAGATCAGTGATCTCGCCTTCTCCGAAGGTTTCTTGTCGCTCTATTTTTCCAGTCTTCCAATTCATCCACGAAATGGTGTCCTCATACGACACGATGACTTCTTGCTCGTTCTCTGGTGAGAACTCGATTGAAGTGACCCCCTGCAGCCCATTTGAGTGGGATTTGCTAGTCTTTCTCTCTAAGTCCAACACTGTAGTTCGTGAACCAGCTTTTGAAACTAGCGCTAAATAGCGACCATTCGCGCTGACGCTGGAACAGGTTACCGTGCCTGAGATTCCTTTATATTCATTGAGAAGAGTAGATGTTTCTTCATGGATTTCATGTATCGATTGGATTTTGGGATCGATGATCAAAAAACTCTTTCGTGCTGGGTTGGCAATGAGATGAGTTGATGAACGAGACCCTCTCGATTTGCGAAATACTTCTTCAGGAAAAATGGGGTCCGTGGCTTCAACTGAAAAAAACTCTGTCTTCTTATCAATCATGAGTGCTGAGGCGGAATCACCTCTGCTGGTAAAGAAGATGTTTCGAGAATCTCCAGAGGTTAGGAAAATCTGATTAGCCCAAGTTTTTGGGGGCTTCCATGCCCAAATGATCTGGCTTCTGCGGTGCATGGTAAAGAACCTTTGTTCCAAAGGGTCGAAGGAGATTTTTTCAACTGGTTCCAGAAACCGAAGAGAAGGTCCTCGTTGCTCAAAGGTGATGAGATCACGAAACCTGATTGTGCGGTCGTAGCTAGAAGTGACTACCGCATTGGCGCGCTTAGCAAAGACCGCATGAATCAAACTACTTTTATGTGGAGTTGAAGCGAGAGCTTCGAGTTTAGTCGTTTGTTCGTCACATTGGGAAATATCGAAGATAGAGCCAGTATGGCTTTCCCAAGTGGAAGCAAATAGCTTTTCGTGCGAGGCCAAGGGAGTCGCGCTTGTCATCTTTGGCGGTAGTGCTACTGAGACTTTTCAGGTAGTTTTTGAGAAGACTAGGATTGATTAGATAGAGGAGAAGGAAGTCGAACTCTCGGAAGAAAGAGGTGAGGTTTTTGCAAGGTTGTTCGATGCAAATAGCGGCCGTGGACCCATCGGGGAGGTCTTCACGAATAGAGGAAACCCAGAGCTGAAGCGACTCGGGTGAGGAGTCAACTTTGTCTTGTTTGATGAGCTGGCCCTT
>CAYUHN010000243.1:0-1971 GCA_964444495.1 uncultured Roseibacillus sp. | reverse complement strand
GGATCATAGGGAAAGCATTGCTACTCTTTAACTTATAGCTAGTTACGATTAATTTGCTTCTAAGTCAGCAAGAGAAAATTGAGCGAAAGGAGAAGTCGTCGTAGAGGTAGTGGATTTTGATGAGCTGGACGCGGGGGTATTAGATTTAGGTGAATTTGCGGCAGTAGACTTAGGTTTGGGTGAAGTAATGCGTCCGGCACCAAAGCCAAGGGTAAGGCAAGTGACTGCCACCAATAAAATTGGTAAGATACTCTGCTTCATGAGGGGGTCATAGAACTTCGTAGTTGGTTTTACGACAGGAAAAAATGGTTCTTGAGAAGTTGGTTCTGGTAACTCTCAACAAGGAAAAAAATAGCCACCTCTCAATAACAAGAGGTGGCTATTTGTAGGTTTTTTTGGGGGAAAGAAAAAGCTTTTGGCCAGTATTGTTCGTTCTTCAGAGATTCAAAATAGGCTGGCTTTGGGTATTTTCAT
This sequence comes from uncultured Roseibacillus sp., assembly GCA_964444495.1. Classification (GTDB taxonomy): domain Bacteria; phylum Verrucomicrobiota; class Verrucomicrobiia; order Verrucomicrobiales; family Akkermansiaceae; genus Roseibacillus. The sequence continues at coordinate 1,497 of CAYUHN010000243.1, read as the reverse complement.
CTTCATCGATTTCGCTATTTTTCGAAAAACCTCTCAGAAAATAGTTAACAGAAAAAACATTTTTATAAAATTAGCGCCACAAAGAAATTGATGATTTTCGGCTAATAGTTGGTAAATTACTTCAGATGAGGAGCTTACATGAGTAATTTTTATGGGGGAATTAGCCATTTATTTGCCTCAATAAGTTAAGACAACCTTCCTCGACGATATCAGCTACGTGTTCGAATCCTTCAGGTCCGCCGTAGTAAGGATCAGGGACCTCTTGCTCTGGTAGATTGGGACAGAGCAACATGAAAGGGAGTACTCGTTTTTGTTCTTCCTCGTTTTCTGTGAGATCTAGAATATTGCTCCGATTCTCTTCATCCATAGCGAAGATGTAATCGAACTCAGTAAAGTCTTTTTTTGAAAATTGCCGAGCAGAACCAGAAACTTTGATGTTTCGTCTTTGAAGGGTTCTCATCATGCGAGAATCAGGACTTTTCCCAGTATGGTAGTTGGCAGTGCCTGCTGATTCGATTTTTAAGTTCGAGACACCTTGCTCTTTTGCGAGGTGTCGTAGGGTGTTTTCCGCAGCAGGGGAACGGCAGATATTTCCCAGGCAGACAAAGAGAATCTTCATGAGAGGTGAAAATCTTGTAAGAAAGATAAAAAGCTTATGGCACGAGGCCAGCGCGATAGAGCAAATTCCGTTGATCCACTCTAAATCGGAGGTGAACTAGCGTCTTCTAAAAATGAGTTCTGATAGAATAATTCTCTTTATTCTTCGGGAAGAAGAGGGGAGTTGACAGGGAAAAGCTCCTTCGCCATTTCAGCGCGGTTTGCGAAGACACCACGGAGGCGTTTTTTCTTTTTCTCGTCGGTAACGTTGGTTGCTCCGCGGATTTGGGCGCCTTCTGGCATGATTGAGCTTTCCCATTCAGCTAGATCAGTTGGCTTGACTCCTTCGAAGAAAAGAGAGCCTGTGGAATAAGGGCTTGGACGATAAGTTCCTACGATACTCACTTCTAACTCGGGGGTGATTTGCTCTTCCATCGCCATCGCCCAGAGAGAGGTGTTGGTGAGAAAGCGGCGAGTGTCTTCGTCAAGAAGGTCTTCAGAAGCGCCAAAGGAAATATAAGCGTTTCTGGCTTCTTTGTTTTCTCCGGAAGGAGCGGTGTAGTTTTCTCTAAACCAGCCACAGGTGGATAGAGGTTTGTTTTTGTTGATGTCGTCGCTGGGCGTGAATGTATTAAGAACCTGAACATCAAGGAGCGAAGTTGCTCCTTCAGGAAGCGGGGAATTATAGGCTCCAGAGTAGGCGTGGATTTCGTCGATTCCGATGAGGATAGGATGCTCGCTTGCTGTAGGAGAGATAGTGATTCGGCAGCCTTCTCTATGGTTTTTTCCATAGTGACCTTGACCGGTTTCTTTCTTCCAAGTCATTCCGAAAATTTGTTGACCTAGCCCGCCAACATAATCTTCACCTGCGTAGTTATAGTTGAATTTTTCCCACTTGCC
>CAYUHN010000242.1:0-2010 GCA_964444495.1 uncultured Roseibacillus sp. | reverse complement strand
CTTTTTTAAAGACCTCTCCTTCATCGGAGAGGTCTTTTTTTGCACATCATCCATCGGAAAAAAGGGACCAGTTGCAAAATCTCTCAAAATCGACTACTTCTCTCTCTAGAAAACCACTATGATCTACCTTGATAATAACGCAACCACAGCAGTTGACCCCAAGGTCGTAGAGTCCATGCTCCCCTTCCTCCACGAGCAATTTTACAACCCCTCTTCCGGATACCGCGCCGCAAAAGCAGTCAAAAAGGCCCTCACTACCGCTCGCGAACAAGTAGCTGCCCTCATCAACGCTCACCCCGATGAAATCATTTTTACTTCTTGCGGAACAGAATCTAACAATACTGCGCTCAAATCTCTAGCTCGACTAGTCGGTCGCAAGAACTCTCGCGTTCTCACTTCCAATATCGAGCACTCAGCGGTCCTTCGACCTATCGAAGCCATGGACGCCGTGGGCTTCGACACTCACCGGATCGGAGTCGACGCCGAAGGCCGCTTCGACCTAGATAATCTCCGCCAAGCCATTCTCCCCAACACTTCACACTTCGCCTCACTCATGTGGGCGAACAATGAAACCGGGGTGATTCAACCCATGGCAGAGGTCGTTCAGATCTTAAAAGAAAACTCGGTCGCTATTCATACCGACGCCATTCAAGCAGTAGGTAAAGCTCCTGTTAACGTTCGAGAAATACCAGTAGACCTTCTCTCCATCTCTGGGCACAAACTCCATGCTCCCAAAGGAGTGGGAGCTCTCTATCGACGCGAAGGCTTTCGCCTCGAACCCCTTCTTCGCGGTGGCGGACAAGAAGGCGGATATCGCTCCGGCACCGAAAACATCCCCTACATTGTCGGACTCGGGAAAGCCGCCGAACTCGCGGCCGAAACCGACCAGCAAACCATCGCCTCTCTCCGCGACCATCTCGAAACTCGGCTTACCAAAGAAATCGAAGGCATCACCCTCAATGGCTCACGCAAACATCGCTCTGCCAATATTTGCCACGCCTCCTTTAAAGATTGTGAAGGAGCAGGTCTCCTTATCCTCCTCGATGAGGCAGGCGTTCAAGTTTCCACCGGATCCGCTTGTATGACTGGTAAACAACAACCTTCACATGTTCAAAAAGCGATGGGCATCGATGATGCACAAGCAAAGTCCTCACTCCGAATCTCGCTCTCCCGCACCACAACGCGTGAAGACATTGACCAAGCTACCGACGCCATTGCAAAAGCCGTGCTCAAACTTCGCTCCGTACAATCCTCACTCACTGGCCCGGTGCAGATTTATCAATAAAACAAGAGCTGAAATCATCCCCATTCCCACTCACGAACATGCGTCACTCCCTGCTTCTATTTATTCTGCCGCTACTATTCTCCAGTTGCGCTCGTGAAGTCCCCCAACCAACGGTCACCAACATCGACCTCAATCGCTATGCAGGCCAATGGCACGAAGTCGCCCGCCTCCCCAATCCCTTTGAAAAAAATCTAGTCGCCGCTCGCGCCACCTACCAGCTCACCGAAGAAGGCACCCTTACCGTTGTCAACGACGGTCTCGCTGCAGATAGAAAAACCACCAACATCAGAGGAATAGCAACCCAACCCAACCCGCAAATTCCTGGACAACTCGAAGTCAGGTTCAATCGCTTTCCTGCTAACCTTTTCACCGGCAAATACTGGGTCCTCGCCCTAGACGACGCCCACACTCGCGCCCTCATCGGCTCACCTAAACAAAATTTCCTTTGGCTTCTCTCAAAAGATCCCAACGATACCCAGAGCGACTTTTCTCACTATCTCAAAGTAGCAAAAGACCTTGGCTATAACACTGAGACAATCATTTGGAACCCGGAACGCATCGAATAAAAAAATGGCTCTTCCGCAGAATCTGTGGGCGGAGTGAGAATAAATTACAACTGAAATTAATCGTAACTAGCTATAAGTTAAATAGTAGCAATGCTTTCCCTATAATCCGGAACGATGATTTTTTCTCGCTATCAAATAGGGTAGAAGGAAATCAGTCGC
>CAYUHN010000241.1:0-2041 GCA_964444495.1 uncultured Roseibacillus sp. | reverse complement strand
GGTTAAAAGGAATATATTCGATAGTCTTGATCAATGTTAGAGTGACTTTACAGTACAAACATCAAGATCTCTGTGAGCGAGAGTCTAGCAAGTTAACAACCGTTAACAACCCAAGACCTGGGCACAATCTAACTAATATTCAAACAAGAGGATGAAAACCAGAGCTAGCTAATAGGCATGAATGGGCAACATGAATGGGGACCATAAGGATTCAATAAAATGAAACTCAAAAAGTCCCGAAGGAACAGGATTGACCTTCACATTTTTGGCGAATGCAGGATAGAACCCGATCAGCCTTCTAGCACGGGGGTTCCATATACAGTATAGCCCGTCGAATCCTCCACCGCGACATCGAAAATTTCGCCAGTCATACGCTCGGCATCCCCATCAAAAATAACAATCTTGTTCTGAGAAGTGCGCCCGCTCAGTCGCTCTTTATTTGTCTTACTAGGGCCCTCGCAGAGAACCTCTTGACGAGTTCCTATCAGGGCAGCATTTTTCGCAGTCGTCAGTTCTCCCTGAATACGGAGTAATTCCTGATTCCGTTCCTCCTTCACGCGTTCAGAAAGTTGCCCCTCAAGCTCTGTTGCTGGGGTATCCTTGCGCTTTGAATATCGGAAAATAAAGCTGTTATCAAAACCAATTTGCTTCACGCAATCCACCGTCGCCTGAAAATCCTCTTCGGTCTCACCCGGGAAACCCACGATCACGTCAGTAGTAATCGCCAAATCTGGGCGAGCAGCCTTCATATTTTCACAAATTTTGATAAACTTTTCGTTCTTATACGGCCTCCGCATCGCTTTTAGAATGCGGTCGCTACCACTCTGCATGGGAAAGTGAATATGCGAACAGAGCTTTGGTAAGTAAGTGAACGCCGCCACCAGATCGTCGCGGTAGCCAATCGGGTGGGGGCTCGTGAAGCGAATCCGTTCAATCCCCTCCACCTCATGCACCGCTTCCAACAATTGCACAAAAGGAGACTTCCCTTCCACTTTAGGAAATTCCGTTCGCCCATAGAGATTCACAATTTGCCCCAACAAGGTTACCTCCTTGGTTCCACTATCACGAAGACGCTTCACTTCCTCAACAATTTCAGCAATAGGACGCCCCCGCTCCTTACCCCGAGTGTCTGGGACAATACAAAAGCTGCAGCGCATATTGCACCCTTGCATGATGCTCACAAATGCACTCGCCTTTTGCTTCTCACTCGGGACATGATCACGAATCGTATTCTGGCTGCCCTCTTCCTCATCGATATCAACCAGGCCCTCCGAAATCGGGCGAGGCTTTCCCCTCCCATCCAACGGACGCACGGGAAGCTCGTCTTCCACTCGCGTGGTCACCATCTCGCCTCCCACTTCGTCCATTCTTCCTCGCAAACGGCCTCGTAGAATGGCATCCACATGGTGAAAAACTCGGTGATACTTCTGAGTCCCCACTACCACATCTAAATGAGGGATGCGGCTAAAAAGCTCCTGACCTCGGCTCTGAGCCATGCACCCCATAAAGCCATACACCACATGAGGCCGCACCTCGCGATGCTTCCCCATCATCCCCATCTTCCCAAGCGCCTTCTGCTCCGCCTGATCTCGCACCGAACAAGTATTCACGAGGATCGCATCCGCATCGCTTTCCTCTTTGGTCAAAGTGTAGCCCCCATCAACGAACTCACGAGCAACCTGCTCGGAGTCTCGCTCATTCATCTGTCATCCGTAGGTCTTTATAAAAACTTTAGGCATTTCCGTGAGGGGCAGCCTTTACCCTCTTCGCAGCAAAAGCTCAAGCTTCTCTTGAATTAGAAGATTGAGCCACCGAAAATCACCGCCAAAATCGATTTGTAGCAAACCCTCCGCGTCAACCTCGCCTCTAAAGCAAGCTCGACCCACAACGAACTTTGAGCCCTTCACAACTCCCACAGGACTAGCCGATTGGGAGAAAAGCGAAAACTCACTCAAATAGCCTTCTGATTTTGAGAAGTGGTTTAGGCAGGGCGCTCAAGCTAGGGAAAGCAGTTTTTCGCGATAATCTTGATTGAGGCAGG
>CAYUHN010000240.1:0-2054 GCA_964444495.1 uncultured Roseibacillus sp. | reverse complement strand
ATTTAAGGAGTGGACCTTCATCGAGGCCTAGGTATTCGCCATGCAGGCTATCTCCGTTTTTGAAGAGAAGGTAATCGGAACCGATGTCTTGTTGAGCTACCAGTAGGGAGGAGCTCAGCGAGAATAATGTGGAAGCGAAGAGAAAGTTTTTCACTTTTCGTAGATGGGGAGGAAGCGGTAGTTGAGGGCGAGAGAGAGAAGAGCGCAAGAAGTAGCGTAGGCCGAGCCTTTGCTATCTAACCATGCGCCGTTACTGGACTGACAGGCCGAAAGATAGCGAATATTTCTATTATTCCAATCTTCCCATAGTTCAGGGTCGGCGTGGAAAAGGGCCTGTGACATGTAGTATTCAAAATAGAAGGGATAGTTACGGTCGCGATGGCTGAGGTGTCCTCGAAGGAACTGAACACTGGCTGCGAATTCTTTACCTTCTTTCTTTTTTGCTAATGAGAAGCAGGTGACTCCGATGGCAGTAAGAGTTGGTTTGGTTCCTCCAGCAGAGGTGTAGCCAATGCCTCCGTTGGCGCTTCGGCATTTGTCCAAGTAGGCGAGGCCCTCTAAAATCGCTTTGTCGGGAACGGCAATTCCTGCATTGCGGGCTGCGAGAAGTGCGACGATTTGGCAGCCAGTAACAGTGGTGTCGGCGTCGTCTGTTTCGGGGGTGTAGCGCCAAGCTTTTTCGCGATTTCCCTTTTGAGCAGTTAGAATCAGGTCGACTGCCTTTTTGAGGGCGGTGGCAAGTCGAGGGTCATTGACCATGCCATAGCTCTCTGCTAGGGCGAGAGTGGCAAAGCCGTGATTATACATGCTGCTACCAATGTAGCCGTTGGAAGAACTCTGTTCACTTAAAATATGGTTCAGAGCTCGAGAGATGTTCTGTGAATAAGGGCCGGCATTGGGGTCTTCTCCGCTTGCGAGAAACGCGAGAGTGCAGAGGGCGACTACCCCCGGCTGCTCGCCATAGCGTTCACTCCAAGAGCCTTGCTCGTTTTGGCTGCTAGAGAGATATTTGATTCCTTTCGAGAAGAGGGATTCGACTTTGGGCGGGATAGGATCGGTTTCCCTTTGAAAGCCACTTTGTCCCCACACGGAGCTTGAGAGGGCAACGGAAAGGATGCCGCTGTAGAAAAGAAGGCGGGGGAGAAGCTTAGTAGCTGAAGAGGGCTTCATAAGTTCAAGAGTTTTGATTGTAGGCGTCTAGGAGGTGACGAAATTCTTGAGGGAGGTTTTCGCCCGCAGGTCCGCTTCCTCTTGGGATGGTTCGGCTGTCGCTGTTACCTTCACTGCTTCCTTGGGCCGCTTCACTTTGCATATCGGAGTCTCCTGTCTGGCCTTCGCCACCAGAATTTCCCTTTCCATCTTTTCCTTCTTTGTCTCCCGGCTTCTGTCCCGAGGGTTCCTTACCCATCATTCGCTCCATCATATCTAGCATGGCGCCCATACTTTCTTGTGATTGTGGAGATCCATCACCGGAAGACTGTTGCTTCTCTTTGGCTGCTTCGAGAATTTTTTCAATGATTTCGGTCTGAGCGGCCATAGTGTCGCCGCCCGTTTGTGTTGCTAAGAGTTGATCGGTCGCTTCGGCCATGATGGTCTCCACTTGCTCGAGAAGATCAACGACCTGAGGCACGGTTTGACTCTCTACGAGTTCCATGACGTCGGCGGAGAGTTCATCCTGAGCTTCTGCTAAGAGTTCGGATTTCTCTTCGATGGAGAGTTGTTCCTCTTCTTCAAGAGAGGAAGTGGGACTGATTTCGGCAGGGGCTTCAATGGCAAGTTGAGGCACGACGATGTTCTCAGAAAAGACCAGTGAGTGGCTTCCGAGAGAAATAGAAAGCACGATGAGGGTAGGGAAGGATAACTTCATTGGGAAAAGAGTAGGGGAGTTACTAAGGAACGGGTTGGATGAGAGGACGGCGGCCAGGTTGAGGGTTTTGGGTGCGGCGTTTTTGCTCCAAAGAGCGGGTTTGGGCGCGCAGATCTTGTTCGTCTTGGATCATCTTCATCACGCGTAGCATGAATTCGAAATCTTCATCTTCCGTGTTGTTGCCACC
>CAYUHN010000239.1:0-2175 GCA_964444495.1 uncultured Roseibacillus sp. | reverse complement strand
CTCTCAAGGAAGCCAAGCCGAAGAGAAAAGGGAGAATTCAAGACACAGGCAAAATGAAGTGGTCCCCTTTGTGTTGCCAGTAGATTTGAAGTTTTATTGATGTTGAGCTTGAGGTCTTAAGGAGGGCTGGGAAATGCTCGATTTCAGTAAAGATTCACCACCAGAATCTACTCTGAATACGATTTCGATTCATCTCCGAGAACTCTTGTTGAAAACACCGGCATCTCAATCCTTGATTCTGTGATCGTAATTATAACGGGCTCCCCCACTAGTTGCGGTGTCACTAATTCATTTATCAGCTTGAGTAGCTCCTCATTTTCGGGTTCACGCTCAAAAGCAATCAGCAACAAATCATGAGCTTTCGCGTCCTCTCCTCTTTCCCTCTCCTCTTCTGCCTTCTTAATGAGGTCAGAAGTCGAAACTTGTTGCCGCCTTCTCTCTGACTTCGAAGGCATTTTTGCATATTCGTGGGGGAAATTGAATAGGCCAAAGGTTTCCTCATCTCCGGTCTCGCTAGAAATTGTTTCGCTCCGTCGTTCCTCAATTTTGGAAGGCCACATAAGCCAGCAAGCGACCACACCTACCAAACTCACAATGATTAGACCTCCTTGCCGCATTACAGATTCAAACAATCAAATAGAGACCAGCCAATCATTTTTTATCGATCAAGCTACTCTCTAAAACACAAACTTGAAATCTTCCTTGTGCGTTGAAGTTAAAGCATCTCCTCAGCCCAAGAACTGCTTCTCCAGCTAAAAATTATTCAAGGTCACTGAAAGTGAACGGATCTAGGTGCGCTTTCATTTCTCTGAGAAGAAGCTCTTCCATTTCTTTCCGCTTATCGGCATACTCAGGGGCCTCAGCGAGATTGATTTGATTTTCGCTTGGCTTCGAACCTGTGAACTCGACGATTTTTTCTTCATGATGCTCAAGGAGGAATTCATCCGGATTTTCTGCCAGATTGAAGAGCTGAGTCATTTTCTCACCCGATGTTTCGGATTCATACTTGATGAGCTTCCAATCCCCTTGGCGAACCGCTCGCATGCCGGGTTTGGCTCCGCCGGAGTAAGCACCATAGAGCACATCACGAACGGTTTCTTTTTCTCCTTGCAGGACAGGAAGAAAGCTTTGCCCCTGATTGGTAGCAGGAGAAGAAATGCCTGCTAGATCGCAGAGAGTGGCAAGAGTGTCCAAGAGATACACGTTCCCCTGCACTCGCTTACCAGCAGGAATCCCCGGCCCTTTGACCAGATAGGGCACCCGCCAGGTATGCTCATAGAGATTTTGCTTTCCTTGCAATCCGTGTCGCCCAATGGCCATGCCATGATCGGAAGTATAGATGATATAAGTGTTATCAAGTTCTCCCATCTCCTCAAGCTTGGTGAGAACTTTAGCGATCTGAATATCGATGTTTTCGCTACAGGCAAATTGCCGGCCAATTTCGTTGCGGATGGTATTTTCATCCCGGTTTCCCCAAACTCCTATAACGTTGACCTCATCTCGCACATTAAGGTCAGTGTTATCAAAGGGATGTTTTGGGAGATAATTTGCAGGGAGGGGTGGTTGCTTAGGATGAGCTGGGGGGAGACTTTGCTTATTGCGGTGATTGATAGCTCCGTATTTGGCGAGCAGCTCGGGCTTGCCATTGCGAGCATCATGGGGATGGGAAAATCCAAAATAGATTAAGAATGGATCCTCATCTTTGTTTTCATCCCTCTCCGACAAATAGTCGAGGACCTGTTGAGCATGCCAGCCACTTCCTTTTTCATCAGGTGCTCCTCTCTTGGTCGCGTCGTTCACGATGGTGAACATTTTGTTGGCGGCGGCATAGCTATTCCCTCCCTTACAAGTGCGCATGGTATCGTATCCGGCAGCATTAAAAACGGCAGCCATCGTGTAATCAGCGAGGTCTTTGGGAACTAATGCCTCATCCTTCTCATTCGGGTTTCGTCCGTTTTTCGGTTTGTCAGGAACATGCCATAACTTGCGGCCCGACATGATCATATGGCGTGACGGGGTACAAACTCCTCCGCACCAAGCCCCCATTTGATAGGCCCCATCAATGATAACGCCCTCGGAAGCAAGTCGATCGATGGTCGGAGTTTCAAGGGGTGAAGAAGAATCGTAGACCTTGAGATCAAACGGAGATTGGTCATCAACAATAATAAAGAGAAT
>CAYUHN010000238.1:0-2239 GCA_964444495.1 uncultured Roseibacillus sp. | reverse complement strand
TCCGCCACTTCTTGAACAAGAATTGTCAGAAAATTGACATTGAGTCACGATCGTAAGCGTGGAGCCACGTGTTCCGTTTTGATAGATTGCGCCACCATTAATTGCAGCGGAATTAAGGGCGAATGAACATTGATCATGAGAGAAAAATACAGTGCCGCTACGATGTCTGCTAGTTATTGAAATTGCTCCGCCCGATTGGGATGATGAGTTTCTTTTAAAATGGCTGCTAGATGAGCGAACTGTAAGTCGACCGATGCTAGTGCTTTCGGCGTAAAGAGCTCCACCATTACGAGTAGAGCGATTGTTAGTAAAGTTACAGTCTTCGATAATGAGTAGCGTATCATCTCGACTGCTGAGGCAAGAAACCGCCCCGCCGACTGACGATGAATTATTGTCAAAATTGCAGTGGTTAAGGGAAACCGTTAAAGAGTGGAAAACGGGTCCATCAATGAAAATCGCTCCTCCTCCTTCTAGTGAGTTGCTATTACCATTTTCAAAAATTATGTTCCGAAGTGATACCTGTTGATTGGAACCAACGCTTCCCATTGAATCAATTGTAAGGATTCTCTCCTGGTTGAGATCGCTGTTTCCATCAATGATAATTCCGTTTTCAAGCGAAGATGCGTCAATGGTTAGAGATTTGAGAACTAAGAGTGAACCAAGTTCAGGGTTCAAGACGATTGTCTCTCCACTTAAATATTCAGAAAAGTTAATCGTTCCTCCGTCGTTAACATCGCGAATCGCTTCTCGAAGGGAGAATTCCGGTCCGGAAGGAGAGTCCAGTTGGTCAAGATGAGTGGTTACCGTGAGTATCTGACCCTCTGCCGATAGGAATGGGAAGAGTGAAAACAGAAACAAGAGGTGGGAGTAAAATTTCACGTCGAATTCCATTGAATTATATTGTAAACACAATAGATATTCATGATGATTCAAATCGCGTTGGCAAGAAAAATAAAGTGAAATTGCTTATGCTGAAAAACTATGGAGATTTACGCCTCCAAGAGACGGTGTTGAGCCGAAGAGTTGAGAATTAGAGCGCATTATGATTCGTTGCTGGCGATGCGGGTTTTACTAATGCTATTTCTCCTTCTGAATAGGGTTTGGGCAGAGGAGTGGCGCGAAGAGGTGCGAATCTCCTACGACGAGGGCTTGCGTTGGCTTGTGGATAATCAGAATGACAATGGGTCTTGGGGTGGTTCGCAATGGACTGGTGGAGTTGACTCAGATCCAGTGCCGGGAGCATTTCAATCTTTCGATGTCGCAGTGACCGCGATGTGTTTGGAGGCGATTTTTCCGCTACGGGAACAGGAAAATTTTCAAGAAGCTGTTCAGAAGGCAACGAATTTTCTAAAGCAAGAATTCCCTCAGCTAAGGCGTCCTCATCCTCGTCATTTACCAAACATTTGGGGTTACTGTTATGGGATTCAGGTTTTGGCGAAGATTGTTAAGGAGGCGGAAGAAGAGGAAGAGAAATGGGCTCGAGAGGAAATGAAGCGTCTAATGAAGGGGCTAGAACTCTTTGAGGTGGTTGGAGGAGGTTGGTTCTATTATGCAAATAGTGCCACAAGAACTCCAGATGCGCCTTCTGCTAGTTTTGTGAATGCCGCTGTTTTAGTAGCGCTTTGGCGAGCAAAGGAGGTAGGGGTTGAGATTGATGAGAAGCTGGTGGCAAGAGCTTTGAAGGCTACTTTACTACAGCGTAAGCCGGATTCTTCTTATCTTTATTCAGCTCGTATACCGCTTGATCGAAGGGCTGCGATGAAGCCTATCAATCGCAAAGCGGGAAGCTTAGGGCGTTCACAAGCAGGGAATTATGCGCTATACCTTTGGGGCGAAGAGGCTGTGACCTCGAAGGTTATGACCGAGTGGATTGGGTATTTGTTGGATAGGCAAGGTTGGTTGGACATGGGAAGGAAGAGGCCGATTCCACATGAATCGCATGCCGAAGTGGCAGGTTATTTTTACTATTTTGGTCACTATTATGGAGCTTTGTGTTTGTCTGAAATTCAGGTAGAGAGAAGAAGTGAACTTCAGAAAGACTTAGCCGGAGTTTTGACCACTCGACAGGAGGAAGATGGTTCGTGGTTTGATTATCCACTTTATAGTTATCACAAGCCATACGGAACCGCATTTGCAGTGATGTCATTAAGAGAGTGTCTGAGGGGGAAGAAAGAGGGGGAGTGAATTGTGAGTGACAGAGTTCGAATTTGAATGGCCTAAGATCGACCAGGTCTAAAAG
>CAYUHN010000237.1:0-2285 GCA_964444495.1 uncultured Roseibacillus sp. | reverse complement strand
TTCCGTTTTTTTCCGAAGCGACGAGTTCGATGATAAATCCTTCGGGAAGAGAAAAAGAGGCGAGTTCTTCTTCCGGGGTGTAGGCTTTTTTTCTCTCAGAGTGCGTGATTTTGATGACTTTATTACCCCGTTTGTATTGAGGAAAAGCAGGGCTCTGAAGGGCGAAGGAAAAAACTAAGAAGGATGATAAAAGTTTATTCATAGTTTCGGGGGTTCAATTAATTTTATTTAGTTTGAGTCTTTTCTTGGGCTTCTCTTGCCTTCTTGGCTTCAAGCTCTTCGAGCACTTGCTTGATAGGTTTTCCTTTCCCAGCTTTTTTCAGAGCCTTATTAACTCCGCCAAGCGACTTCCAAGTAGGAGCGCCTTTGGTGGGAGGGAGTTCACGAATAGCGATGTCTTTGAATTGAACCATCACGTTGCCGCCTTTGTGGATTTGAGGAGCGATGACGCCTTCGAGAGGAATGTCTGGATTTTTTTCAGTGTAGTCAGTGACTTTAAGATCATTAATCCAAACTTGAATGCGAGGTCCTTCTGCGAGGATGCGGTAGTTGTTCCAGCCGAAGGTGTCGATTTTCTTAGCAATTTCTTCCGGGCTAGCGATTGGTTCTGGATAAATGAGGCGGCGACGATGTTCGTCGAAAATTTTGCCGAACCAATCCTTGCCGCAATCGACTTGGTAACCTGCAACTGTTCCGTTAGGGAGACGTGCGCTGCGAATTTGAATTCCGCTGTTAATCACACCAGTATCAAAATCGCCGGAGCACTTGATGGTTAAAGTTAACTCAAAATTAGCGAAGCTTTTTTTGGTGCTAATGAATTCGTTGCGTGGAAACGTTTTATTCTCATGGGAGCCCGCCGTGATCGCTCCATCTTCAATGCGCCAAATACCTTCGGTGCATTCCCAACCTTCGAGAGAATCGCCGTCGAAGAGCGAGATGGGCTCGTTGTTTGATTCGGCAAATACGAAGTTTGCACAGACGAGGGTGAGAATTAGCTTTCTGAGGGAATTCATGAAGTAAGTCGATTACGAGATTAAGGTGCGGTGAGAAGCATTCGTTGGTTTACGACCGTTGAACAGGGGTTCTCTCAAAGAGGTTCAACGAGATCTTTGCGGACAGAAGTCTAGCTGGAAAATATTTCTAAATTTGAAAAAGAGATAGCGTTTGTCCTATTTCTTATTGGGGCCGATTCTCTTCGATTTTTTAGCCTAGCGTGGAGTCAGAGTCTGGACGACGTTTTTTTTGAGAGTAGGGGAACTTTTCTTTTTTGCGGTAAATGGGTTCTTCGAGATATTTCCACGACACGCAGGCAAGGAGCCATAAAAGGGCCGAGCCGCCAATGAAGACGAGGGGGAACCAGGCGAGGGAAATTTTGTGGCTCTGAAAGGTGAGGTAGAAGAAGGCGCCAATGAGGTTGTGATAGAGATAGAGTCCGTAAGAGCGGAGTCCGATGGCCTGCATGGCAGGATGTTCTAGGCATTTTCCAATAATGCCGGGGATTCCTTTGGTAGCGAGATGGATGACCCAGAGTGTGCCTCCGATAAGCATCAATTGTTGAAGGGCTTTGAGTTCTTTGGGAAGAATCTCGTTGAAGTAGCCTGTGCGAATGATGAGGTAGAGTATGGCCATGATCGCTCCGAGAATGTGAGCAGGCAGTCGCGGGATTTTCCATTTTTCATGGCGGGCGTAAGCATAGAGGCAACCAGCAGCAAGGTAGTCGAAGCTGTTCCAGGTGAGTTTGCCTGTCATCGTCAGCTCGCGTCCTAAGAAATGAGTCGGACGTAATGTGCTCGTGAGGAAGTTTTCACCGATTATGCCGGGAAGGAAACGGGCTGCAGTGGGAAGGACAAAGCTCAGGCACAAGAGAGGAAGGGCCACTTTGCGAGGGCAGAAGAGTAGTGCAATACCCCAGAGGATATAAAACTGCTGCTCGATGGCGAGGGTCCAAAATTGGTCAGCTCCTCCTTGCCAACCCTCATAGGCGAAGTTGATATTTACGAGCCCTGAGAGATACCAGAGCAAGTTCTGGCGAACGTCTGCGACATCACGGAGTAGACAGATTATGAGAAGACAGAGAAAGCCGGGAAAGACGCGCAAGGAACGGCGAACAATAAAATTGCGGTAGGTGAAGGGCAGGTTGTTTGACTGCTCTTTGGAGTAGAGAAGAATGCGGGTGATGAGAAATCCTGAAAGAACGAAGAAAAAGAAGGCTCCAGCTTCGAAAGGAAACCGGAAATGGAAGTAGGCACCTGTCCAGTGATGAAAAATCACGACAAGAACGCAAA
>CAYUHN010000236.1:0-2285 GCA_964444495.1 uncultured Roseibacillus sp. | reverse complement strand
AGCACTCAGGAGCAACCACAAATCGAAAACGCATAAGCGTCCGCTTCTCCCCCGAGGGCTCTCTGCCCAAAAAAAGACGTCACGCCTGCCTCAATCAAGATTATCGCGAAAAACTGCTTTCCCTAGCTTGAGCGCCCTGGGTTCTGGTCAGGATAAATTAGGCTAAGGCAAAAGAAATAGATTAATGCCAATTCATCGCTGGTAAGGTGTTTCAAGGCTCGCACGTAATACAGTTTTCCGCAATTTTTTGACTTTTCCACTTCTTGAGAGCTTTTATTAACCATATGGGCTTTGAACTTGGGTAAAGCTGCTAGAATTCAAGGTTGGCGGGTCCACGAAGGCGTCATAACTTCGCTCAGAAAATGTGTGGAATTGTAGGATACACGGGTTCGCAAGCAGTAGCTCCGATTTTGTTAAACGGCTTAAAACGCTTGGAGTATAGAGGTTATGACTCGGCAGGATTAGCATTGATGCTAGGTGATGGTCTTACCATCGAGAAGGCGGAAGGAAAAGTGGCGAACCTAGCGACTCGCTTAAATGGGCATGAGCGTAAAAAGGCTCTTGATGGAGCCACGACAGGGATTGCCCATACGCGGTGGGCGACCCATGGACCACCAACAACAGTGAATGCTCACCCACATGGCGCTAGCCTAGGAGAGGAAACCAATCCTCGCGTGGCCTTGGTTCACAATGGGATTATTGAGAACTACAAAACGTTGAAAGCTGGGCTCGAGCAGCAAGGGCGGATTTTTTATTCTGAGACAGATACAGAGGTTTTAGCGCATTTAATAGATTCATACTATATTGGGAGTCTAGTGGAGGCAGTCACTGAGGCCTTGAAGCTCGTGGAGGGGACATTTGGAATTGCATGCCTCGCCACTGATGAGCCTGGTGTTATGGTTGTGGCGCGAAGAGGGAGTCCGATTGTTTTGGGCGTTGGAGAAGGGGAGACCCTAGTCGCGAGCGATGCGGCTGCGATTCTTCGTTATACACGCCAAGTGATCTATCTTGACGATAATGATATCGCTCGTATTGAGGGTGAAAAAATAGAAATTTGTAGTCTAGATGCTCTTCCGGTCACACGGGAAACAACCCAGATTGATTGGTCTGATGATGCAGCAGAGAAGGGCGGTTATGCTCATTATATGCTTAAGGAAATCAACGAGCAGCCTGATGCGATTTGGAATACAATCCGTGGACGAATGGATCATGAGCGGGGAAATGCGGTTCTTTCTGGTCTTAGTCTACAGCCACGTGAGTTGGCGGACTTGCGGCGTGTGCTCTTCATCGGGTGTGGGACGAGTCTGAATGCTGGTCTTGTTGGTGAATATGCTTTGGAAGACTTCGCAGGGATTCCTGCCGAAGTTGAACAGGCAGCGGAATTTCGCTATCGCAATCCGATCATCAATGCTCGCGATTTCGTCATCGCGATTTCGCAAAGCGGGGAAACAGCAGATACTTTGGCTGCGGTGAGGGAAGCGGTCGACAAAGGTGCTCTGGTAGCAAGCTTAGTTAACGTTGTAGGTTCGACCATCGCACGTGAGACTGGGCGTGGAATCTACCTTCATGCAGGTCCTGAAATTTCGGTAGCTTCAACCAAGGCATTCACTTCGCAGGTTAGTTGTTTGTTGATGATTGCCCTCAAGTTTGCTCGTTCAGCTAGGCTTTCACGTGATAGAGGAGTTGAATTTGCAAAATCAATTGAAGCGATCCCTGAGAACGTGAAGCAGGTTCTGACTCTTGGCGATGAAATCGCAAAGATTGCGGAGAGTTATATAAAAGCTGAAAATGCATTTTATATCGGACGGGGTTACATGTTTCCGGTTGCGATGGAGGGAGCGTTAAAGCTTAAGGAAATTAGTTATATCCACGCGGAGGCCTTTCATGCTGCGGAACTCAAACATGGTTCTATTGCCCTTTTGACTGAGGATGTGCCGGTTATCGCTTTAGTTCCAGATGGGCCAGGAAAAGAAAAAACGCTTTCGAATGTCGCCGAGTGTCGAGCGCGTGGAAGCAGAGTTTTGCTCATAGCAACCGAAGGTGATACGAGTGTTGAGGATTACGGAGACGATATTATTTATATCCCGGCAGCCCCTCTTCATGCGGCAGTGATTCCTGCCACGGTTGCTTTGCAGCTCTTTGCCTATCATGTGGCTCGGTTGCGTGGATGTGCAATTGATCAACCTCGTAATCTTGCGAAAAGTGTGACGGTCGAGTAGTTGTTTATTGTTAACTAGTGCTGCGACCGAATTAAAGTGAAGGATAGAGGTGCCTGAGCTTTACCC
>CAYUHN010000235.1:0-2314 GCA_964444495.1 uncultured Roseibacillus sp. | reverse complement strand
GAAAAAGCCAGTGTTGTCCGATAAGATCGCCCCCCCTACTGTAACTTCCCCCTCCATTAATGCTTCTTCCCTAAAGGCTAGCTCCCCAGATTCCGCGCTTCGCATCCAAGCCTGACTTCCTAGCGCCTCAGATTTCGCACCTCGTACCCAAGCCTGACTTCCAATCATAAAGATTAGAGACCCCGGAACCGTCACAAGCAGGAAAACCGCCGCTATTGCCAAAGGAGAAAGCGGTTTCCGCTTCTTCTTTTGCAGTAAAACCACTTTCTTCTTCTCTTCCTCAGGTCCCTCTTTAGCGGTGATTTGGGAAAGAATTTCGCTACGCTTTTCATCTTCTAACTTCCACTTCGTAGACTCGAGTTGATTAACAAGACGATCCCCTTCCAAAAGCCCATGCACCGCCTCTAGACGACACTTAAGAACCGCCATCTCCCCATCCGACTCACACATTCTCAAGACTTCCTCGCGTTCAAAATCGGAAGCCTCTCCTAGCAACACCGCCACCAGACGAGCCTCTTTCTCAGCTCCACCCACAATTTCTAAATCATCACTCATAGTATTTTCCTTTCTAGTCTATCTACTACTGCTTTCCCTCTATCCCCAAATGTCGCAAGCCATCGGCCAGCTCCTTTAAAACATGATGCAAGCGATAGCCCACATTGCTCACCGTCAACTTAGTCCGTTCCGCAATCTCGCGGTAGGCCAACCCTTCAAAATATTTCAATCGAATCAACTCGCCATCCGGCTCCCCTAATTCACTCATCATGAGCCGAAGCTGCCCCACCGCTTCGAGACGTCCTAGCACCTCATCAGGTGCTTCTCGCTCTTCGGCGCGAGACTCTGGCAAACCCTCATTTCCAATCACTTCCCGTTTCCGCTTACGGATTTCGTTAAGAGATTTATTACGAATCGCGCGATAAAGCCACGCGCGGGGATTCTCGACCTCATCGTAATTTTCAAAAAGCGCGAGAAAGCCCTCCTGCACCATTTCCTCCGCCACCTCACGGCGTCCTAATAACCCAAAAGCGAATCGCAATAGTGGCCCCTCTTCGTTCAGAAACAAAGTCCTCATATCGGGACGAGAAGTCGCCGACTCATCGGAGCCCCGCCGAGGCTCTTTTCCATCGCCAACAATCATTATCTGTGGTGCCTGTTTTGCCATTTCATCTTCCCCTCAAAAGACAAAGACACACTTCGGCGGAAGAACTTAGCGAAAAGTAGAAGAATTTTTCAAAATCGCTCAAAACACCGCTTTCTCTTTCAAACTGTCGTTCGGTGACGCGTTCTCTCACGTTTTGGATATTGCAAAAAACAAGCACTCTCTCCACCGTCTCCTCCATGCCCATTCTGAAGCCAAAAATTCGTGGTTACATTTGTGCCAGTTCTCACCCTGAAGGCTGCGCTGCCCACGTGCAGGAGCAAATTGACTACGTCAAAAGCCAAGGCCCGCTCAAAAACGCCCCCAAGAAGGTGCTCGTGATTGGAGCCTCGACTGGCTACGGCTTAGCCTCGCGAATCGTGCCAGCTTTCGGAGCAGGTGCGGCGACGATGGGAATTTTCTTTGAGAAGGAAGGCACTGAAGCTAAACCCGGCTTCGCAGGGTGGTATAATTCCATTGCCTTCGAGGAAAAAGCTCGGGAGGAAGGGCTCTACGCCCGCAGCTTCAATGGGGATGCCTTCTCCAATGAGATGAAAGAAACCGTCATCGAAGCGATCAAAGAAGACCTCGGCCAGGTCGATATGGTGGTTTACTCCCTCGCCTCCCCCCGACGCACAGATCCCAAGACAGGCGAAAGCTATCGCTCCGTCCTCAAGCCCACCGGCGACACCTACACCGAACGCACTCTCAATACCGACAAAGGACTAGTGGAAGAAGTTTCCATCGAACCCGCCAACGAAGAAGAAATCGCTGCCACCGTCAAAGTGATGGGCGGAGAAGACTGGCAACTCTGGATCGAAGCGCTCCAAGAGGCTGGCGTCCTCACCGACGACTTCCGCACCGTGGCCTATTCCTACATTGGACCCGAAATCACTTGGGCCGTCTACACCGACGGAACGATTGGACGAGCTAAAGAGCATCTCGAAGCTACCGCTGCTTCTCTCAACGAGCGTTTTGGCGAAAAGACTGCCCTCGTCTCGGTAAACAAGGCTCTCGTCACCCAAGCCAGCTCAGCAATCCCCGTCGTTCCTCTCTACATTTCCATTCTTTACAAGATCATGAAGGAGAAAAATCTCCACGAAGGCACGATTGAACAAATTCATCGTCTCTTCGCTGATCACTACGGAAGCGAAGAAGGGCCTCAACTCGACGAAA
>CAYUHN010000234.1:0-2477 GCA_964444495.1 uncultured Roseibacillus sp. | reverse complement strand
TACGAATTGCCATAAAACGCCCAAAGGCTTTTTGTTGCTACTTAAATGCTTTTGTTGCTGTCTCATGTTTGGAAAAATTACTGAAGTCTTCACTGAACGGTAAATCTAGTTTTCTAAGGCCCTCGCTTGTTCGACAAGGGTTTGTAAGGTTGAAATTTGGAAAGAAGAATTAAGGGCAGGTGTTACTTGTAAGCTCGAAGTTAACTCACTCAGTTCACCCCATTCAAATCGCTCACCTAACGGTGACTGAGCTAACTTTTCTCCCACGAGAGCGGCAGCCGCAGCGAGGTGAATTTTCGCATCGGCTTCTGCCAAGGTTGGCAATTCTTCACGGTAAGGAATCTCCCATTCCCGCTCTACCATGCGTCCACTCTCCACATCGAAAAAGCGCACTCGAGCCACCCCGATCGGTCCAATTCCATTGGTCTTTGGCTCTACATGATAGAGCGCCACTCCTTCTTCGGCGGCAGCCATTTCAGCGGCATCGACCTGATCATTCCGAAAGTCTTCCTTGGCCAGCTGATGCTCTTCGTAGCCATACAACCGCCAGAAATTGACCCGTGCTGGATTCCATTCCACTTGCACTTTCACGTTCTTCGCGGCAGGGCGAAGCGCACCTGCCAACTGATTCGCAAAGTCCTCTCCACTCGCTCCTGCTTCGGAAAGGAGGAAGTAACGCCCGTCTCCTTTTTGAGCCAGGGAAGCTAGTAGGCGATCATTGATGCCTTCAGCGCCAACCCCACACACATCAAAGCCAAGTCCTTCTTCTCTCATTCCTACAATAATCTCCGAAAGTTCTTCCGGCACCTCATTCCCTAGATTGGCAATCCCATCAGTGAGAAGAACGATTCGATTCTGGGCACCTTCCACGAAATGCTCGAGCGCTTTGGTTTTTGCCACCGTCAGGGCACTCTCGAGATTCGTTCCTCCTTCGCTATTCAAAGAAGTCGCATCCGCTACGAGTTGAGCAAAGTCACCGCCATCAACTCCTTCTGCCAATAGGCGCGGTTGGCGAGAAAACGCAATCATGTTCACTCGGTCTCCCGGCTTCAACTGATCTTGTAGGACCGCAAAAACCTCCGCCACTGCTGCGGCTCGATCCTGACGAACCATGGACCCCGAGTTATCAAGTAATAAAGTCAACCCAAGAGGGACCTCCTGGCTTCGACCCGCTGCAGCCGTCTTCAGAGAAACTCGTAGAAGATTGCGTTGCGAAAGATAAGGATGAGCCGCTTGCTCCATCGCCACACTTACACGATCTTCAAGTGCAACCTCCGGCTCCCCATAGTCGAAGTGATTGACAAACTCTTCCACCCGCACTGTCTCCGGCCATTTCCCGTTCCCCAATGCCTCGCTCGCAAGCTGGTAACTGACATCGCTTACGTTGAGAGAAAAGGTTGAATCTCCCTTCTTTGCAGCAGAAACTTCACCAAAACTCCCTTCCTCCTCTTCCTCAGAAACAATCTCTTTATTCTCAAGCTCTCGCTTCCCTTCCTGAAGAGCTTCGAAATGACTCACAATCGCTTTAAACACTTCCTTTTCATCTTCGCGCCCCTCAAACCATAACTCTCCCGTCACCTCATCAATTCGAACTTCAGTTTGCTCTGAAAAAGTGAGACCGTTTTCAGCAAACAGCTCACGGAGAGAGAGCTCAGGCAAATCCCCAACCTCTGGAATGACACCTGAAAAAGAATCACTTTCCTCAAGACTTCTCGCTGATTTGTCTCTCAAAAAGGCTACTACAGCCGCTCCCTCTTGCACGACCATCTGACTTTCAGGCGCCTTATTTTTTTCGTTACTCTTGCCACTGAGGGCCGCTACTCGAAGAGTCGAATGCTGTAAACGCAAGTTACGCAAGTTACGCAAAGACTCTTGATACTCCTGTTCAGCCCGTTGAAGTCGGTGTAACTTTTTGGCTTCCTCAACTTGAAGCTTCTCTGCCAACAACTTTTCTGAGACCTCAAGCTCCCGAGTCAACGAATCATGTAATACAGAAACCGCTTGAGTAAGCTCTCCTTCCAGCCGTTCAAGAGATTCCTTTTGTTCACTTACTAACTCGTCATTCTCACTAAGTCCTTTCGCCTTCTGCATATTCAACTCTCGCCTCTTCGCTAAAAGCTCCTCATACAGTACTGTTACCCCGTTATTCTCTACCGGCACCTCAGATGCTAACCGAGCCAATTCATTGCCACTAACATCATCTAGGCTTTCCAAACGGAACTTCAGGGCATCTCTTTTCTTTTCTATTTCAAAACGATTTGCTATTGCAACTCTTGACTTCCTATATGCAGCAGTCTCCAAGCCCTCCCCTCGATTGAGAGCGACTCCAGTGTATTGAGTGATCGGATCCACGATCTTCCTCTTTGCCGCAACAACTTGCTCTTGCTTCTCAATTAATTGTTCGAGCGTCTCTAATCCCGACTCATTACTCAAAGATGAAACATCACTCTCCCAAGCGCGATCAACTTCTTTCAATA
>CAYUHN010000233.1:0-2531 GCA_964444495.1 uncultured Roseibacillus sp. | reverse complement strand
CATCGTCTCTTCGCTGATCACTACGGAAGCGAAGAAGGGCCTCAACTCGACGAAAAAGGCCGAATCCGAATCGACGACTGGGAAATGCGCGAAGACGTGCAAGCGGAAGTGGCCAAGATCTGGAAAACGATCTCCACCGAAACTCTCGCCAACGACACCGACTTTGCAGGCTATCAACAAGAATTCCTGAAACTCTTCGGCTTTGGACTTCCTGGCGTTGACTACACCGCAGAGACCGAGACGCTGAGAGCCTTGCCTAGTGCTTCGGCTTGAATGATTACTGAAATATTAGTTTTTAACCACGAAGAACACAAAGCTCACGAAGGGCTTTGTGTTTTTTTGGGCCACGAATCTCACTAATCTTCACGAATAGTTGTGAGATGAGAGTTTGCTAGTTTGACAGGGGTTCAGTTTGTCAGAGTTCAGCTCAAAGAGCTGCGCTCTTGATTACAAAAAACTGCCAACTAACAAACCAGCAAACTAACAAACTAACAAACTCTCCCAAAAAACCATTCAGATTCGTGCCAATTCGTGAGATTCGTGGTTCAAAAAAGACCTCTCCATCCACACAAAAACCTTCGTGAACTTAGCGTCCTTCGTGGTAAATCTCAAAAAAGCCCTTCTTCCCAACCCACATGATTGCACTTGTAGCGATTTTGGTTAGGATGACTTCATCATGGAATTATATTTAGCGATCAACGTATTCGGAGGCCTTCTTCTCTTTGCCGGCGGCATTGTCGCGCTGGTCATCGTCCTCCTCCTCGTTAATTTTTTCAACCTCTGGCTTCAAGCTCGAGTTTCGGGAGCCCCCGTTGGCTTTTTTAACCTCCTCTTTATGCGTCTGCGGAAGGTTCCACCTGCACTGATTGTAAACAACCGAATCACCGCGGCTAAGGCGGCGATTAAACTAACTACTGATGAGCTCGAAGCTCACGTTCTTGCCGGAGGAGATGTCACCAATGTTGTTCTCGCTCTCGTCGCAGCAGATAAAGCAGGCATCGAACTCCCCTTTTCCCGTGCCTGTGCCATTGATCTTGCAACAAAAGATACCGGAAAAACAGTTCTTGAAGCGGTTCGAACCTCAATTAACCCCAAAGTCATCGAATGCCCGAACCCGAATACCGGAATCGCCAAGATCACAGCGGTCGCGAAAGACGGAATCGCAGTGAATGTTCGCGCCCGAGTTACAGTTCGAACCAATTTAGAACGTTTCGTAGGCGGTGCTACCGAGGAGACCGTTATCGCCCGAGTGGGAGAAGGAATCGTGACCTCCGTAGGCTCAGCGTCTTCCTACAAAGACGTTCTCGAGAACCCAGACTCGATTTCTCGCCTTGTTCTAGAAAAGGGAGTCGACTCCGGAACCTCTTTCGAAATTCTCTCCATTGATGTGGCAGATGTCGATGTAGCCGACAATATTGGAGCTCGCCTGCAAGCTGAACAGGCCGAAGCCGATAAACAAGTCGCCCAAGCAAAAGCGGAGATGCGTCGTGCCGCCGCGGTAGCAAGCGAACAAGAAATGATGGCTCACACCCAGCAGATGAAAGCCAAGGTAGTAGAAGCAGAAGCAGGGATCCCAATCGCCATCGCTGAAGCTTTTCGCAATGGCAACCTCGGCATCATGGACTACGTAAAATATCAGAACGTCAACGCCGACACCGATATGCGCTCCTCTATTGCGAACGAGCAGCCGGATAGCTCTAACTAGGAATCCTTTACCTAAACTCAACTTTTACCCTCCGATGATTCTCGCCGCGCCTCTTCCCATCCCTGAGGATGGATTTGGATTCATCGTTATTGTTGTGTTTCTTGTGGTAGGAGCATTACGCTGGTTTTTTAGCAATATCCTCAATCGCTCTCAGCCGAGCCAAAACTGGGATCAGGAATACAACGAGCAACAACCTGTCCACGAACAAACCTCTCTGAGCGATCTCTACGAGCAAGCACGAGCTGAAATTCTTGAGCGCCAAGGCCAAATGGCTGCTGATCCTGAGGAAGTCGCCCGCCAAGTCGGTCCCAACCCAGGTCAACGCCCTGCTCCACCCGCAGCGCGAATAAATACACCCCCACCTCTTCCTGCTGGCTCAAAGCCCGAACCCAAAATCAGCCTCTCTCCTCCTCGTCCACCCCAGCTTTCTGCGAAAGAAAAGGAAGCCCTTACCTCGTTTCGTAAAAACGAACAAAGCCAAACGAAAGGCGCTTCCAAACAGAAAATGAGCGCGAAAGAGCTTCTCGCCTCCCCTTCAGCGGCTCGTAATGCCGTGATTCTCGCCGAAATTTTAGGCCCTCCCAAAGGACTTCAAGACTAAGCTCAAGCCAAGTTTCGACAAAATTTTCGATAGTTTCGGCTCCTCAGCACGTTAATCTAAGCAACTGATGAGCAGTGGCCCGATCCATAAATTGCTCTCATGGCTCGTTTTTTGCTTCTTTCCAAGCTTCTAAAGCAAGCTAAACTCCTAGAGAAAGATGGCAGAGGATTCCGAGGAAAAGAAAAAGGGAGATCACGAGATCCCCGAAGAACTGAGCGAACAGCT
>CAYUHN010000232.1:0-2569 GCA_964444495.1 uncultured Roseibacillus sp. | reverse complement strand
ATTTCAGTTGTAATTTATTCTCACTCCGCCCACAGATTCTGCGGAAGAGCCTTTTCTAATTTAGGTTCATGCTGTAAACGAGGAGCTTTGTAGTATCGCATCCAATGAGCCTGACATGAAAGCTTGCAGGATTCCCTAGACAAGGTTGGTTTTCTCGTTCTACCTCGTTGCCAATGAATTTCTTGGAACCGATTGAGTGGCCAGATGAAGTTGAGCTTCTCGTTGATAAGCTCGAAGTTGAGTCTTCGGATCGTGCTCTAAACCGAGAGGAGCGGGCTCTTCTTGATATCTATGAAACTGTTCTTATTCTTGAAAGCGAAGATTGCTTGCACGAATTTTGGCAGAGTGAAATCGACCACCAACGTATCATTAAGTCCTTCGATCTTGTTGGTGCGGCAACTCTCGTTGATCCTCTTAATGCGAGCCAGTGGTGCGGAAATGGCAGCGATGAACGCGGTGATTATAGCGAAACTGAGGCCGAATATCTTACCTCAATCGAAGAGGAATTACCGGCTGGTATGGAGGAACTCGTGGAACTGGTTCTCGAGTTTATTGAGGAGGAACTCGGGTAAGAAGGAATTAGGAATGGTGAATTCGTTTTGTCGGCACCTGACTCGACAAAGTCATCGAGCGAGAATATGAAGGGCTATGTATCCATTGGATATTCAGTCTTCTCTTCAAAGAGCTTTTGAAGAGAACTTTGCCTCTCGCGATGAGATTGGCGCGTCGGTCTCAGTTTGGCAAAATGGAAAAGAGATTGTCACTCTTAGTAAAGGTTGGAGTGAACGTGAAAAAATTCGCCCTTGGGGAGAGCAGACGTTAAGCCCTGTTTATTCGGTCAGCAAAGTTCCTGCGGCTACCACTTTTCTTCTAGCTTTAAGAGAGAGTGGATTTTCTTCTAACAACTTAGTTCGTAAAGTTTGGCCTAAATTACCGGTTGGAGATTTAACTTTCGCTAAGCTTTTATCCCATCAAGCGGGCTTGCCTGGTTTACGTGAACCTGTTTCTGTTACTGAACGAGAGCAGGTGATTTCTCTTCTTGAGAGCACAGAGCCATTTTGGGTTCCAGAGACAAGGCATGGTTACCATGCTCGTACAATCGGATTCATTCTCGATGAATTGTGTCTTCGTCTACATCAGCGCCGGTTAGGTGAGCTATGGCGTCTCTGGATTGGCGATCCTCTAGAGATAGATTTTTGGATTGGGCTTCCAAAGGAGAAATTTCCTCAGGTTGCGACTCTTTATCCTGGTCGCTATATTGTTCGCAAAGAAGAGCGGGATTTCTATGCAGCTATGCAGACTGAAGGTTCTGTCGCTCGGAAAGCCTTTGGCTCGTTGCAAGGCTGTCAGTCGGCTAGCGAGATGAATAGGTCGGAGGCGTGGACCGGAGGTTACCCTGCTTTTGGTGGTGTAGGTAGTGCTCGCGGGCTTGCCAAATTTTATCAAGCTGTTCTCGGAAAGACTGAGAAAGAAGTCATTCCGCAAGAACTTCGAAATGAGTTGGCTACTCGGATCCTACAAGGGAGAGATGAAACGATGTGTCTTGAAACGTCTTTTGGTCCTGGCACAATGTTCGATCCTCTTGACGGGAAAGGTGAAAAAATTAGGGCTCTCTTTGGCCCAAATGTAGAAGCTTTTGGCCATCCGGGAGCAGGAGGTAGTCACGCCTTTTGTGATCCCACAATCGGTTTATCTTTTGCCTATACCATGAATCAAATGGAGCTTGGATTGTTTCCCGGTGAACGAGGCCTAAGTCTCGTACGATCTGTTTACGAGTAACACCTACTTTGGAATCCTTGAGTAAGGGGTCTGCAGGAAAGCTAGTTAACGGTTATGGTACTAATAATTTGGTTTTTGGAGCCTGCTTCGACGAGGATAAGATCGCGGCTGAGCTTTTCTTCGGCAGTTCCAAAGTTTCGGTAGGTAGCAATTTCTAATAGTTGTTGACGTTCGCAACTTGCATGGAGCTGATAGTTTCCTAATAGAATCCTACGGTCGGTGATTTCTATGAGGCCGAATCCTTCCGTGACGGCGATTCCGGTGGGGGAGATTTCATTTGTTTCAGTTTCGTGACCTGCTGGATCCTTCACGGAAAGGCTAAACGTGGGGTCAGGATGGAGATTGGTAATCACAATCCTTAAATCCTTTGGTAGAAGCTTTTGTTCAGGTATGCGTGAGGCATTATCGAGCAGCTTATTGTATTCCGAAATAAGAATTAAAGCCGGTAAAAAGCTGCTTTTGTGCTCAATTTTTTGGAGGTAAGATTGATAAACTTCTTGTGCTTCACCTTTGTTTTTATTCTTCAAAAGGTAGTTGGCTAGAAGGTAAGTCGTCAGATGATCTTGAGGATACTGTGTTAAGAGGTGTTGGTAGTTTTTTACCGGTGAAATGCCAATCTGCGCCTGTATAAAGGATTCAAGCCGCAGAGCAGAAGTGCTTTTTGGAAACAGTTCTCGGAGATTGGAAAGGTAGCGTCCAGCTTCCTGTTCCTTTCCTGATTCGAAGAGCTTTAAGGCTTGTAGCGCGATAGAGATTGGATCCATTGCCACAGTGGATAATTGTTTGACAG
>CAYUHN010000231.1:0-2608 GCA_964444495.1 uncultured Roseibacillus sp. | reverse complement strand
AACTGAAACACTGCTAAACTCACAAACTCCGCCTCGTTGCCTCATGGAGAGGAATTCTCAATTAGAGCATCTCTCAGCATTCTCTCAAAAGTTTGTTCGCCTATTGTGTTTTTTGCATTTTAAAATTACCTTCCACTTGGAAAAATTTAACTATTTCCGGACAGATTTTGCTGATAGTTGCGTCGTTCGTCGATTATTGGCCCCGATCAACTTCCTGAGAAACGCTCTAACGTGTCACTCGTAAACAAGAAATCCTTTAGCTTGCGTGCTTTCAAAGGTAACGTTTAGTGCCCCATGAAACAGCCTGTCGCCATCCATTGGTTTCGTAGAGACCTGAGAATCTCTGACAACACTTCTCTAAACGCCGCGGCCTCCGAGGAGCTCCCTCTCCTCCCCCTTTATATCCTGAGCGACTGGAAAAAGAACCATACTTGGACCGGCCCCGGTCGTCAGCGCTTTCTCTGTGAATGCCTCGAATCACTTTCCAAGAATCTGAAAAATACCGGCAGCCGTCTTTGTTTACGGCAAGGACAAGCACTCGAAGTTTTCACTACAATATTTGACGAACTCGAAGTCGCCACTATCCACACCAATTCCGATCCCGATCCTTTTGGGAAAAAGATCGAATCTGAGTTAGCTAAAATTTGCGAAGAACGAGGAATTCCCCTTCATCGCCATCATGATGTCGCTCTTCATCGCCCCGAAGAAACCAATAAAGACGATGGAAGCCCTTATCGGGTATTCACTCCTTACAGTCGGCGCTGGCTCAAACTCGAAAAGACAAAGCCATTGCGGCGCAAATCACTGCCCCCTTGCCCTTCCTTCAAATCACTTCCGCTTCCTAGTCTTGAGACTTGGAAGCTGAGTTTACCTCAGTCCGGCAATTTTGTTTCTGGAAGTGAGGCTGCTGCTCAAAAACGACTGAAAGATGCAGTGGCCAATAGCTTACCAACTTATGCACAACAACGAGACATTCCCGGAACTCCCGTCAATTCACGACTTTCTCAAGATCTCCGTTGGGGCACTCTCTCAATTCGAACCGTCTATCATAAGGTGGCTCAAGCACTATCCGAGGCAAAGATATCTACTACTATCGAAAGCTACCAAATCTACATCAAACAACTCGCTTGGCGTGATTTCTATTTTCATTTGTTGAGCGCCTTTCCCGAGGTTCTAAAACAAGAATTCAACGCCGACTATCGAGGCTTGCCATGGAATGAGCCGGACCATTCCTTTGAAGCATGGAAGCAAGGTCAAACGGGCTTCCCCATCATCGATGCCGGGATGCGGGAACTTCTTGAGACGGGATTCATGCACAACCGGGTTCGCATGATCACCGCCATGTTTCTCACCAAAGATCTCCACCTCGATTGGCGACTAGGAGAACAACATTTCGCACAACATCTTCTTGATAGTGAAATCGCGGCGAACAATGGTGGTTGGCAATGGTCAGCAGGAACGGGAGCTGATGCCGCACCTTACTTCCGAATTCAAAATCCATGGACCCAGTCGAAACGTTTTGATCCGAAAGGAATTTATATCAAACAATGGGTTCCCGAACTCTCCGATACTCCTGCGAAAGAACTTCACCAGATCCCTGATCTTCTCAATGGACCAAATCGAAGGAACTACCCAGCTCCCATTCTTGATCATGCTACGGAGCGTAATAGGACTCTCAAAATATTCAAAGCCCACCTAGAAAAGGTAAGAGGCCAGAAGTAAGCCCTTCTCTACCAGTCCGCATTGTAGCCGCGAGTATCGACATGAGTGAATTGGTCGTAACGCCCGACTCCGCCAGAGAATTCTCCATTATCACGAAGCTCCCGAGCCACTCGAACGACTCGGCTTGGAGGAACTTTAAACATTAAATCCATCGCAAGATTCTGCATATGGAAGGAGCGCGGTTTAGCCCCTGGACAACGGGCATTATAATCGGGACTACGATAGGCCGAAGTGACCTCTTCAGGAGCGGTTCCTAGTGCCACCGCAAGTTTCTCAACCACTTGCAACGTTTGTCCCATATTATCCCAAAGTCTTTTTGGGGGAAGCTCGTTCCAAACCGATCCCCTCTGCCGAGCATGAGCCATAATCACTGCTTGGACGGAAATCTTCTCGAGTCGATACTTCGCAATATGCCGAACATAGTTCTGAAGATCAACGCCCTGCCTCTCGACCCACTGCTTTGGAAGAGCATCTATATCAAAGTTAGATTTCCCGTTGAAGAAAAAGAAAGCGTCTACCCGAGGAGAAACCGCTGCAGTTGTGGCTAGAGCGCCAAGAGCAGTGCGAGTTAAAAGATGACGACGAGAAATCACAGATGAATTCGAAGCTTCAGTAGCTTGAACTTTCTCTACACCTCTTTGATGATTTCCACACTGGGGGCTAGGTGGGGCACTCATGAGGCGCAAAAAAGTCATAAGTTGTTTAACATTACCAACCTTTTTTTCATAGTTTATTTCCAAACTCACTAAAATTTAAGCTTTGAAACGCTCGAACCATCGCCCAGCATTTCAACCACTAAATACTAAATACTAATGAGTTACAGAATCCTGATTATCCTATATTCCGCAGTTGGAAAATAGGAAGTGCGCCTAAAGCCCTTATGAGG
>CAYUHN010000230.1:0-2797 GCA_964444495.1 uncultured Roseibacillus sp. | reverse complement strand
ACCGCTCCCAAGCTGACTACTCAGAACCTCTTCAACTGCAGATTCTAGGTTTAAACCGGCCGATAGTGAAGGATTTCCTTGCTAACAAAACTACTGTCTGATGCCCTAGGCGAGAAAACGGATAGGTTTAATCTTCGATTATCACCTCTGTGCCGACTGGGACAAGGGGATAAAGCATGGCGATATCAGCATTCTTCATACGGATACAGCCGTGAGAGGCAGGGGTGCCGATTAAGTCTTCCTGATTGGTTCCATGGAAATAAATATATCGGTTGTAGGTATTAGTAAGCTCACTACTAAGACCTTCGAGACGAAAGATTCTACTGAGAACAAAGTCTTCTTCACTCGGTTCTTCTGGATTCCAAACGCTTACTGGGCATCGTCCCTTAAAGGAGGTGTAGAGAGGAGAGCGAGCTCCATATTTTTCGCAAATTCGAAAACGGCCTAAGGGGGTGCAGTTCGATCCTTCTTTCGTTCCTAATCCAAATTTAGAAGAAGAAATCGGAAAGCTCATTTCCGCTTCGGCTGAGTCCTGCCACTTCAGACTTTGTTCCTTTATGGAGACTACTAACTGAGGGCGCATGAGGAAGGGACCTCAGGGGTTAGCGGCTGTTCTTGGTCCGCTTCGGGAGCGGATAGGGCGCGATTGGGTTTTTGCGAGGAAAGCCCCAGTTTAGCGATAAGCTTAAGGTCTTTGTCTACCGCTGGATTGGCTGCGGTGAGAAGCTTGTCTCCATAGAAGATGGAGTTGGCTCCAGCGAAGAATGAGAGGGCCTGAGCCTCTTCAGAAAGTTGTGTGCGCCCGGCCGAGAGTCGGACTTTAGCTTTAGGGACTGCGATACGAGTGACTGCAATAATCCTAACCAACTCGAAGACATCTACTCCTTGAGTCTCCGCTAAAGGAGTCCCAGGCATAGGCATCAGTTTATTAATTGGAATAGATTCTGGGGGAGGGTTGAAGGAGGAGATCACTTCAATCATCTTGAGACGATCTTCGGTGGTTTCACCCAATCCAAGGATTCCGCCACAGCAGACACTCATGCCGGCATCTTGGACATGACGAATCGTTGAGAGGCGATCATCGTAAGTGTGGGTGGTGACAATCTCGGGGTAAAACTCACGAGAGGTGTCAATGTTATGATTGTATGCCGTGACTCCCGCTTCCTTGAGGGCTTCAGCTTCTTCTTTCCCTAGTTGACCGAGAGTGACGCAGACCTCCATCCCGAGGTCGGAAACTTGTCTGACGATATCCAGCACTTGCTCAAAACGTTTCGTTCCTGAGCGGACTCCACGCCAAGCGGCTCCCATGCAAAAACGGGTGGATCCATTCTCTCTGGCTGCTTTGGCTCGTGCCATAACATCGTCACATTCCATCAATCGGTCGGCATCGACACCCGAGTTATAGCGAGCGGATTGAGCACAATAGGAACAGTCTTCTGAGCAACCGCCCGTCTTGATCGATAAGAGAGTGCAGAGTTGAACTTCGTTCTCTGGCCAGTTGGCCTCGTGAATGGACCGAGACTTCTGAATGAGTTCAAAAAATGGTAGGTCGTAGAGCGAGCGAAGTTCGTCGAAAGTCATTTGCTTGTTTAGGGATGAAAAGTAGAGCGTTCTGGAAGGAGAGTAAACTGCAATCCGAGAAGCTTTGTCAGGAGAAGAGAAAGTCAGTTCGAGAGAGTTATTGGAGGCGCAGCATAGCCTCGATAAACGGATCAAGACCACCATCCATGACAGTTTGGATGTTCCCAGTCTCATGATTGGTTCGAAGGTCCTTCACCAGTTGATAAGGCTGAAATACGTATGAGCGAATCTGGCTGCCCCAACCAATTTCTCCTTTTTCCGAATAGGTGCGGTCAGCTTCCGCAAATTGTTTCTCTTCTTCAATTTGGTAGAGCTTGGCTTTCAGAATTTGCCAAGCTAGTTCACGGTTGCGGAGTTGGGAACGCTCCTGAGTAGAGCGAATCACAATTCCTGTCGGGAGGTGCTTGAGAATGACTGCGGTCTCGACCTTGTTCACGTTCTGACCTCCTTTGCCGCCAGAACGAGTCGTGGTGATTTCTACATCAGAGTCAGGAACTTCGATTTCAATTTCTGTCGCTACTTCGGGAGTGACATCCACTGCCGCAAATGAGGTATGGCGTTTACCAGCTGCGTCAAAAGGGGAAATGCGAACCAGACGGTGCACGCCTCGCTCTTGCTTGAGATACCCGTAGGCATAATCACCCTCGATTTGAAGCGAAACTCCAGAAATACCAGCTCCTTCACCTTCTTGATAATCGAGGGTAGTGACCTTGAATCCTTTGCTCTCGGCCCAACGGGTATACATCCGAAGTAACATTGAGGCCCAATCGCAAGCTTCCGTTCCTCCCGCGCCTGCTTGAATATTGAGGAAAGCATTATTGATGTCCGCTGGTTGATTGAGAAGGATGATCAGCTCGAAGGCGGCGAGATCCTTTTCTAATTGTTCCGCTTGCCCTGCAGCCTCACGAGCAGAATCTATATCTTCAAACTCACGCGCTAGCTCTATCGAGGCAGCTAGATCATTGAGCCCATCGGAAATATTTTGAAAAGGAGTGACCTTTGTCTGCGCCGCGTTTTTCTCCGCGATAGTCGTTTGCGCTTTGGCTTGATCGTTCCAAAATTCAGGATTTGCCATTTCTTGCTCCAAGGCTTCAAGCCGAGCAGTCAAAACAGGGAGGTCAAAGATACCTCCTGAGTTCCGAAACTCGGCTTTCGAGGGCCGCAGTGTCGATCGCCAGGAGGTCAGCGAGTGTTGAGGAATCGGACATAAACAATG
>CAYUHN010000229.1:0-2923 GCA_964444495.1 uncultured Roseibacillus sp. | reverse complement strand
GCAAGAAATCCCCACCCCCACTCCCCGCTCCAAACGGGAAATCACCAACTACTTCGCGGGCCTGCGCTACGTGGAAAAGAAAGCTCATCTCAAAACGATACGTCACGATCACATTCTCGAGCTTCACCGCATCCTCGCGGGTGGAGACGTCATGGACCAAGGCGAAGCGGGAGCCTACCGCACCATCAACGTGCGCGTTGGTGAGCACTTCCCTCCCAACCACCAAGACGTCTCTCCGCTCATGTTTGAACTTCTCACTTGGTGGAACAAAGAAGCTCCTAAACTAAGCCCCATCCTCAGCTCGTCCATTCTTCACTACCAATTCGAGAATATCCATCCCTTCGCCGACGGCAATGGCCGAACCGGTCGCGCCCTTGCGCTATGGGAACTGTATCGCCGCGGATTTGATACCCATCACATCTTCTCCATCGACGAGTACTATTGGGAAGACCGTCCGTCCTACTATGCGGCCCTTGGTCAAGTTCGTGAAGCGGGTGAAGACTTGTCCCAATGGCTCGAATACTCCGCCAAGGGTCTCGAAAGCACTTTGCAACGAGTTTGGTATCGCGTGCAAAGTTACCAACAACAAGCCCAGAACAAACTGTTCCTCACTCCGAGACAGGAAGAGCTTCTTTCTCTCCTCAAAACTCAAGGTCCACAATCTCCTTCCCAACTTTGGGAGGCCCTCAACCTTTCAAAACAAGGCACCCTCAACATCCTCAATCCTCTCCTTGAATCCGGACTCATCGAACGAATCGGCACCAAGAAATCAGGCAAATATACCCTTCCCATCAAGTAGGAATCATCTCACCTAAACATCTTTACGAAACACACCACCCATGAACCCCGCTCAAATCAAAAACATCTTCTGGGATGTCGATGGCGTCCTTGCGAATCTCAATTACGCCTACTTTCACTTTCTCACCGGACACCCGAATTACAGAGAACAATACGATGGACTCAAATGGGAACAGCTCCCGGAAGTGCTACCCATTCTACCAGAATATGGCGCGCTGGAACTGAAGACGCATCCCGAACTGGGAACGGAAATGGATCGCGACTTTTGTGCTGATCAGTCCTTTTTCCGAAATCGCCCCCTCTACCCCAAGGTCATCGAAACGCTCCAACGACTCAACAAACAAGGCTACCGCCAGTTCACGATGTCGGCGACCTTTGATGTCGAAGCGAAGACGGCTTACCTCAACGACATCCTTGCCCCGGTGACCGACTTCCTCACCATCGAATGCGTCCAGCACGGGGAGTTCATGCACGACACGGCCAAGGTTGATCGCCTGCGCGAATGCTTTCAAAAGTATGAGCTCAACCCGGACGAAACGATTCTCGTCGATGACCGCATCTACAACCAACATGCCGCCATCGATTCCGGTGCTCACCCAGTGCGACTGCGCTGTGAATTCACGACTGACCTTCCAGAAGAGCTGGCTTGGATTCCTGAATTCAAGGATGTCAAAGCAGTGGCGGACTGGTTAGCTTGTTAAAATTGAGTTGAATAAGGAGTAAGATTCGGCCCCAAGCAAAGGTCCCAGCGGTACATCCCTACCGAAAAACTTCCGTGAAGTCCCCCTCCATCCTAGTATCTTTACGAATCTTACGAATGAGGGGTCCAAAATTTTCGCGTGGAATGGCACTGGCAATAATCACTTTAATTGCAGCGTTGGTGATTTTAGGTATTCAACAATTTGCTAAGAATAGCCAATCTTCCAACTCCACCTTGGGTACTCCGACAGGACAAAAATGGAAAAAGGCGCAAAAGCGACCCTCAATCACAGAACAAAACCTAACTCGGATCAAATCGTACGAAAATAGAGGCAATATTAAGAAGATTCGACGCACTGCTAAGGCAACGATCGCAGAAAATGGAATCAATTCTACCTTTGGTTATATTATTCTTGAAGGCCTTGAAGGGAACCCCCAGCGGGGTGATGAAGCGTATATTGCACAACTAGGACCCGACGCCGGCCTCCTGACTGTCGAAGATGTTGATAAGGACGAAGGTCACGTACTACTAGAATTTGATTCAATTCAACTCTCTGATTTAAAAGAAGGAGATGTAGTGGAACTAATGCCTCCTATGCTACCAGACTGACAGCCCATATCTGCGAAGATCCTAAAGACTATCGTTGGAGTAGCTACACCGAAGCCTTGAGCGGAAACAAAAAAGCAAAAACCACATTGAAATGGCTGAATTCGCTGGTCGCTCTAAACTTCACTTTACCGCCTCTACCCCTTCAATCAAGAATACCGCATCCTGATAGTCTCCGTTGGACGCTTCCTCAAATCCTACCACATAAGCATCTTTTACAATCCTTCCTTGAAAGTTCTTCACAGGATAAATCCGAGCCGTGTGCTCAATCTTCGCTCCTTCCGACTGTCCCGGAAATGTTAGCGAAGTATATTTATGAGCCTTCAGAAACAGCCCAAACTCCTCCGGCGGCTCTACCACGGTCACTATCGACTGTCCGTCGCCCAAAGGAGGCAACAAAGTCTGATGCGCATCTGGCCGTTCCTTCGTCGTCTCAGCAAACTCTCCCAAAATCTCCAGCCGTAGCTCTTCCCCCTCCTCAATTATTAAACCAAATGGGGTTGCCCCTGGTGGAGAATAACGTGCCAAAGGCTTCATCCGAACCTCGCTCCCCTGCACTGGCTTAAACTTCGTTGCTAAAACCGAATCACCAATCGTCTTCTCCTTTGTGCTCAACGATAGCGTCTTTCCTCCCGCATCGATCCCCGTCCCTAAGGAATCCAAGACCTCCTGCAAAGGAGGCTCATTCTTCCCCTCCAACGCCTTAATTGATATTCCACGCAACTGTATAATCTTCAAAGCTTCACCCTCGCCCACCATCAACTCGGCTGAAAAATAACCCCGTGGCACTATCGGCTGAAATGTAACCTCCAGAAGTAG
>CAYUHN010000228.1:0-2940 GCA_964444495.1 uncultured Roseibacillus sp. | reverse complement strand
GAGATAAAAGGCGATCCTAGTCGTAGAAGGCCTTTAAGGAAGGGGTTGAAAGGGGGAAATCGCCTCGCAATAGCCTTGCGCTGCTTTTATCGTTTCGGCAGCAAAGTCCGCTCGAGGAGTGGCGAAAGGAGGGACGAACCAAGGGTAGGAGCCGAGTAAATCGGAGATTACGGCGATTTCGCCATGGGTGTTTCCATGACCACAGCCAATTCCGATGGTGGGGATTTCTCGCTTCGCCATGGCTTTTGAGAGTAGAATGGAGGTTTCAGGTACTACAGATTCTAAAACGAGCGCGCAAATGCCGAGATCGGCTAAACAGTTCGCTTCACTGAGGAGAAATTCACGCTGTTCAGTGCTCTTTCCCTTCTTTTTGTAGCCACCTTCTTCAAGAACGCTCTGTGGGAGCATGCCCAAATGCCCGACAACAGGGATCTCGTGTTCGATGAGGATTTTTACCGAATCGGCATGCTTTTCTCCGCCCTCTAGTTTGACGGCATCAGCACCAGCTTCGCAGAGGAGGCGCGCATTTTTGAGGGTCGTTTCGGGGTCGGGATAGCTTGCGAAGGGGAGGTCGCCAATGAGAAGTGCTTTTTCGCAGCCCCGAGCAGCGGCGGAGGTGTGATGAATCATGTGGTCCATCGTCACGTGCGTGGTGTCTGGATAGCCGAGGACCACCATTCCGAGGGAATCCCCCACTAGCAGGACATCCACCCCCGCTTCGTCGAGAAGTCGGGCAGTTGGGTAGTCATAGGCCGTGAGGGCGGATAGGGGCTTGGAGCCCGAATGAGTGCCTTCCTTCAAGCGGGCGATTTTTGATTCAAGCGTGGCAGATGAGGACATGATGCGGCGAGAGGGCGGAAGCTAAGCGTGAGAAGCTCATTTTTCGAAGTCTTTTCCGTTTTGAAGTTTGGGAATGGCGCTAAGGTGCGGCCATGAAAGTCGGAATCGTTGGAGCCAGTGGCTTGGTGGGGACTGCTCTTTGTGAGTTGCTCGCAAAGGAGGGGCATACCTGGGTCGGCTACAGTCGAAAGCCGAAAGGAAAGAAGGGGGAGTGGTGCTCTTTGGAAGAGGGTTTCGCGGGCCTGGACGCCATTGTGAATCTCGCTGGCGAAAGTGTGGCCCAGCGTTGGACGGAGGCGAAACGAGCGGAATTCTACCGCAGTCGAGTCGATCTGACGAAGTCGGTTGTAGCTGGGATCGAAAAGTTGCCGGAAGGGGAGCGTCCAGAAATTCTCTTCAATGCTTCAGCGGTAGGCTACTATGGCGATCAAGGAACACAGGTTCTCATTGAAGATTCACCTGCCGGAACTGGCTTTTTGGCGGAGCTCTGTGTGGCGTGGGAAGAGGCGGCGTGCGAAGCGGAATCACTAGGGGTGCGGGTTTGTTTAGGTCGAATTGGGGTGGTGTTGTCCAAAAAGTCGGAGGCTTGGAAGAAGATGAGACGAGTCTTTGGACTAGGCCTGGGAGGACGGCTCGGAAGTGGTGAGCAGTATTGGCCAGTGGTCCATGTTGATGATGTGGCGGGAGGAATTTTGCATGCTCTCACCGACAAAGAGATTTCTGGGGCGGTCAACCTAGTAGGAGCGACTCCGGTGACGAATCAGGTGTTTACCGAGGAAGTGGGAAAGACCCTGAAGCGGCCCACTTTGTTTCCAGCTCCTGCTTTTGGCCTTCAGTTGATTTTAGGAGATTTCTCGCAGGCTCTTCTCGACAGCTACCGAGTGATGCCAGCTGAATTGGAGCATCGGGGCTATGAATTTCGGTATCAAAATCTAACCGACTTGCTTGCGAGTCTGAAATAGAGCGAGTTATCGGGTCATGCGCTTGACTTTAGCCGGTTTTTTCTGCGATTTAATAGCTAGAGGAAGATCATGAACAACATCGAACGGAACGAAGAAATCGAGGTGAAAGTCACCGAGGTGATGTACGTTCCGAAATTGGAGACTCCTGAAGATAAGCCTCACCCGTTTGTCTACTTTATCGAGATTCACAATCATAGTGCGAGAGATATTCGTCTTTTCGGTCGCAAATGGATCGTGCAAGAGACAAGTGGGGAACTGGTCGTTCTCGAAGGCGATGGAATCGTGGGACAGAATCCGAGACTCAACGCCGGTGAAAACTACGCCTATAATAGTTATCATGTCACAGCGATGAACGCTCGCGCGGGAGGGGCCTTCTATGGTCAGACCACCGAGGGGGATATCTTCTTTGCTGAGATTCCTCATTTCGCGCTGGAGATTCCTGAGTGGGTTAAGTTTTAGGGGGTGATGTTCAAAATTGCCAAAATTAGTTTAGTTCTTCTTTATGTAAGTGGTGGGTCTTTTGCTGAGGATGCTCATAAAGCTCTGGAGCTTCAGGAAAAGAGGGAGTGGATTCCGAAAAGATGGACTGAATACAACGGGCTCTACTCTTCTGTAGATTGGGACGACCAAGGGGAGCAGGAAGTGTATTTTAGAGTATTTGTCTCGGAAGACAATGATTTGCCATCTTTTTCAATGATGTTTATCGATGTCCCTGTTGTTGCTGCTAAGCCAGCGTATAGTAGTAAGACAGGTCGTTTCTTGATTAGAGGGGGTAAAGTAGCTCCCGAGGGAGTTTGTAAAGAACAAGGGGTGGAGGAAAAGCTTCTTTTTTTGATAATAGGCAAGGCTGAAGAAGAGAACGAAAACTGTTATTTGAAGATTGGTGATATGTATTTTCGTAAAGTTCAATTACGGGATTAAATGTTGGCTGTTTTCGTTTAGTGATCTTGCGAAGTTACTGGAAATTGACGCCAGAAAGTGATGAATCGTTTTTTAGAATTAGCTCATATGTCTCGTGGGTAGAAAGGTGATAGAAGCGTTCGACGGCTTTCGTTGATATTGCTTAATTTTCTTGGATAACAAAAAATTGCCGTGTGTCCTGTTCCTCTATCACGGTCTCCACGGTGGTGAGGCCTTC
>CAYUHN010000227.1:0-2971 GCA_964444495.1 uncultured Roseibacillus sp. | reverse complement strand
AAGAAGGCTTTATGAGTATTACTGGAGCCGGTCCTGGGATTATGGCTGCGGGCAATGAGGGAGCAGGGCGAGATGACTCTTTTGGTTTGGAGATTTCTCTGCCTTTTGAAGCCTACGCCAACGAGTTTATCGCGAATGATCATAAGCTGATTGAGTATAACTACTTCTTTACTCGTAAGTTGGCCTTCGTAAAGGAAGCTCATGCAGCGGTGGGTTGTCCTGGTGGGTTTGGAACGATGGATGAAGTCTTTGAGGCCCTCACTCTCATGCAGACGGGGAAAGCTCTCGTGTATCCTATTGTTTTGCTAGATGCCCCGGGCGGAGAATACTGGAATTTCTGGGACCGTTTTGTTCGTGAGCATCTCTATGAAGCTAAACTTATTTCTGAACATGACTTCGCACTCTATAAGGTGACGGATAATGTTGAGGAAGCTGTCAATGAAATCACTAACTTCTACCGTAATTACCACAGTTATCGTTATGTGGGAGACAAGATCGTTATTCGTCTTTTTAAGGAAATTAGTGAGAGTGAGGTGAGGAAGCTGGAGAAAGACTTTGGTGATATAATCAAGTCTGGAGGGATGGAACTACGAGGAGCATTTGAGGAAGAAGGGGATGATCCTAGAAACTCAGAGTTGCCTCGCCTCGTCTTTCGCCATGCGCGACGTAGTTTCGGACGTTTACGTTTGTTGATTGATGCGATCAATAAGTTGTGAAAGAGCGGGTTGATCAATTACTTGTTTCGCGAAATCTTGTGGAATCACGAGAGGCTGCCAAGCGCCTCGTTATGGCAGGGGAGGTTTTTGTCGGAACAGAACGGGTTGCTAAGGCCTCCACTAAGATATCCGTAGATTCCGAATTAAGGGTAAGGGAGAAACCGAAGTTTGTGGGTCGGGGTGGACTTAAGTTAGAAGGGGCATTGAAAGAGTTCGCAATCGATGTGACCGATTGGGTTTGTCTCGATACTGGGGCTTCTACGGGAGGGTTTACCGATTGCCTGTTGCAACGGGGTGCTGCTCGAGTGCATGCTGTCGATGTCGGTACCAACCAGTTAGTCTATAGTCTACGGATTGATCCGCGGGTAGTGGTGAAAGAAAAGTTTAATTCTCGTTACCTCACCGAAGAGGATTTGGGAGAGCGAGTGGACTTGGCCGTACTCGATTTATCATTTATTTCTCTCACTAAAGTCTTACCCGCGATTTTTTCGGTATTGAAGAGTGAGGGGATGGTGGTGGCTTTGATCAAACCGCAGTTCGAGCTTTCGAAAGACGAGGTTGGAAAGGGAGGGATTGTTCGTGAGGATAACCTTCGACAAAAGGCGGTGGCAAAGATTCGTGATTTCGTAACGGAGGGGCAGGGGAGGCCCTGGCGAGGGCTCATTGAAAGTCCAATTCAAGGGACGGATGGAAATGTTGAATATCTCGCTTGGTTTTAGCGAAATTTAAGTAAAGCTAGGGTCGCCCAATGAAATTAGGAGTCTTTGCGAATATCCGAAAGCCAGATGTTAAATTAGCCTACCAACGTGTCAAAGACGCCTTTACGAAACGAGGTTGGGAGGTCGTGATTGAGAAAGAGGGTGGTGAGGTTGTTGGGGAGCAGGGAGTGGAGAAATTTTGGGAAGGAGTTTCGCTGATAGTTTCGATTGGGGGTGACGGAACTTTTTTGGAGACCGTGAAGCGAATGGGGGGCTGCCCGGCTCCTGTTGCAGGCGTGAATATTGGGCATTTAGGATTTCTTACGGCCTGTCAGGATCAGGATGTTGAGGCGCTGGCTGAAGCAGTGACTGCTAATGATCATGCGGAAGTTACGCGAAGCTTGCTCAAGGTGCGTATGTGCGAAGCGGGAGGAGGGGAGCAAGAGTTCTTGGCTCTCAATGAAGTGGTTATTATGCGAGGAGAAACAGGGCGACTCGTTTCTCTAGAGGCAAAGGTCGATGGAGAGCTTCTCAACGAATATCGTGCCGATGGTCTCATTGTCGCTACCCCGACGGGTTCGACGGCTTATTCTCTTGCTGCTGGTGGTCCTTTGGTTGACCCGCAATCTGATGTGATTGTGATCACTCCGATTTGTCCTCACACCTTGAGTGGCCGGGCTTTAGTCTTAAGTGATAGCTCTAAAGTGGAGTTGTCTGCTTGTGGTCACCCAACTGACCCTGTTCTCTTCACGGTTGACGGGCGAGATATCTTGCGAGTCGATCCGGAATCAACGATTCGTATCGAGCGCAGCCCCGAGTCACTTCGAGTGGTTCGCCTTCCTAGGCATTCTTTCTACGAAATCCTCCGTAAAAAATTACAATGGAGCGGTGGAGGGCTTTGATAAGCTCTTTCTAAGCTGATGGCGTTATTGTTTGGTTAGGACTCAGGTAAGGGCTTGAGTTCTAGGTTGGAGAGATGCATCAAGAGAAGGTATTTGTCGTCTTTGACGCGGCCTTCGAGAAAGACTCGGAAGGGGGTGCCGCCGTCTTGGAAGATTACGGGGCCTGTGCCCTTTCCACTGCCGATCAGCATCATACTCTCGGATTCGTGTAATTCCTTCGCGATATCAAAAAGCATATCGAAAGTGAGGCCATCGGTATGCATGAGCTGATATTTGCGAGTGAAAACGAATTGGTTGTAGATGTCTTTGATAGGGAAAGTCTTTCCCGACCACATTAGAGGTTTTTCGAGATTAATATTGGCCTCTAAATATCGAGGTTCTCGAGCCTCGATTTGTTCTCCTTGTGGATTGTAGACGAATTCCTGTTTGCTGATTTGGAAGACAATTTCTTGCTCCTCATTGAGGTAAACTCGAGGAGATTGGGTCATGAAGCGACCTAGGATTTCAAGATTGAGCTCGGGATCGCCGTCCACGATCGCTTGCGCGACTTGGTTCGGATCGTCGTCGTGATTTTTGAGAAGGTTTTCGTATGACTCAGCAAGGGTATGCTTGATGTATTTCCGAGTCGTAGTGGGAGCATTTTTGGAATCTACAT
>CAYUHN010000226.1:0-2995 GCA_964444495.1 uncultured Roseibacillus sp. | reverse complement strand
TCGTCATGCCTTTGAGGATATCGCCTACGGGAGTGGCATTGGGGCTTGTCCGCGGGTTTTGAGTCCTTGCGATACCGTACCAACCAGTCGCGCCAAAACTGGGTGTCCATCAAGCCGACTCTCTCATGATAGATATCTTTTGTGAGTGATAAAAACGAGCCCCATTGATTTTGCAAGAATGCCTTCGACCAGTTGGGGGAGTAGTCGGACTCGTGAGACTTGAGAAGGTCGGCGAAAGTGATCGTCTGATTTCTCCTTTCGAAGTCGGCTGACATTGCATCAAAGCCCTCTCGAAGTGACGCGAACCCCATACCGAGACAAATACTCTCACAGTGGACGGCATCCTTGATGAGTTCTGGCCGGACATGGTCAGACATTTTCTGCAGATGCTCCTGATTCGATTTTAGAATCTCCTTCGCTCGCTCGACTGCTTCCTCTTGAGTTGGAAAGCGTTCTTTTTTCCGCTTCTTAGTTGGTGAGAGATCGGGAGGTATCGACAAGCGCCAACGACGTCGCTCTTTCTCCCAAACAGGAGTCAATTTGGTCACCCTAGCCATGCCCGAAAATAGCAATTCGGGCCCTTTAAGGGACCAAAAGATTCTTAATGAAAGTGAAGAATTTTTGTAACTCGTTGGTAATGATGGTGCTCGATGCGGGATTTGAACCTGCGACCCCTACAATGTCAATGTAGTGCTCTACCCCTGAGCTAACCGAGCGTTACCTTTACGGGGCGCGGAGCCTACTGAGACCCGTCGGGAGAAGCAATCATTTTTTTGAGGGAACCGCCCGGAATTATCTGAGAAGGCTCTGAATTCTTTCGTCTTAATAGTCTTCTACTGGAGATTGGGGGGAATCCTCGCTTTGGAAGCTCCGAGAGCCAGATATTTCTTCTGTAAGCTTGGCCAGCTCCTCGTTTTCGGTATCAAATTTTTTTCTCAGGAAAGCGGAGGGAAAGGGGAGTTTATTAAGGGCCTTTTCGACTCGTTTTTCTGTTTCTTCTCGTCGGCCAGAACTGACTTTCTTGTAGGATTCGGCTACGATAGAAATACTATCCAGCTCGTGGCAGAGGAGAGGGAGATCGTTGCCCGCCTCCCATGCCAGTTGGAAGTCTGGTCCTCTTCCGTAGCGTTTGGTGATGGCTCCCATGTCGAGGTCATCAGTGAGGATGAGGCCGCGATAGTCGAGTTGATCGCGGAGGAGCCCAGTAACGACTCGTTGGGAGAGTGAAGAGGGCGATTCCTTATCAATGAGAGGGTAGATGATGTGCGCAATCATAATGGCATCTAACTCCGGAGCGAGAGCGGTGTAGGGGATGAGGTCGCTAGCAAGGAGTTCTTCGATCGTTGCTTCGACAATAGGGAGATCGTGATGAGGGTCGACGCGCGCGCGACCTCCAGCGGGGAAATGCTTTCCACAGGTGAGGATTTCGTTGCGTCGATGCCAGCGGTTGAAGTTGCCAGCGTGATCGATTACGTCTTGGGAATCGTGTCCCCAGCATCTCCCGCGGAGAGCGTTTTGGTCTTCGGGATTGTGATCGAGATCGAGTACGGGTGCGAAGTTCAGGTTGATGCCTAGCTGCTCTAAGTGGCGACCAGCGATAGCTCCAAAATGCCCCGATTTCCGGAAGTCTCCAAATTTGGCAAAGGCAGCTGCATTGGGAGGGGTGGGTCCCAGGCCGGCAGTGCGCCATACCCGCCCTCCTTCGTTGTCGATTCCAATGAAGGGTAGATGGGGAGTGAGGGTGCGGAGTTCATCTGTGAGGGCGCGAACTTGTTCCGCGTTCTCGATGTTTCTCGAAAAAAGAATGTAGCCTGCAGGCTGGTGTTGCTCAATGCGCTGACGATCGGCGGAGGTGAGGGTGAGGCCTTCGAGGCCAATGATAATGGGAAGCATGAGCAAATAGGGCTGTTTTTTATTTTTTGGGATTTGAAAGTGGTCGTTGCAGGCCTAGACGGGAGGATGAAATTGATTTCGTGGAATGTGAATGGGATACGTGCCGCGCTTGGGAAAGGTTTAGGAGAATTTTTGAGTGCTGAGAAGCCTGACGTGCTTTGTTTACAAGAAACCAAGGCTCGTTCCGAACAGGTGGATCTTTCGCTCGAGTTCCAAGGCTACGAGGCGCACTGGAACAGCGCGGAGAAAGCAGGTTATTCAGGAGTTGCGATTTTTACCAAAGAATCTCCGCTCTCCATTCGAGCGGGCCTGGGAATAGAGAAGCATGACACCGAAGGGCGAGTTCTTACCGCCGAGTTTGCGGGGTTTCATTTGGTTACCGTTTACACTCCGAATTCTCAGAACGGTCTGCGCCGCCTGAGTTATCGGCAGGAGTGGGATCGTGATTTTCTAGCTTTCTGTAAGGAGTTAGAAGCAAGTAAACCGGTCATCTTCTGTGG
This sequence comes from uncultured Roseibacillus sp., assembly GCA_964444495.1. Taxonomy (GTDB): domain Bacteria; phylum Verrucomicrobiota; class Verrucomicrobiia; order Verrucomicrobiales; family Akkermansiaceae; genus Roseibacillus. The sequence continues at coordinate 602 of CAYUHN010000226.1, read as the reverse complement.
AGACCTTAATGTCGCTCATACTGAAATTGATCTAGCTCGCCCGAAGGCTAATCGAAATAGCGCCGGATTCAGTGATGAGGAGCGCGCAGGCTTTGATGCGATGATGGAAGCGGGTTTTGTAGACTCTTTTCGCGCGGAGAATCCAGGAGTGGAAGAGGCTTACACTTGGTGGTCTTACCGAGGAGGAGCACGGGAACGAAATGTGGGATGGCGTCTCGATTACTTCAACGTCAGCGGAACTTTTATAAAGGAGACGAGAAATCCCAAAATCTATCATGAGGTGCTGGGTTCAGATCATTGTCCGGTGGGTATTGAGGTAGCTTCATAGCAAAGGCTGACCGAGCGGAGGCTTGCAAAGAAGATTATCGAGGATGAAGCTCTTCTTTCCTCCATGAATATTAAAGTTTTTCAATCAAATACAGGGAAAGATATCGAAGAGCAGGCTGCGAAGTGGTTCAAAGAGAATAAAGTTTCCAAAGACCAAATTGTGAGCGTCACTCAATCTGAATCACGCACGATGAGGAAGGCTAAAAATGGAAACATCCAGACTGAAGTTCCTTCTGCTAGTATCACTCTGACTATTATTTACTCCTAGTCCGCAA
>CAYUHN010000225.1:0-3045 GCA_964444495.1 uncultured Roseibacillus sp. | reverse complement strand
CTCTCGGGGTATTCTTTCGTAGGAACTGATATTGGAGGATTCTCTGGACGTAGCGATGGAGAGCTCTTCGTTCGCTGGCTACAGCTCGGCATCTTCCACCCTTTCTGCCGAGTCCATAGTTCAGGTGACGAAAACGAACAAGAGCCTTGGTCCTTCGGTGCCCCCTACACGGCAATCGCAAAGAAGTTTATCGAACTTCGTTATCGCCTTCTTCCCTACCTCTACACTACTTTTGAAGAACACATTCGGACCGCAGCTCCCATGCTCCGCCCTCTTATCTACCTCGACCAAGAGGATCCGGAATGCGTTTTCCGCATGGAAGAATTTGGCGTCGGCGGAAGTATCCTCACTTGCCCAATCTCTAAAAAAGGAGCGGAAGGGCGCTGGCTTTATTTACCTCGAGGTGAATGGTACGATTTTTGGACAAACCAAAAATTCGCAGGCGGAACGGAAATGTGGGTAGAAGTACTCCTCGACAGCTGCCCCATTTATATCACAGCTGGAAGCATTCTCCCCCTTAGTCCGGTGCGTATGAATACCACTGATCCTCTCACCCACATGGAACTTCATCTCTATCCCGACAACAAAGGTGAAGCCACTGGCGAACTCTACGAAGACTCCGGCGAAGGATTCGACTACCGAAAGGACAACAAGGAAGGGCTTCTTCGTCGAAAATTCACTCTCACTAAAGACGGAGACGACTACCTTCTACGCCAAGAGCAAGAGGGAGACTTTGCTCCTGAATACGACGAGTTTCAACTCCACCTTTCCACGCTTCCAAAAGAGCTATCCAGCGTTTCACTCGACCAACAAGCGCCTCAGTCCTTACCTGAAAAAACACCCCTCAAGGTATCTGCAACATTCAAAGAGATTCGCTTCACCTCATCAACCTAAAGAAGGCCCAATTCTCATAGAAAAAATGTGACTTTTCATCTATGGGATCGCTCTTGGTTTGTGGCGAATGAACAATCACGCCGAGCCAAAGGCATTCGATCTGGTAGCTTAGAATTTGTTCATCAGAACCAAACACAAAATCCTCCCCAGCCAGGCCAAGGTGCTGGCGTTGCGATTCCTGTAAACGATCCTAACGTCTTAAGTAGCACCTTGAGCGATTTATTACTGGACGGCAATGGCGCTCCCATTCCTGGAGCATCAGTCTTTTTTGAATTTTCAACCATTGTTCCTACGGGCACCGGAGCTCAAGATGAATTAGGCTTTTTTCTTGGACCGGAACCCAATCAGGCTCAATCAAGCGATATCTTTAATGGCCAGAATAACAACGCTTTTACTCTTTTCGTCAATGATCAAGGCCTCTTTGCTCAAAACAATGGTCAAATCAGCAACAATCCGAACTCGGTTTCAGATGGGACCAATGGGGCTTCTCCCATTCTACAAGACCTTGGTGTGGGCACACAACTTACCATTAATATCGAGTGGTCACTTGTAGCTGGCGCAAACAACGGGCTTGCGAGTATTTACACAGTCACCGCGGAAGGAATTGATGAAACGACCGGAGCTCCTGTAACTGCAACTGGCATGTTCGACGGAATTCAGCAAAATCTGAACGCTAACACTATCGATCAGTACGCATTCGTAGCCTCCTCGACTCAAAGCATCACAGGCTCAATCAACAATTTCACTGTTTCTAACATGCCCATCCCTGAACCCTCGAGCATTGTTCTTTCCTTAGTTGGAATCTCAGCGCTCTTCCTCAGAAAACGCCGCAAATAGAAATATTGGACCGAAAGACAACATTCTTACTCCTTCTTATCGCCACCTTCTGTGTGGCGATTTTTTTTCCTATTCTTGGTTATCAGTGGATGGAGATCGAAGATCCTTCCTACTACCAAACTAATCCTCTCTTCGGTTCAGCCCCTCTAGCAAACCGCCTGATCTCGGCTTGGTTTCATGCACCCGAATCCAATTATATTCCCATTACTTGGAATATAACGACCCTCCTTGCTGAATTCACTGATAGCAATCCTCGGGCGTTTCATGCCTTTGCCTTATTCCTCCATCTCTCAAATTGCGTCTTAGCATTTTTTCTTCTCCGCCGCCTCAGATTCAGCTCCACTCTTGCAGCAATCGCTGTCCTCATCTTTTCTCTTCACCCGCTTAGAGTCGAGTCTGTAGCATGGGCTTCCTCGATAAAAGGACTTTTAGCTTCTCTCTTTGCTCTTGGAGCTCTTGTAGCCCAGTGCTCCCCCACCCTCAGATTTCGATCTTCGCTAGTTATCCTTTTACTTCTTGCGTCCCTGCTCAGCAAACAAACCCTCCTCCTTCTCCCAATTATCCACTTTCTAATCTCCTTAGCTCACTCGGAGCACCGCCTTAAAAAATTCTCTTATATCGCTCTAACCATCCTCTCCTTGCTAGCAGTTTTTGCGGCTTCGAAAGCTAACTCTGAAAATACTCTCGTCGCAATCAACCAGCTTCAGCATGGCTCATTTGCACCTCTCAAGGCTCTTGCCTCATTTGGCCACTATCTCAAACTCCAGCTCCTACCCTTTCCTCTCATCCCAGAGTATCCCTCAACCAGGCATCCCGGACTCGTCCTCCTCGGAGTTATTGGACTCATCCCCCTTATTCCCCTTTTAAAGAATCTCTTTCTTTCAAAACCACAGCCCCTATGGCTCGTATTTTTCGTAGGCTTTCCTCGGCCTCATCCCCACACCGCTTGAATTCACTGCGGATCGCCTCACTTATTTGCCATCACTGTTTTTCTGGTCAGGGCTTCTTCTCCTTCTCAGTAAAATACCCTTTCCAACTGTGAACGAACGAGTTCAAAAATTCGCTCCATTATTTTCTTTACTACTACTTGCACCCTTTCTCTTCCTTACCCATCGCCAAATCAAGATCTGGAAAAGCGATATCCTGCTAACAGAGAGCATCCTGCATAATTACCCCAATCACTTTCTCGCAAATCTACATCTCGCCAACAAACTCGGAAAGCAAGGGAAATTCACAGAAGCCCTACCCTATGCTCAAATCCTTACCCGCGAACATCCTCACCGCTACGGCGGCTGGAAGACCTTCTCTGAAATC
>CAYUHN010000224.1:0-3063 GCA_964444495.1 uncultured Roseibacillus sp. | reverse complement strand
AATCACCTCCGATGCAGGAGATCAGCATGGAGTACTCGCCTCTCTCATTGCGGAAGCAGAACAAATGGGCTTTGACATTATCCAGTCTGGAAACATTAAGGGTTTTCTCGACCGTTATGCGACTCCTGCCTCCCAGAAGCTACAAAAAGAAACCTCTCGGCCACTCAATGCTGCGCCTATACCGATGGCACCAAGCTCCACATCGAAATGGCAGTTCTTGCTAACGCATTAGGATATCTCCCTCCCGAAGAAGGAACGACAGGACCTCGTGCCAAAACAGTGCAAGAAGCTTTAACCCTCTTCGACTTCTCCTCCTATCGCAATACTCCTCGCATCGACTATCTCCTCGGAGCTGAACCGGGCGGAGGAGTTTATCTGGTCGTGCGACCGAAGAAAGACCTCCCTCCCGAGCAAGCCTTTTACCTGAACTACTATAAATTAGGCGAAGGCCCGGAATACCTACTCTATCGCCCCTATCATCTCTGTCACCTCGAAACCCCTAAAGCGATCTTTGCTGCCGCGGCGAATCAACCACTACTCTCCCAGAACCAACAAACCTGTGAAGTCTATGCTTATGCAAAAACCGATCTCCCCAGCGGAACAAGCATCCGTCACGCCATCGGATCCACCGAATGCTACGGCCTCGTTGAGCCTCTAAATTCTGAACGTGTACCGATCTGCTTACTCGAAAATAGAACGACTCTTCGAAAGCCTTTAACTCGAGACCAAGCTCTCTCCTTCGACCATCTTTCCCTCCCCTCTTGCCGCTTGACTGAGCTCTGGCAAGAGCAACAAGAACTTCTTAAAGCAACCACTGAGTAAATCCTCCTTCTCTGACCATTCTAGGTGGCGGAGTCTGCGGACTCTATGCTGCTCACCAAGCGCTCAAGCTAAGAGCCGAGGTCTCTCTCTCTTCGAAAAAGAATCCTCTTTTGGTGGACTCGCAGCAGGCCACCAAATCGATGGAAACTGGTTCGATTTGGGAGTTCATATGCTTCACGCTTTCGATAAAGAAGTTTTCCAAGTTTGCAAAGAAGCGATGGCGGAGGAACGGGTCGAAGTCCCTCTTAAGTCTCATATCAAATGGGGAGGGAGGCTCTACCACTACCCTCTTCGTGGTCGTGATATCCTCGCTGGTATCCCCCCGTTCACTCTCAGCCGCTGTTTAACCGGACTCTTGTTGGCTGAATTCGAATCCCGCTTCCCAAATCGACCGCCCGGCGAGGATGCGGAGAGCGCTCTCATCAAACTCTATGGCGCCCCTCTCTACGAATTTTTCTTCGAAGATTTCACTCATCGATATTGGGGAATCCATCCTCGCCAGCTATCCGCAGAATTCGTTCGCCGAAAAATGCCTCGCCTTTCCGCTTTAGATGTCTTGAAAAATCTGCTTGAAAAACTCCGGCTCGCTCAACCCCGTGATGCGACTGAAGGCGCTTTGCGCTTCGAAACCCTCCACTACTCTCGCACGGGTTCCGAAACCCTTCCGCGTTCTCTCGCTTGCCAAATCGCAAAAAAAGGAGCTCAACTGCATTCAAATTCACCTATCCTTCGCATCTCCCATAAGGACAATTTCATTACATCTATTGAGACCAAGCAGGGACAACATGGCTCCTCCGGCACGAAATTTCTTTCTACTATTCCTCTCCCTTTGCTCGTCAGCTCTCTCTCCTACTCCTCCTGCTTCGATCCTTGCTGCAGCCAATTCCTTGCGCTTCAAACCTATGACCGTATACGCCTTCCTCGTAAAAAAAGAACAATGTATGGAAGCATTGTATACCTATTATCGAGACCGTATCTTCCACCGAGTTGGCGAGCCGAAAAACGCCGGTCTTCTTGTGAAACCATCAGGGCATACCACTCTTATCATCGAAATGACCTGCGAGAAGAACGATGCTAAATGGCGAGGTGAGGTGGTCCCTCAGATCCTGAAAGATCTCCAACAAGAAGGGCTCTGCCGTGCTAAGGAAGTCGTTTCCCACAAACTGATTCACTCCGAATATGCCTACCCGGTCTTTGCCAAAGGCTTTGAGGAGCACCTTAAAACCGTAACCAATTATCTTAAGCAGTTTACGAATCTGAGTAGCACTGGGCGTCAAGGTGGCTTCACCTATCCCAACATGCATAGCGCCATGCGTATGGGGGCGGAAGCAGTAGAAAATTTACTACGAAGCTAAGACCTTTCATCCCGACTCTCCTCTCCTAAAATATGAAAACTCAGTCTACCAATTTAAACGGAGTGATGCTTCTTTCTCCTCCAAAGTTCGAAGACGAGCGAGGCAACTTTCGTCCACTGTTCGCTCAGAGGCTTCATGCGGAAGCAGGCTATGCTCACGCTTGGGCTGAAATGAATCTCTCTGAAACTAAGCTGTATCAGGGGCCTCCATTTTCAAGAGCCTGAACCTCAAGCTAAGCTCATTACCGTAATCTCGGGCACCATATTTGACGTCGCAATCGATTTGCGTTCTGGCTCAAATTTTGGCAAATGGCAAAGCTTCGAACTCTCTGCTTCACAGAATAATCTCCCTTCACAAATCTATCTTCCCCCAGGCTTTGCTCATGGGCTGGCCACGCCTGAGGGGCCAGCCACCATTGCCTATCTCGTATCCAGCCCTTGGAATCCCCAAAATGAACAAGTCATCGCTTGGGACGACCCTCAGCTTGCGATCCCATGGCCTCTCAAAAACCCTCAGCTTTCGGAACGAGATCAAAAAGGCATCGAGCTTCAAGCATTTTTGGCTCAGGAAAAATGACTTCTGAAGCTTAGCTTACTGGGAATTTTTCTGCCAAAACACCTCGAAAAGATCTGGCTCAAGTTGACTGGCTCCGTGCATAACCTCGCCGAACACTAATCCGGGAAGGCGTTGTTCAAGGACTCCTCGATTTGTGACATGAGCAACCTCTTGCTCTTCATTTACCTGATTCAAAATCACTCCAGCAAGTTCGCATTCCTGCGACTGAATCGCTCGTGCCGTCAAAAGGGTATGATTGAGAGCGCCAAGTCGGTTTCCTACTACAAGGTTCTGCTTCCACCCTAATCGCATTGCGAAGTCCGAATAATTA
>CAYUHN010000223.1:0-3097 GCA_964444495.1 uncultured Roseibacillus sp. | reverse complement strand
TACCAGCGAGAAAAGAAGTAAAACGATGACTGCTAGAGCTTTCATGGCTTCAATAAGTGTGCCTCGCTGAAAATAGAATGCGAGTTAAATCTTCTGTTGAAGATTCCAGTTCCTACCGATCGATTTAGCTAGCTTTTAATTTACTTACTAGCTTTGTCGCTTGCGGCCTTGATTCTCTGAGCTTCAATTTCGTTTGCTCCGAATCTTTTAATCTCTGTTTCTGTGATTCCTACTTTCTTTCGGTAGAGGTATTTCACGTTTGCCAGGCGGTGTTGCATTAGAAGCACATCATTGTACGCCCGCATGGTGGTCAAAGTTGTGGAGGCGTTCGAATCTAAGTAGCTTTTTATTCTCTCAAGATGTATCTTGTAGACCTCTTCTGGTGGCGTGTTTGCGGGTAGAAAAATGGAAAGAACTGTAGGAGGTGAATCGAGTGTTCCTGCCATTTCGGCATTACTGGTTACAATGTAGGTGCCGTCAGAAAGTTCGGATTCACAATCGACGATTTGCCCAATTTTTTGGCGAGATATCCAGAGGAGAATTCTAGCAAAGAGTTTTGGTTTGGGGTGGTAAAGCCCGATTGAAGTTGTCCCTTCCTTCGAGACGAGGAACCGAATGAAGGTTCGCATATCCATGGAAGTTCCTTTCAAGGTGACGTCTTCTACGTCTCCTAAGAATTGGCAGCCTTTCTGAAGAAATAGGCTTCGAGTTTGCTCGTAAAATTTGAGATTTAAATGTCCGAAGTCGTTAGGATTGACTCTTTGGTATTCATGCTGGGGAGCGAAGGCGATTTCGAAGTCTGAAGCAATCTCCTGGCCTATTTTATCAAGTTTGCTCATGGAAAATCAAAGCCTCGGTAGAATCCGGTATTTGAACGGTTCCCAGAGCAGTTCGAGGGAGTTGTTATACCAGTTGTAGACGAAGTCTCGCCAGCCGAGGTCTGTGGAGGCCCAGCAGATGATCCCGGAGAAAAGAAGGATGTTGGCGAGTAGGATGAGGTTGAAGGAGAAGAAACTCTCGTTCTCCTGCAAATCGGGTTGATCGCGAGGAATCATCCAGCAGGTGAAGAGGAGGTGGAAGGTCCAAGTTGCCCCGAGAGTGGCAAAGAGAACTTCGCGGCCAGCTGGCAGATCGGGCACGAAGCGGTAGAGGGGGCCTACGATAGCTAGTGAAACGAGTGACCAGAAAGGAACGAAGTAGGGGGAGAGGGCGATGAGGACATTGGTCTTGTTTGTAATCACATAGCCACCATCGGGAGTGACGGAAAATCCAGATACGCTTCCAAAGCAACAGAAGATAAAAAGAACATGAGTGAGCTCGTGCCCTAGGACATAGAGGTAGAGCCAGAAGCGCCGGATAGAAGCAAAGATGAGTGATATGGTGCAGACCGTCGCCCCGACTGTAAAACAGAAGAACTCGGGTTTTTGCCAGAACGTGTTGAGGAAGTTTTGATCCGAAACTTGCTGGAAGAGGGTGATGGCGGCAATGAAGCAGGGGAAGAGAATCAATAGGCCAATGAAGCGTCGAACCCAAATGGTGGCTGGGCTCAATACGGGTTCTTCCGGCTCGTCTAGTATTTCGAGATCAATGTCTCCAATCTCAGGAAGCGGGACATTGAGGGAGGCTTGTACGGTGCGATGACCGCGACCACGAGCGATGCGACGATTGGCTCGACTTCGCGCGACTCGGTCGGCGTTGCGTAGTGCTTCGGCCAGAGTGGGGCGCCGAGTAAGAGGTTTGTTCCTGGATTTGCGCTGAGGGGAAGAACTTTTTCGTGGCGCCCTCGAGCTAGGGGAAGAACTCGTTCTTTTCGCACTCGATTTACGAACAGACTTTTTAGCGGCTTTCTTTGCCGTTTTTTTTGCCGTGCTTTTTTTGGCTGCTGTTTTCCGCGTGGATTTTTTGGCTACTTTCTTAGCGGCCTTTTTTGCGGATTTCTTAGCAACGTTTTTGCGTGCGGTGCTGGTCTTCTTGGCTGAGCTTTTGGTTGTGGTCTTTTTCTTGGCCGCAGTTTTCTTCGTTCCCTTAGAAGAGGAACGCTTACGAGCTGTCTTTTTTGTGGACCGAGCTTCTGGCATCAGGCCCGAAGGTTAGGTTCTCTTTAATTTCAAGAAAAGGACTACATTGCTCAAATCGGGAGAGACTGAGTCATGAAGTTTCTTCCAAAAAGAGAGTTTCGAGGGAGGAGCGGGGGTGTCCAGTGGAGAGAAGGGTGCTTTCGGGATCCTTTTTAACGAGTTCTTCAATCTGGGCCAACAGCTGAGGAGAAGCGGATTCAAGCAAAAGTTCGGTTTGGCTTTCGAGAGCCACGAGCTTGGCGAGAGGTCCTTGTTTGAGCATACGACCTTGGTGGATGATTCCGATGGTATCGCAGATTTCTTGAACTTGCTCAAGAAGGTGAGAGCAGAGAAAGACGGTGATTCCTTCGGATTTGAGCCTGAGGATCAGGTCGCGGATTTGGCGGGAACCGAGAGGATCGACGCCTGCGGTGGGCTCGTCCAGAATGAGAAGACGGGGAGACTGAATGAGAGCCTGGGCGAGTCCGATACGTTGGAGCATTCCTTTGGAGTATCCGCCTAGACGTCGATGAGCGGCCTCGGTAAGGGAGGTGAGTTCGAGGAGCTCGTCGATGCGGCTCTTAAGAGAAGGTCCGCTCATTCCACAGAGTTTGCCGTAGAATTTCAGGGTTTCTCGGCCACTTAGATGTTTGTAAAAATAGGGGTTTTCAGGGAGATAGCCGACGTCGTTACGGGAATCGGTTTTGAGAGAATTTTTCCCAAAAATATGGCAACTGCCACTGGTGGGGGCGAGTAGGCCGAGAAGGGCCTTCATGGTGGTCGATTTTCCGGAACCATTGGGACCGATCAGACCATAGACTGCTCCCTGAGGGATGGAGAGGGAGACGTCGTCGACTGCTCGGTGCGTGCCTCGTCGAAAAGAGCTTTTGAAGTCCTTGACCAGATTCTCAATGATGACCGCGTCCTCACTCATTTTGTTGTCAAGCTATCGGCTCGATCAAGAGAAGGCAAGCGGTAGCATTGTCTCTAGTGCTGCGACCGAATTAAAGTGAAGGATAGAGGTGCCTGAGCTTTACCCG
>CAYUHN010000222.1:0-3278 GCA_964444495.1 uncultured Roseibacillus sp. | reverse complement strand
GATCTCCATGGTATGTCTCTTCTCGTTGGTCAGGCGGGTGTATTTAAGCATGCTGCCCCCGCCTGTTGCATTAGCCTCTTGAATCCGCCCTGTAATTCTAGCTAAATCTATTGGGAAGCGGGGTTTGATCTTTTATCTCAAGCTGATAGTGCTGCTTTTTATTCCTGAATGATGAGACAAAATCTGAAACCTTGTGTGTCAAAAATCGCTTTAGCTTGTGGTATTTTAATTTCCTTAACTGCTTGTAAAAAGTCTCTTTCTTACAATCCGGAGACGCCGACTTTGGTGATTACTGCAATACCCGACGAAAAAGTAACTGATCAGGAAGCGAAGTTCGATGCTTTGAAGAAGTATTTGAGTGAAAAATTGTCTGTGCCGGTCGAGTTTTCAGTTTCTGATGACTATCCTGCTGCTGTTCAACGCTTTAAGAATGGCGAAGTGCATCTTGTTTGGTTTGGAGGGCTTACTGGAGTGCAGGCCCGCGCGGCAGTTCCTGGAGCCCGGGCCATCGCTCAAGGTGATGCTGATCCAAACTATGTAAGTTACTTCATCGCTCATCGCTCCACTGGCTTACAGCGCGGAGAGGATTTCCCTAAAGAAATCAGCGAAATGACTTTCACCTTTGGGAGCAAAAGCTCGACCTCCGGAAGGCTCATGCCGACTTATTTTATTCAACAAGAGACAGGTAAGGCGCCCGAGGAGTTTTTTACAAAATCTCTTCAGTTTCAATCACAAGGGGGGCACGACGCCACTGCACGGGCGGTTGCTAGTGGTTCGGTGCAGGTGGGGGTGTTGAGTTACAAGAAATATGATGCAATGGTCGCAGAAGGGGAAATTAGTGCCGAGGATGCGCCCATCATTTGGGTGACTCCAACTTACGCTGATTACAATCTGACCGTTCATCCTGATTTGGACAAAAACTACGGAGATGGCTTTATCGACGAGTTGCAGTCTGTTCTTGTGGACTGCGAAGATCCCGAAATTTTAAAAGCTTTTAATCGGGATGATCTTATCCCCGCAAAGAACGAAGATTTTGAGGGTATTGTAGAGGTTGCTAAGGGGCTTGATTTCTTAAGATAGTTTGGCTGCGAATTGTGACGAGGTCATAGGTTGCCTAGAGGCTGGAAACATGAATAATCCGGCCGCAATATTTTTCCCTCATGAAAACAATTATTCGTATTTTTACTGGGCTTAGCCTCGCAGCTAGCGTGGCTTTTTTAGCTTCTTGTGGCGGTAGCTCGATTGATAGCACTTCTAATACACCTGGAAGCGCATTTTCCTTCACTCCATCGGTCACTCAGCCGACGAATCGTTCTGCTGTGAAGGTTGCGATCAGCACCACGGCTCAGCGCCTCTATGTAACTGAGGGCGAAAAGGTTCTTTTAGCCACTCCAGTATCTGTTGGGAAGGCGTCGACTCCAACTCCACTGGGAACTCATCGGATTTCTTCGAAAACTCGTAATCGCCGCCGTCAGAGCCAGCCAGGCCGCGGTTATCCGATGACTTACTGGATGTCATTTTATAGCCCTGCTTACGGCATGCACTGGGGTTTTGTGAAGCCCGAGCCTTGCACTGCGGGTTGCGTTCGTCTTCCTCTTCGTTCCGCAAAAGAGATTTTTGATATGGTGAGCGTTGGAACTACCGTGAACATTGCACGTAGTCAGCCTTGGGATCAGACGATTGGAAAAAGCTTGCCGACTCTTGATGACGGCCCACTTCCAAATCCTCCTCCATCTTACATGCAGAGTGCGCAGGTCTTTGCTGATGCAGAGCAGGGTAAGATGTGGAATTTCTAGAGCCTTTTCTTTCTTCTCGTTCATCCGAATAGAGGATGATTTTTTCAGAGGGGCCATGTGCCCGTCTTTTTTGTGTTTTCAAGCGGCGCGATGAAACGCAAGTTCGGGTCTTGCAAAACACGTTCTATGCCGCCTTCGACCGTGCTCGTCTTGATTTTGGGACGGCAATTCGATCGCAAGCTAATCAACAGGAGGATTATCGGACTCCTTTCCAAATTGATCGGGATCGGGTTCTCCACACGCCTACCTTTCGCTCTCTGCAAAGCAAGACTCAGGTCTTTTGGAGTGGGGAGTATGATTTCTACCGCACTCGACTCACTCATTCTCTTGAAGTGGCGCAAATTGGTCGTGGAATCTGCGATTGGCTCAAAAGCAGTAGTTCGCTTTTACGAGATGATTTCTACATTGATAGTGATCTGGTGGATGCGGTTTGTTTGTCCCATGATCTCGGGCACCCACCCTTTGGGCATGCAGGCGAGCGCTCCTTAAACGGATTCATGGGTGAGTTTGGAGGTTTCGAAGGGAATGCGCAGACGCTTCGGCTCCTTACTTCACGTATTTTTACGGAGAGTCGCCGGGGGATGAATCCTAGTCGTGCTTTCCTTGATGGTGTTCTCAAATACAAAACCTTGTGGGGGGAAATAGGTGGAGCCGAGACTCCTCCCGAGCATCACTTTATCTATGATAGTCAATCTCAGTTCCTCGATTTCGCGATGGATGGTCGCGATTTTCCTGCGGAACTTACTCCTGGCAAATCTCGAGATTCTTTTAAGAGTATCGAATGCCAAATCATGGATTGGGCTGATGATACGGCCTATTCTCTTCATGATCTCGCAGATGCCGTTCGTGCGGGTTTTTTATCTTTGGAAAAAGTTCGTCGTTGGTCGAAAGAGTTTTCGCTGAACGAGATTGAAAGAGAGGCGTTGGAACGGTTTATCACTGCTCTGGGAAAGGGGAGAATGGATTCTTTTACGGGAACCTTGATAGGCCAACATATTCGAAGCACGAGTTTGGTCGAAGACAGTAATTTTTTGAGTGGAGAGTCCTCGCGTTATCGGTTTCGTTTGAAAATCGATGATGAAGTCGAGATAGCCTGTAAGCTTTACAAGAAACTCGCCTACGAAGTGGTCTTCCAATCTCCCGAGCTCAAGCAACTTGAATATAAAGGAAGTTATGTTCTCAATAAGCTTTGGTCGGTTCTTCGCAAACGATATGTGGATCGAGAAAAGACAGACGGGCAATTCTATCAGCTTCTACCAGAAATCGATGAAGTTGAAATCGACGATGCTGACGAGCCGGCGCAACGGGCTCGTCTTGTCTGCGATCATTTAGCAAGTCTAACGGATCGTTCTGCAGTACGCCTTTACCGACGCCTTTTCGAACCCGGTTTCGGGTCAATTGGCGATTTGGTTTAACGTTCCTTAAATAATGAGGAAGATTAGATGAAAATGTGAACCGTTTGAAGGAGAGGGGTTTAATTTT
>CAYUHN010000221.1:0-3287 GCA_964444495.1 uncultured Roseibacillus sp. | reverse complement strand
TAATCAAACGCTCACGGCGATCTTTGATTCTGTCAGGAGGTTACCGGAGGTGCCCATTAGCTTTTGGTGCTTTGGTTTTGCCAATGACACAGGAAAACTGAGCTTACCCACACTGTGATTTTTTTCGCGTTATACCGCACTAGACAATTGAAAGATTGTGGCCCATTTGTAGGAGCGAAGATTAAGGGGCTTCGGTAGCTAACAAGCGGTAGAAGGTGCGAGGAACCTCTCGGATGAACCCTCCTGGGCGAGTGAACTCCACACTCTCAAAAGCACCTTCAGTGGAAAGCACGCTAACGGAAACGTCGGTAACATCAACCCAGTCAGACTCTTGAAGAGTCACAGACTCTTGCAAAGTGTATACGAGCCCGGCTGCACTGGCTTCGCGGCGGCTGAACTGGAGCGAAAGCCCATTGAACACGGGCACTCCCCCTAAGGGACCGTCGGCGATGTTAGGATCTCCACCAAAGACGAATTCGCTAAAATTCGTTACCGAGTCGCCATCGGGATCGAGACCTTGGCCAGCGCTGAGCGCGATGGTGCTGCCAAAGTTTTCAAACTGCCAGTCAGCAAAGTCAGTGCCGGGCTCTGGGTCGAAGCGCCGTTCAAACAAAGCAAGGGGTAAAGGAATGTGGACGTTGCAAGACTTGCAAACTCATGAAGAGTATTTGTTGAGATTAATCCTCTATGAGGATATCAATCTTATTGGCACGATCCCCCTTGAATAAATTCACCTCAGCGAGTTCTACGCAGCGTCCGAGAATATTTGTCGTCCCCTGTTCTCGAAAAAATCTGACCCACTTCTGGTGCATACCAAATCTCTGACTTGACCGTCTCTCCTCCCTGCTTGTTCTCAATTTCAAAGACCAAACAATCTTCATTAGTCCCCTCCTCCCCCTCAAAGTCCCTGATTCCACTCAAGCAACAAGTTTGCTCGCCTCGCATCCATTTCTGCCCAACAGCAAGCGGAAATGGACACACCAACTCTGCCTCATCTTGTTCTGCTTTTTTCGCCCACAAACCGTCCTCCCCTAGCTTTATGAGCAGGACTGTTTGCGATCCGTCGTTAAAGCCACCCGAAACACCAACCCCAAATCTATGCCACCCCTCTGTTTCGCCCTTGAACCTTATAATTGTCTTAAATTCATAGAGAGAAAGGCTCGAAATCGTGAGACCTGAATAAGTTTTGTCTTCCTTCGTGATCTGCAAACAACTCGCCCAATGTTCCTTTGTAATGTCTTGGCCCAGCAATTGGGAACAATGAGCAACCAAAGAGATCAATATCATTTTTATTTTCATACTTTCATTAAGATAATGACGCCTCCGCACTCTCAAATCACCAAAAAACAAAAATTTTTACTTCCGCATGGACAAAGACTGACCACCGCACGGGTGGTCGATGTCAGTTTCAATTTCGAAAAAATTTTAGATGGTCAGAAACTCCTACCCTTATTCCGATTTTTTTGGCGATGATAAAAAAGTCCTTTCTGGTCCTAGCTTCGCAAAGTCTCTCTGCAGAGGGAGATACACCTATCTTACTAACCAGAAATCTGTCTCGACACGCTCTAGACCAAAAAATAACTTCTCACCAAAACTAGCATTCTCTGAAACTTGCCACCATTCTCCCGGACTAAGCATCTCGGTTCTCACTTCATCAATCTCCCTAAATTCAGCGCACTTGTGGTTACAACTACAAACTACCACTAGGAAGGCTTCAGGATCCTGAGAAAAAAAAGATTCAAATAATTTTACTACCTTGGAGTCAAGGTCATCTACCAAAATCAAGACTGAAAACCTCAAATTCTCAAAAACTGATTCTTGAGGTATAACTTCGCAGCTAACTTTCTCATTTTGCATTCATCCAAGCTTTCCACTCAGCTGCAGAATCAGGATCATATTCGGCAATTTGACCATATAGCCTTCTTACCACTTTCTTTCGAACACTTGGCTTTTCAATCAAATTTAAGCTGGTCAAAGCTTCCTCAAGATTGGCGCTACCCCAAGAAACAAAAGTATCATAGGCAAAATCCTCTCCTTGTTTTCCAGTAAACAACTGATCGTAGCTAGAAAACAAACTCGCCTTCTCTTCTTTAGACATTTGCTGGTCGCCACCAATTATCAAAGAAACCGTACCTCTCAAATCTGAAACATTTTTCTGACTCCTAACAACGTCGTCGACCAATCCGTAAACTGCACCATTCTTTAAATCCAAGTAAGGAAGAGCAGGATCAAGAAGCTCCGATTGATAATCACTGCCACGCGACAAACCGAGAACAAAACTAGAAACCTCTGAGGGACTATCTTTAGCCCAACTTTTGATAATCTCAGAATGAGAAACGCTCCTCTCTTTATCAGTCAAATCAGCGCTTTTCACATAGTCTAAAGCACTCAAATGCCTACCCTCTTGAGCAAGAAATTTTGAAGATTTTGCAACCAAATTCCCAAACTCATAACTAGTAAGATTTTGTCTCAACTTTTCGATTTCACGAAAAACTAATTCCGAATCATAATCCGCAATAGATAAAATGATATCAAAAATTGTGTATCTATTCTCTTCTCCTGCAGGAATGACTTGAAGTAGGCCCAAAACCGAATCTATATCGCCCTCCTCTAGAAATGCCTCTGCCAAACTGAGCGATTCTTTTCTCATCTCTGACTTAGGCAAGGACAATAGCCTATCATACTTCCTCTTTCTAGAATCACTAACCTCTACTAACAATTCCCCAACTGGTAACTTTCCAACATCCGTTGACAAACTCGGAATATCGGAGGAATCGTCAGGGGGAGATACACTCTCCTCCGTTTTAGTTGGCCTCCCCTGAGGCACGCCTTCACTACCTCGCTTACAAGCAAATAGAACAAAGGAAGCGAGAAAAAGAAGAATGAACAAAGGAAGCCTCATAATAACATCCTACCCTATAATCCTATATTCCGCAGTTGGAAAATAGGAAGTGCGCCTAAAGCCCTTATGAGGTAAGGGTTTTGGAACCGGGATGACCCCTTCCGAAATCGAGGTCTCCTACCACGAAGTCCCCGAACCAAGCACGCTTTCGAAACTTCCAGGTCCTTTTGACGTGGTTGCCATTAGTAGTTTCACCGCACAAATCAAAGAAGCTTATCACCTCGCAAATCAATACCGTGATGCTGGCGTCACGGTGCTAATGGGAGGTCTTCACGTGACCGCACGCCCAGAAGAGGCCTTAAACCACTGCGACTCCGTTTTAATCGGAGAAGGCGAATCTCTCTGGCCTCAAATGATGGCAGATTTACAAAAAAATCGATTAAAG
>CAYUHN010000220.1:0-3398 GCA_964444495.1 uncultured Roseibacillus sp. | reverse complement strand
TTCATGGCGGGACGAGTAGGAACAAACCATTTAATCTATTTCGTGAGCAGAATTCAAGCTGAAGCCTCCTGAGAGAGAAAAGTAGAGGATTTCGAGTCACTTTAGGCCATAGTTTATGGGGTGTTGAAATTGTAGAAGTGAATCCGAAAAAAGGCCTGCTCCGAAGTCTCGGAGCAGGCCTTGTTATCAAAGTATGATTTGCAATCGTTTAGCAGCAAAGAGATTATTACTTTTCTTGCCGTCGGTTTTGATTGCTGGATTCCGGTGGGTTGTCCGGCTCGTTCCGTCGAGTATCGAAGGGGGAGCGTCGAGAATCAAAAGGGGAGCGAGTATTTCTTCTTCCTTGGGTCCTTACTGGAATGACGATGCGGTTGCGAAGATTGTATACTTCGTTTTCGAGATTGGAGATTTTGCTGTTTGCCTGTGAAAGGGCACTGTTGGCGGTAGATAGTTCGGTGATAAGGCGATCTCGTTCTGCTTGAAGGGTTGCGAAGTCTTCTCGAAGGCGTCTGATTTCTTGAGAGGTGGTGACTTGAGCTTGCGCTGCTCGTTGCTGCAGCTTGAAGGTTTCAAGCTGAGCTTGGTGTAGCTCTTGAGTTTGTTTATGGGCGAGCTTTTGTTGTTGTAGGCGCCCGAGCTTCTCGGCGGTAGCTTGAGCTTTCTCGTTCATGCCCAAGTTTCGATAGGCTTTTTCGTTGTGAGTTAGTTGGACCAAGCGAGCATAGTCATCGAGCTCTCCCTGGCGGATTGAGTCGAGCATCGAGTTGTGGGCTCGGATACTTTCCTGCCAAGAACGAAGGATGACCGAATTTTCTGAATTTGGACGAGGGGGAAGAGGTTTCTGAGAAAGTTTATGCAGCCAATATTGTTTAATATCTTCGACGCTAAAGATTTGAGAAGCCGGCAAGGAGGGCAGGCCTTGTTGAGCGTGAAGGCTTAGGGCGCTGCCAAGAACCACTAGGGCGAGTAAAACAGACTTCATTGCGGAAAATTAGACGAATGAGCTAAGCAATTATTCAATGATTTCTGGAAAGGAAAGCAAGATGAGTTTTTTGAAGCTCAAGTTAGAATTTTGCTGGATTGCCGATTTTCGCTTTCGGATAGATTTTGTATTACCTCATTTGTGAGCTTTGCAGGTTCGTAAAGAGAACCTATTCTGCTTTCATGAAAACGATTTTAACGTGCACAGATGGTTCCTCCTATGCGCCGAGTTTGTATGAGCATACGGCTTGGGCGGCTAAGAGGGCAGGGGCCTCGGTGCAAGTTTTGCATTTATTGGAACAAGAGGAGGCCTTGCGAGGACAAAATTTGGCAGGAAGTCTTGGCTTTGATGCGGGGACGGATCTTTTAGAAGAGCTTGTGAGAGTCGATGAGGCTCATAACCGGGTTGCTCGTCTTCGTGGGCAGGCTATTTTGAAAGACGCTGAGAAGCAGTTGCGAGCTAGTGGGGTTGCAGAGGTCTCGAGTATTCAACGGCATGGGGTTTTGGTTGATTCGATTCCAGAGTTTGAGAAAGAGGCTGAGCTTTTGGTCCTGGGTAAGCGGGGAGAGCATGCGGATTTTGCCAAAGGCCATCTGGGTAGCAATTTGGAACGAGTAGTGCGCATCGCAAAAGAGCCTGTGATGGTGGCTTCTCGAGTCTTTGAGCCGATTTCGAGCTTCCTCATTGCCTTTGATGGAGGGGAAAGTTCTCTTAAGGCGGTTCATTTTGCTGCTTCTCACCCTCTTCTAAAAGGCCTGGAATGTCATCTTCTGGCCGTGGGTAAGGGTCATAGCGAGCTGGAACGCGAACTTCATTCGGCAGAGCTTGCCTTGCAGGGCGCGGATTTTACCGTGTCGGCTCAACTGGTTGAGGGGGATGCTGATGAGGTTATTGCTAAGAAGGTTGAAGAGGATAAAATTGGACTTCTCGCGATGGGTGCATATGGGCATTCCAAGATTCGACGCATGCTTATCGGAAGCACCACCACAGCTTTGGTTCGAGATTGCCATGTCCCTGTCCTACTTTTCCGGTAAATTCTGTGACTAAGATGGGAAAAATTTGGCCTTTATAGCGGGAGTGTGGCGTTAGAATAGAGAAGATAAAATGGGACGAGCATATCAATGGGAGCGCGAAAGTATCTACGGAGACCGAGATGATCGGGGGCCGCGAGGTTCGTCGTTTGCCGTTTTGGTATCTGTGATTATTGGGGTTCTTCTTTTTAGTGGGCTTCTCTTTGCGATGTCGGAGTTGAAGGTTTTGCTCGGTTTGGAAGAACCTAAAGAAATTACGAGCCGCGAGTTCGAGCTTCAAGACGTTGAACTGGTCTCACAAGCCCCACCAGAAATTGAGGAAGAGTCTTTTGAACTCGAAGAGATCGATGCTGCTGAACTATTGACCGAGATCGAAGAGCTTATTCCCGAGTTGGATGATTCTGAATTGGATATTTCGCCAGAGATTTCTCAACCCGAAGTGGAATTGTCCGCGAATATTCCTTTGGAGTCAGGGGAAGAGTTTGGCGAAGTGCTGGAACCTGTTGCGGCCCCACGCATCGATAATGTGCTCGATCAAATTGGAAAGACGGAAAATTTTTTCCCAGAGTCTTCTGTAGAGCAAATTCTTGTTGAAGAGGGTTCTGTACGAGCTGACATTGTTGATCCTGACGAGCTTCTCAAAGATATGCGCAAGCAAGGAAGTGGGGGTCTTTCCGCTGACGGTTTACCCAGTGGGTACGCGAGTATTGATGGCCTTCTTAATATGGCTACTAGTGAGTTGACGCGTAGTCGGGCAGCTCTTCCCAGCGATTTACTATTTGAATACGATAGCGCAGAACTTCGCGAGACCGCTCGGTTGGGACTTATGAAGCTGGCGATGCTGATTGATCGTAACCCTGAGATGTTCTGTATCATTGAGGGGCACGCCGACCTTTTCGGCCCCGCTCGCTATAATCTGAATCTTTCGCAAAGCCGAGCTGATTCAGTTCGCAATTGGTTGGTCGAGTCGATGTACCTTAATGGGGATCGCATTATTGTTCGGGCCTACGGAAGCACTGCTCCGAAGGTGCTAGAGGGCTCGATTGAGGAACAAGCAATCAATCGTCGAGTAGATATCTTGATGCGGAATGAAGTTCCTCCTCCGTTGCAGCTTCAATTGAGTCCTGAGCAAGAGGAGGTGGCGGAGATTCCATCTGAAAATCCCGCATCAAAAATTCCCAGTGAGCCCGAACCCACTAGAGAACCAGTCGAGGAAGATTCCAAGCCCTTACGCGCGCTTCCGATCGATGAAGAAGAGAAGCAACGTCCTCTCCGAGCTTTGCCGATTGATTAATCTGTTTCCAGCCCGTTTGTTAATTATGAAGGTTTTGTGAAACATCGGCAAAGAATACTCGTTTGCCTCTGCATTTTTCAGGAATATTTGC
>CAYUHN010000219.1:1878-3433 GCA_964444495.1 uncultured Roseibacillus sp. | reverse complement strand
GTTCGATTTGATTTTCGGAATAGCTGCGATCATTGCGTATGAGATCGGTGACCTGTTCGCAATAGTCTACGAGATTTCGGGAGCCGGAAAGGCTGACAGGGAGGGTTTCGCGGGTTTCTCCGTTGATTGAAACCGCCACTTCGAGGCTTTTTTCTAGCCAATGCCGGAGGGGGCTTAGTGCCGAAGGACGCTCTAAGTTTCCCAAGAGAGCGAAGAAGCATTGCACGCAAGTTCCTGGATGGCCGCCGTTGAGAAGGAGTTCGCGGAGGTCGAGAATGAGATCAGCTCCCTCGGGGGTAAGGGGCTTGGCCTGAGCAAGAAGTTGGCCGAACTTTTCGGGCTGCATGCAGGCAATAAAGCTTATTGAGACGCAATTGCAACAAGTGAGTCAAAAAAAGCTTCCATTTAGGAAGCTTGCTGAAGTTGAATTTTCAGTAAAGTTGTCTTTATTTGGCGCTGTAATCGCCACACCAGTCAGAGGCGCTTGTAGTGGGGAAGCGAGATTCGACGCTGACTTCCTCATTAACTTTGAAAACAATGTTCTGAGGAGCGTGACGACGACACTCACCTTTTTCACTCGAAGCTCCGTTCCAGTAAGCACAAGCTTGACAGTTTTTAGTAATAGTTTGTGTATCCATAACCTTAGAATTATTAACTCTCTTATTACTTTTGAGCAACTAAAAATGTAGTGAGATTGAATCTCAAGACGTTGAGATTTAGTCTCATTAGCACCTCTAGAAAATCACTGAATCTCAAAAGGGTGTTTGAGCATTTTATTCAGCATAGAATACGGTATTAAATATAGTAAATGGTGTCGTTTTAACGGTAATTATTTTCGTTTAAAGTTAGAGAAGTTCGGTTGATTTAATCTGTTTTCGATGTTGATAGTATCATCGGGTGTGTCTCCTGTTATTTGTCGCTACAACGATGTTTGCTTAGATGAGTTGAGCGCTTGCAGGACAAATTGAGGGCGTGTAATTGGTTACTGGCGTACTCTGAAAAAGAGTTTTGGTTCCATTTCGGAGCGAAGGAAGGTTCGTGGGCTTTCGAAGCCAGTCTGGTCTGTCCTGTTTTGTAGATTGGTGCTTTCTTCGAGTATGCCAGTTTGCCAGTGGAGAGTGATGGACTCTGTTCCTAGTGGCTCGAATGAGAGGGGTGGAGTTTCTGATAGGAGCATGTGACGCCAGATAGGTTGAAATGTAGGCTCACCGTTTTCGTTATTTAATGGGGTGTTTTGATCCACGACGACAGAGTTATGAAAATTTGAAGTTTCCTCGGTACTCGTGGTGAGGATGTGTCGATGTCTGAATTTTGTGAGAGGGGAGTCGGTGTTGAGAGCTTCCCCAAAGCGATCGAGATCGCAGGCTCTCGCTAGAGAGAGCACATGGTTCCATGGCACGATGGGGTCACGTTCATGTGCAAAGATATACATGTTACGAGGAGGGGTGGAGCTTGATTCATTGGCCCAATCCGCGAGACGGTCTTCAAAGCTAAACCAATCCGCGGCGGCAAAGACGAGGCATCGATTGACCGCGTGTCTCTTCGCGATGAGAGC
>CAYUHN010000219.1:0-1778 GCA_964444495.1 uncultured Roseibacillus sp. | reverse complement strand
GAGCTGTCCGTATGGAGAAATTGGCCCCATTCTTCAGAGGGTTCGTTTTCCTGTAGATAGGCAATCGCCATGATTAAGCGGTTCTCAATGGAGTTTGGGCGGTCAACCTCAACGAGGTCCGTTCGATCGGAACCATCAATAATCTCTAAGCGAACGTCTCTTGGACAGTCTGGGTTCTGAGGCTCCTCAAAATTGCACAGTCGAGCAACAGAACGGCTATTGGGATACATGAGCCCAAGAGAATGGTAGCCTAAGCTTGCAGAATACTGGAGGAATTCACGATAGAAGAAAGGGGTTCCGCCGGTGCCGGGGAGAAAGACTACGAGTTTGTTTCTCAGCTGGGCATTGTTATTGGGGTTATTGAGGTAGGCGTATTGAAAGTTATCGAAGTCGACGATCTCTGGATTAGCAGTACTTGGGCGAAAGATGTGAGAGGTGAGAGTCTGAGCTTTGGCGAGATGGCAAGCGAAGAGGCATAGGGCGGCATAGGGCTGAGAGGAAATGCTTGGGTGCCATTAGGAGTTGTCGCGGTTGATTCTCTACTTGGTCTCAGAGGAGTGTGGTTGCGGTCTGGATGCCTAGGAAGTAGGTTTTTACATAGATTGATGCCAAAGTAAAAAGAATGAACCGCGAGTTTGGCGAATTTGAGTAATCTTTTTGTGTAACACCTTTTTAGTAAGATGGTAGAAGAGGGGTAGATGTCTTCCTCTTCTCAAACCTTGTTTGCCACCACTCGTTGGACTTTGATTCAAGAGGCTGCTCGCGGTGGGCAGGTTGAGGCGCGTGAAGCTTTGGAGGCTTTGATTCAGACGTATTGGCAGCCGCTCTACCGTTATGCTCGTCGTCGAGGGAAGTCGAAGGAGGATGGCGAAGACTTGGTCCAGGGTTTCTTCACTCATCTCATCGAAAGCGAAGGTCTGCAGTCTTTGCCTCAAGAGAAGGGGCGCTTTCGGACTTTTCTTCTCTCATCTTTCAATCATTGGATGATCAACGAATGGAAGCGGGCCAGTCGGCTGAAGCGAGGGGGCGGGGTGTTGACGCTTTCCTTTGATTGGGAGAATGCTGAAACGGGCCTCGCGCTTGACGTCGGCCACGAGAAAAGCCCGGATAAACTCTACGATCAAGAGTGGGCCTTAGCTTTGCTAGGGAAGGTGGTGAACGATCTGGAACAGCTCTGTGTGGAAGAGGGAAACGGAGTACAATTTTCGGCTTTGAAGTCCTGCCTCACCACGGATTCGAATCGTATCTCCTATGTCGAATTAGCCCAAGAGTTGGTGATGAGCGAGGGAGCTCTGCGGGTAGCGGTTCATCGCTTGCGGAAACGCTATCGGGGGCTTTTGAAGGATGAGGTGACGAGGACTCTTGATAGTCCGGCCTTGGTCGAGGAGGAGATGCAGTCTCTTTTTGCCGCTTTGAGCTCTTGAGAAAAAACTTTGTAACAAATGAGACGCCATCTTTTTGAAGGGAGGAGAACAAATGACTGATTCAACGAATGCTCCAAAATGTCCCGATTGTGATTCTTCTCTTCCGAAAAATTCTCCTCAAGAGCTTTGTCCTGCTTGTCTGATGCGTCAGGCCTTGGTTTCTCAGACCTTCATCCCCGAGGGTGAGGGGAGAGGGATTCTCCCACCGCCTGCTCCCGAAGAGACTACGGACCGATTTCCTCAGTTTGAGATTTTAGAATGCTTGGGTCGTGGTGGTATGGGAGTGGTTTATAAAGCTCGCCAGAAATCGCTTAATCGCTTGGTGGCAATTAAGATTCTTGCCTCGGAGCGTTC
>CAYUHN010000218.1:0-3459 GCA_964444495.1 uncultured Roseibacillus sp. | reverse complement strand
TCCAATAGGCAGCCAAGCCAACAAAGGTAAAACTTCGTAAAAGGGGCTGTTTTCCAAATTTATTTGCAGCAACCCAAGAAGAAGAAAACTAACGAAACACCCAACTACTACAAATAGAAGATCTGTTGATGTTATCTTGCTCTTTAACGAGAATATTCTTCTTAATCTTGGCGTCATTTTCATTTCCTCGCGAAATTGTATGACTGAAGCTCTGTCAAAGCTATCACTTTTCTCTCGAGGTGGCACGCTAAGGCGCGGTGCCGCATCTACGCAAGAACCCTGCCTATACCAGCTCCGTCTTGTTCACTTTTCCAAATCATTTTGGGGAAAGAATATCTCATTGAACCTCGAATACATCTCCTCTTCTCCTTATACTGAAGTGACCAGAGACCATGCTCACTAGCCTTAACAGCACTGCCCGTAACCACGCTCTTTCTTCCAGCGCCCGTAGCATCCTTGTCTTCGCCATCATTATTGCTGCTTGGTGCTTTAACCGTCGAGGCCCTTCCTTCCCTTGGGCCGCGATCGTTCTACTCTCCCTCGGTCTTCCAACCCTCATCATTCTTACCCTTCCTCTCGAACGCATCGCCGACATCATCGTTCGTCACGTGCATACCCAACCTCCTACCAACCAGTTTAGAAACATTGCTCAGGAAATCGCCATTGCTCTCAACCAACCTGTTGAAAGCATTCAAACCAACAAATCTCCCATTCCTAATATCGCCATGCTCCCCTGCTCTCGGCAACATGTAATTATTGCTACTACCGGAGCCCTAGAAAAACTAACTCGTTATGAATTGCAAGCCCTTGTAGCAGCTCAATTTGCGGGCATGCGAGATAAATGGTGTCGGCTTGCGACTCGCGCAGAAATCCTTTGGTGGGCCCTGCCCTGGGTCTGCCCTCTCACTTTTCTCGCTCTCTTCCTTGATCGCCCTGCTGCCATTTTTGCTTCTTTCGCATCCATCTTTATCTACCTCTTTTGCCCTCGCTGGAATGAACAAGCCCGCGACCTCTGCGCTGATGTCGCTGCCATTCGCACCACCTTCGATCCTCAATCTCTAGGCAACGCCATGCGCAAGCTTGCAGAACAGGCTGGCCGAGCCTCACGTATCCGCTTCACCGCTTGGTATCTCCCCTGCAATCCCTTTCTCGTTATTCCCAAACGCATCCAATCCACCACAACCGTTAGTGGAAAAACGACCCGCAGTTGGAGCAGCTCCGACGAAGTTCGCCTCGAACTTCTACTTCGTGCCGACCGCGCAGAAGCTCTCGCCAACGGTGCCGATCCCAAGAAATATACTGGGCGCGAATTCCATCGTCGCTGGAAAGCTCTTGGAAGCGGAGAAAAAGATCCCTAAAGGATTTAGGCCGATTCTCAAAAGTTTGTTTATTTATTGAATATTTTTGAACTGATAAAGTGAGCTTCCTTCGGAAGAGACGGAATGATTTCAGGCGAATTTTTCCGATAGTTGCGCTGCTCATCGGCCATCGAGAAATTCTCTCCAGGATTGAACGAATTTCTTTGGCTGAAATCTTCCCCCAATTGATAAAATTGGTGAATTCCAGTTGGAAAAGCTAGACTTTTCTGGGAATAACCTCTCGCCTTTCCCCGTCACAAAAAGACCTTTCAATACGATGAGCGCACCACAATCGATAGAAAAACAGACCCATTTATATAGCATTGGGAACACCGAGATGGTAGGCCAGCATCTCGCATTCCCGTCGATTCCCAACAGTCGGAATCTCGCGGTGACAGAAGTTATTTCTCTTGTTAAACAATCGCTATGAATTCTCCCCTCGTAGGCATCATTGGAGGCTCCGGACTCTATCAGCTCGACGAACTCACCGAGAGAAAGGAAGTTACCATCGAGACACCTTTCGGCAGCCCTTCGGACGATTTCGTACAAGGAAAGCTCGCAGATCGAGACGTCGTTTTTGTTCCCCGGCACGGTCGTGGTCATCGTCTTCTCCCCACAGAAATCAATCACCGCGCCAATATGTGGGCTCTCCGCTCGTTAGGGGTTCGCTTCGTTATTTGCGTTACTGCCGTAGGAAGCCTACAAGAAGACTATCATCCAGGCGACATTTTGATTCCCGATCAATACTACGATCGAACCAGTAACCGTGCTCATCAGACTTTTTTCGGGAAAGGCATCGTGGCTCACGTTTCTCCTGCTGCCCCCTATAGTGACAACCTTAGCAAGCGTCTTGCCGAAACCGCTAATGAAGCCGGCTACCGCACTCACCTTGGAGGCACCTATCTCAACATGGATGGCCCTGCCTTTTCCTCAAAAGCGGAATCGATCATCCACCGCCAACTCGGTTGCGATGTCATCGGCATGACCAACATTGCAGAAGCTAAACTGGCTCGCGAAGCCGAAATTGCTCTCGCGACTCTCGCCATGGTCACCGACTACGATTGCTGGAAGCCTCACGAAGAAGCCGTCACGGCTAGCTCTGCAATAGAAGTCCTCCAAGCAAACGTAGTAAAAGCGAAAGAAATCATCTGTAAGGTCATCTCAAAAATCCCCACCGAAGCGGATTGGCCTGAGCACAGCTCTCTTGCCAATGCCCTCGCGACCCCGAAAGACTTCTGGCCAAAAGAAACGATTGACCGTCTCCTCCCTCTACTCACACCTTATCTCTAATCATTCTCCCCACCGGGGGTACAACAGCACATTCTTCGCCTACCCTCAACAGGCGAAATAAAAACTACTAAACACTAGAAAGACAAAAAATGAAAATCGCTACCCTTCTTGCGAGCATCCTCCTCACAAGCTTAACTTTTGGCTTCGATCAAGAGCATACAAGCTTCACTGAGTTACTGCAGAAGCACGTCAAACCAAACGGCGTCAACTATAAGAGCCTAAAGTCCGATAAAGACAAACTCGAGCAGTACCTGAAAGACCTCGAAAAAGTTTCTGTTTCTGAAATCAATGACTGGAGCGGCTATCAGCAACTCAGTTACTTCATCAACCTCTACAACGCAGCTACTCTTAACCTCGTCCTCGAAAACTACCCTATTTCCTCTTTCAAAGATGAGGTCGGAGGCGATAATGGACCTTGGAAGCTGCCCATCGTCAAAACTCTTGGCAAAACTTACACTCTCGATCAAATAGAACATGAGCTCATTCGTAAAAACTACGCCGAGCCTCGTATTCACTTTGCTCTCAACTGCGCTTCAGCAGGCTGCCCTCCTCTTCGAAACGAGGCCTTCATCTCGGTCAAACTTGCAGAGCAACTTACAGAGCAAACGAAAAACTTCCTTGCCGACAAGAATACTAATAACTACTCCAACGGCACTCTGACTCTCTCTCCTATCTTTGATTGGTTCAAAGATGACTTCATCAAGAGTTCTGGAACCGTTCAAGCCTTCGTCGATCCTTTCTTTAAAGAAGATACCAGCAAAGCGACCATCAAATACAGCGACTACGGCTGGAGCCTCAACGAGGCCTAAAA
>CAYUHN010000217.1:0-3549 GCA_964444495.1 uncultured Roseibacillus sp. | reverse complement strand
CAGGCCCTCAGGCTGTGATTTTTATCGCATCCTGAGGGCCTTATTGCGTCAAGTTGACTAGGGTGAGACAACTTGACGTGCCAGTTCGTCTCTAAAAAAGTCAGCTCAATCAGCTCAATCAATTGATTTGCAATGACTTAAATATTGGCCGACCGCCTGCAAAGGATTTTTGCAGTTTTAAGAACCTCACAGAAGCGCCCCTTGCACCGGAGGCACTTGCCGTGTAAAGCACACCTTCAGCTCACGCTCCCATTCTCATGCTCAAGTGGACTATCCAGAAAATCATCGGAACGAAAAATCAACGCGAAATCAAGCGCTTGCGTCCGGTAGCAACAAAAATCAATGAGTTAGAACTCGCTCTTCAAGATCAGCCTGAATCGATCCTTGTTGAAAAAACCCGCGAGTGGCAGTCCTATCTCCATCGTTTTCTCCCTCTCAACACTCCAACCAAACGAGCCATTGAACAACTTGAGCCCGAAGCTCTTACCGAGCTCAGCACCCAACTTGAGACCCGCTTCGCAGCGCTACGATCCGATTTTTCATCTCTCCCAAGCGTAGCTGCAACCCCAGAGTCAATTGAAGCCGCTAAAGACGCTTTCCGCGAAATCGAGGCTCAATTCCCTAAACTTCGCGAAAAATATCTCACCGA
Organism: uncultured Roseibacillus sp.; assembly: GCA_964444495.1. Taxonomy (GTDB): domain Bacteria; phylum Verrucomicrobiota; class Verrucomicrobiia; order Verrucomicrobiales; family Akkermansiaceae; genus Roseibacillus. Next base: position 2,900 of record CAYUHN010000217.1, on the reverse strand, counting down.
GATCCTTCCTGAAGCCTTTGCGGTTGTCAAAAATGGAGCTCGACGGATGTGCGGTAAGACGATCGAAGTCGCCGATCAGGAACAGCTCTGGGAAATGGTCCACTTCGATGTCCAACTCATTGGCGGAACTGGCCTCCACCGCGGTTTAATCGCAGAGATGCAAACTGGGGAAGGTAAAACTCTCGTCGCCACTCTCCCCGTCTATCTCAATGCCCTTACCGGTCTTGGGGTTCACGTCATCACGGTCAACGACTACCTTGCCCGCCGGGACTCAGAGTGGATGGGTTCTCTCTATCGCTACCTTGGCCTAACCGTTGGTTGCCTTCAGAACCAACAGCCGCCTCACTTCCGTCGCGAACAATATGGTTGTGATATCACCTACGGGACCAACTCCGAATTTGGCTTCGACTATCTTCGTGACAATGGCATGGCTAATTCGCGAGAAGAACAAGTTCAACGCGGCCATTACTTCGCCATCATTGATGAAGTGGACTCCGTCCTAATTGATGAAGCGCGAACACCTCTCATCATTACAGGACCTTCCTCAGTCGCCACTTCCACCGAAAAATACGAGCAATACAAACCTCTCATCGAACGCCTCGTAAAACGCCAAAATGCCCTTTGTGGTGAATTGGCGCAAACGGTCAAAAAACACCTCGAAGCCGAAGAACCAGAAGAAGCTGGTCGCACTCTTTTCAAACTCAAGCTTGCTCAGCCCCGCAATCGTCAGCTCCTTCGCTACATGGAGGATCCCGATATTCGCCGCCTAGTCGAAAAAGCGGAGCTTTCCATGTATCAGGACGCGCAGAAAACCGAACTCTACGCGACTAAAGAAGAACTCTACTTCACCGTAGACGAGAAGGCTCACGACACCGACCTTATGGAAATGGGACGCGAGTTCCTTTCCCCCGACGATCCTAATGCCTTCGTTCTTCCTGACCTCGCTGAGGCTTACGCTGACATTGATGCCAATCTCGAACTAAGCGACGAAGAACGTAGCGCCCAAAAAGAGAATATTAGCGGAACTCTAGATGCTCAGGGTGAAAAGATGCACGTCATCTCTCAACTCTTGAAGGCCTATTGTATCTACGAAAAAGATGTCGAATATGTTGTCACCAACGGTCAAGTCTCCATCGTTGATAAGAACACAGGGCGCGAAATGCCTGGCCGCCGCTGGTCTGATGGCCTTCACCAAGCAGTCGAAGCTAAAGAAAATTGCCAAATTGAGCCCGAAACTCAAACCTACGCAACAATCACGGTTCAGAACTACTTCCGCCTCTATATCAAATTGGCAGGAATGACGGGAACAGCAGAGACCGAAGCCGCCGAATTTAAAGACATCTATAATCTTGATGTCCTTCCCATTCCCACCAACAAGCCCAATCTTCGCGAGGACCTCAATGATCAGGTCTTCAAAACTCGCCGAGAAAAATACAACGCTGTCATCTCCGTCATCAAAGCAGCTCACGAGAAAGGTCAACCCGTCCTTTGCGGAACCGCTTCCGTTGAGTCCTCGGAGACCCTCTCACGGATGTTAAAAATGGCTAAAATCGAACACGCCGTTCTCAATGCGAAATTTCACCTCCAAGAGGCCGAAATCATTGCTGCTGCAGGCCAACGAGGCGCCGTTACCGTCGCCACCAACATGGCTGGACGTGGAACCGATATTAAACTTGGCGAAGGCATCCCTGAACTAGGAGGCCTTTTCGTAGTAGGTACTGAACGCCACGAATCCCGTCGAATCGACCGCCAGCTTCGTGGACGTTGCTCTCGTCAAGGCGACCCAGGACAATCTCAGTTCTATATCTCTTTCGAAGACGATCTAATGCGCAACTTTGCCGCTGCTGATCGCATGACCAAGATGATGGAGCGCTTCAAAATGGAAGAAGGCGAAGTCCTTGAGCATGGCCTACTCAACCGAGCGGTAGAAACGGCTCAAAAGCGCGTCGAACAGCACCACTATCGTCAACGTAAGTACGTCCTCGATTTTGACGACGTCATGAACAACCAGCGAGAAGTGGTCTACGGATACCGTAACGAAGTGATCAACTCCGAGGACCCTCGCGAGCTTCTTACCGAAGTGATCGACAAAGTCATTCCAAGCAAAGTCGCCCACTATCTCAATGAGCGAGATGATGGCGAACCCGACCACCTTGAGCTCATCAACTGGGTCAATGTCACCTTCCCTCTTCGCCTACAAAAAGAAGAAGTTGGATTCGAGAAGATGAGTGAAGACGAGATCTCCGAATTCATTCTCAGCAAAGTTAAACAAGCCTACGAACTCAAAGTCGCTCAAGAGAATCCAGCGATGCTCGATACCCTCGAACGTCAGATCATTCTTGTCGGGATCGATCGCCAGTGGCAAGAGCACCTCTACAATATGGACTCCCTGCGCGATGGCATCAGCCTGCGCGCGCAAGGCCAAAAAGACCCATTGGTCGAGTATAAGAACGAGGCCTATCGCCTCTTTGAAGCTCTTATGGCCAATATTGAGGAAGAAGCTCTCGGTAACCTCTTCCGAAGCACCACTAACTTAGAAGCCTACGAAGACCTTCTTCGTAATCTTCCCCTCGCTCTCGGAGGAGGCCAACCCCCTACAGCCGGCCAAATGAGTAAACAGAATCTCTCCGGCCCTTCGGGTTCAGCTCAAAACCTCAGACCTTCTAAACCCGAAGTGAAGCTCGAGCTTCCCAAGCGTCGCCCCACCATCAAGGTCGGACGAAATGAAGAATGCCCCTGCGGTTCTGGAAAAAAATTCAAAAGCTGCTGCGGCCGAGAGGAATAGAACGTCGCTCAACGCAAGCCTCAGAAATTTTACTGCGGTAAAAACAACATTTAAATTGCGGAAATTTTAGCATATGCTAATTTCCCTTCATGGACCGATTTGAGAATAATCACTT
>CAYUHN010000216.1:0-3568 GCA_964444495.1 uncultured Roseibacillus sp. | reverse complement strand
GATTCAAAAGGATTCTTCAACAAGTGAAAGGTTGCTATTAAGGAGAGTGAGAAATAGTGATTGGCGTACTTCTGGTCCACATACGGACTACCAGGAAAAGACTGAGAAAGAAGCCTCCATGGCGGTGAGCACGATCAGAGTTGATGCGTATTTGAAGCAATCGCCAGATGAACTCAGCAAAATTATTGTAGGGAGATACGATGATCGTGGCTCAGGGATGCATGGTTGGCATGTTACAATGATTAAGCAGGGAGAATCAGAGATTAATTTCGACAGGCATCAGCGCTACTATGTGTGGATTGAAAAAGAATTTCCCAAAGGGTTTGATGAACAGGGAGAACCAATTTCTGAAAATTCTAAGCGTTGGTTTTTTGCCGGCCTAGCCGACCTCATAGCAAAGGAAAAATACAATGGTTACGTAGAACCTGTGGAAGGTGATAAATAATATTTGTAAGAGAGGTGGCTTGTTTTTCTTGGCTATTTAGGGGCTTTTTCGCTATTGCAGAGGTGAACGCTTTTGGTGATTTAATACCGCGGGTTTATTTTGACGGTTATTCGACTTATCGCTATGAAATTCGTGAATTTGTGAATCTTTAGAGGAATAGGTCGTCAAGAGGACGAATAGAAATGGAATGTGGGGAGTAAGTTTATTTCTTCTCCATTTGAACAATTTGATCGCCGCTAGCAAGAGCGTCGTCTTGATGGTGAGTGACGAAGAGGGTGGTGGTTTTGGTGTTTTTGAGAAGGCTGGTGGTGAGGTTGCGCAGGTGCTCTCGTAGTTCTTGATCGAGACTACTGTAAGGTTCATCTAGTAAAAGAAGATCGGGTGCAGGAGCTAGGGAACGAGCGAGTGCAACGCGTTGGCATTCTCCGCCAGAGAGTTCGGAGGGGAAGCGTTTGCCGATTTCTGGGAGATCGATGGCCTCGAGTAATTCGGCGACTCGCGCACGGCGATCTTTGCTTTTTTTGCGATGAAGGCCGTAGGCGATATTTTTGGCGACGGTGAGGTGGGGAAAGAGGTCTCCGTTTTGTGAGACAAAGCCAAGAGAGCGTTTTTCAGGAGGAAGAGAGAAGGAAGGACTCGTGACGAGTTTCTGATCAAAGTGAATTTCTCCAATATTTGGCTTTTCGAGACCGGCCAGAAGTCGAAGGAGAGTGCTCTTTCCACAACCGCTGGGGCCGACGAGGGAAATAATCTGACCAGGATTGAGAGTGAGACTGAAGCTCTCGAGGATCGGATTTCGACTGCCAGGGTAGCGGAAAGTGATGTCTTGAATGTGGACGGATTTACCCATTTTGGTTATATGGTCGTTTGTGTTTCCAGCCGAATCCTTCAACGAGAGAGAGTCCGGCGGCGCTGAGAAGAATCAGAAGGAGCGCGGGCTTCGCGCAAGCATAGATTTGGCCTTGGTTTGCAAAGCTATAGGCTGTGGTTCCCAGTGTTTCGAAGTCGAAAGGGCGAAGGAGAAGAGTGAGGGGAAGTTCCTTTGAAATGTCGACAAAGGTGAGCACCCCGGCAGAGAGAAGAGGACCGCGCAGGAGGGGAAGATGTATGGTGAATAAGACCGCTAGCGGTGAACGATTGAGCAGACGAGCGGCTTGGTCCCAAGATAAAGGAATCGCCTGGAAGCCGGAATGGAGGACCTGGCTGGTGACGGTGAGGTAGCGGGAGGTGAGGGCAAAGCTAATCCAGAGGAAGGACCCCGAGAGAAGGAGTTGATCCAGTGGGCTTTGAGCAAGAAAGGGAACTGAACGTACGAAGCTGGCTACGCCAAGAATACCCACGGCCATAATCGTGCCGGGAGTGGCATATCCACCTGTCTGTAAGAGAGCGCTGAAGTGTTTGTCAGCACGTTTTTGCGTGAAGCGGGCGGTAGTAAGAATGAGAAGAGAGAAGATAAGGCAGGTGCTAGTGGCTCCTAGTCCAAGTGAGAGGGAGTGAGTAAAAGGGCGTCGGAAATGGAGCCAAGCCTGAGAGGTTGTATCGATGAGCGACCAAGAGACGAGTTTGAAGAGAGGATAGCCGAAGCCGAGGATGATAGGAAAACCGCAAATGAGAATCGCGAGAATACAGCGAAAGGGGCGGCGAATACGAGTTCGTGGAGGGTGAGCGCTTCTGGTGGTGAACTGAGCTCGCCCACGTTGCAAGCGTTCCAAATAGACGAGGATAAAAATGGTGAGAAGAACCCAACCTGCGAGGTAGCGTGCGCTGACCAACTCATCGAGACTGAACCAAGTGCGAAAGATAACGAGGGTGACGGTATTGATTCCGAAATATTTGGCAGCACCATAGTCACTGATGACCTCCATGCTACATAGAAATAGACCAGCGACGAGGGCAGGGCGGAGAAGAGGTAGGTGAATGGAAAAAATGGTGCGCCATGGAGATACTCCAAGTAGGCGGCTAGCTTCTCCTAGCGTAGAGGCATGACGTGAGAGGGCAGCACGAACAGAGAGGAAACAGTAGGGGTAAAGGGTGAGAGAAAGAATGAGAATGAGCCATCCAAAGCGGAGGTTTTTCTCTAACAAAAGGTAGCGTTCGACTCCGTCCTTGAGTCGTACTTCGACTAACCAAGGGATGAGGGCCTCTCGTAAGTCGGTAGTGAGATAGGCGGCAATATATGGGGGGACGGCGAGAGGGAGAACGAGAAGAATAGAGAGAAGGCTACGGCCGGGGAATTGGTATCGAGCGATGAGCCAAGCGGGGGGGACTCCTAACAAAAGGACGAGAAGGGAAGTTCCGGAAATTAGGATAAGGGTATTTTTTAAGGCTTCGGGGAGAAGATACCCTCGGATATGTGACCACGATTCTCCTGTTGCGCCAGTCAGCACTCCACCGAAGATGAAGAAGATTGGGCTTAATAGCGCCAGCCCGAATACCCACGAAAGTGAGCGCCCAACCGTGAGGTTGGGCGCTCTGAGCCTATGACTAAACCGTTTAAGGTTTATTACGTGTTGTAAAAAAGACATTATTGCCAGCCGACTTGGTCAAAGACCTTGACGGCTTCTTGCTGGAAATCAACGAGCTTGTGTAAATTAGTAAAGTCGGGTTTGAAGGTTCCCCAAGCCTTTTGTAGTTCGGTGGGTTCCACACCTTTGATAGCTGCAAATTCGGAGGTGAGAGTTTGGTATTGAGCTTGGACTTCTGGAGAAGTGAGGTAGAGCAGAAGCTCAAGAGCCTCTTTGCTATAATCGGCTCCCTTGATGAGTCCCGCTCCACTAATGTTCACGTGACAGCCACGTCCCTCTTGATTAGGAAAGATGACATTGACCGCTGCTCTTGCCTTGCGGTCGTTTTCCTCATCAGATTGTTCTAAAAGACCGAGATAGTAGGAGTTAGTAATTGCGAGGTCTCCGAGGCCAAGCGCGACTGAGCGAACTTGGTCGCGGTCATTTCCTTGTGGGGGACGAGCCATGTTATCTTTGACTCCTTGTGCCCACCCGAATCCTTTCGCTTTGCCGTCGGCTGCGAGAATAGAGGCAAGAAGAGACTGATTGTAGTGGCTGCTAGAGGAACGAACCAAGATTTGGCCTCTCCAAGCAGGTTTGGCAAGGTCTTCGTAGGTGC
>CAYUHN010000215.1:0-3614 GCA_964444495.1 uncultured Roseibacillus sp. | reverse complement strand
TCCATCTGAAGCTGTTTAAACTCGTTTCACCCACAGATTCTGCGGAGGAGGCATCCTGATTCGAAATGATGGAGACGTTGCCGAAACGGTCAACATCACCTTATCGGGTGACGGAGAAGAAACTCCCTTCGGAGGATTTGTCGCAAGCTTTGGCCTCACTGGCGCTGATGCTACTCCGGAAGCAGTGAACAACCCTCGAGGGCTCGCGAACCTCTTAGCTTACGGGCTTGGGGTAAATCCAGTTACTGGAGTTTTACTTACTTCGAATCAGGTCGATCCCGTCCCAAGTCTCGTATTAAGCCTAGATGAACCTCCCTTTGCTGGTCTCGAGTTCCATCTTCCGGTCAATCCACCTACTGATCTCTGCTACATTGTAGAAGAATCTTCTACCTTAACGGGAGACTGGAACGAACTTGGTGCCCGCGCTGGAAACGGAACTTGGGTTGGCCCCGGCTTCATTACCGAAGGAGCTGCAGTTGATGGCCTAAGGAACCAACAAGTCTATTCGACCTTCACTGTCGATGAACAAAACAGAAACTTCTATCGTCTCCGTATCGAATTGATCGGGCATGAAGAATAGAAAATATTGAATCAATCACACCAGCTTCCATATCCGAAGCTGGTGTTAGCTTGAAATGTATCAAATATCATCAACCTCTTTTCATTAAATGTCGAACTAGAGGGCCAAGAACTTTGGACACCCACAATGAAACTTAAGATTATTCTCTCTTCACTTCTTTCATTCAAGCTCGCTATTGCTCAATTCGAATTCCCAAACTTTACGGGCGCCGACAATCTCCTTATCGTAGGCGATAGCTCTAGTAGAAATAGTAATGTCATTAGGCTTATGAGCATGCAGCCGAACCAAGCTGGACGAGCCTTTTTCCAAGACGCGCTTACTCTGAATGACCAAAGTTTCAGCACCTTTTTTCAATTCGTAATGAATGAAGCTACTAGTGGGGGTGATGGGTTTGCTTTTATTATCCTCCCCGAAGCGTCTGAAGACAGCATCACAAATATTGAAGCTCCAGGAGGACTCGGATACAATGGACTCGGCTCAAGTCTTGGAATTGAATTCGATACCTTTTTTAACTCAGAAATTCAGACTGGAAGTGGCAACAATGAGCCCAATGGTAATCACGTTGGAATTAATGCGAACTTTAGTTTTCCTCAATCTTCGACTCTTACTCGAATCGAACCCGAATCCTTCTCCAATGGTGAAGTCTGGAGCTGTTGGATTGACTACAATGGGGTGAGCAATAATTTAGAAATTAGGTGGAATCAAACTGGAATCCGCCCAGCCTCCGCAGGCCTAGCTCTCAATATCTCTTTCCCCATCACTTCCGAAGAATTTTTTGTCGGTTTCATCGCTGGTTCAGGTGATCTCCCTCTTATACCAGAAATTCTATCCTGGTCATTTCGCAATGAATTCGAACCCTTTGGGAATGTTCCAACCCCGCATATCACATCCATTCAGGTCACGAAGGATTGGGCTGAATTTACCGTAGCAAATACGCTCAATGGAGTTCTCTATCAATTTTATGGTTCAGAAGATTTGGAGAACTTAGACCTACTCGCTGTAACCGGCAGTAGCTTCACAGGAAGTGGCGGGGAACGTTCTGTTCAAGTACGAAGAGAGGCGGAAACTCAAACTTCATTCTTCTATCAGGTAGGACCTGAACAATAGAAAGTTAGCGAAAGTGAGAACCAGCTTTTTCAACCCCGCAAGTCTAAACTGGTCTTATCAAGACAAAAGTCCCACAATATCTGCCGGTTCCGGACGACTCGTATAGTCGGGATTAATTTCGGCGTTGGTGATGGAGCCTTCCGCATCAGTAATAAAACGAGAAGGCATCGGGAGTTTCCAATCATCCGTGCCATTGCTTTCCCCGACTTGAATACCAAAACCTTCGTAGACGGCCTTTAATTCATCTGTAAATCCATGGCTGAGCTTGAGCTCGTCGGCAAGTTTCCCTCCTTCATCAAAAAGGATCGGAAAGGTGTAACCTTTTTCTTGAATTAGGGCTTCGCTTTTTTCAGGAAGTTGAGGGCTGATAACGAGAAGCTCGGAACCTTTTTCGCTAATCTCGCTTACAACGGCATTTAGAGCATCCAGCTCTATTACACAGTAAGGTCACCAAAAGCCCCGGAAGAATGAAATCACTTGTGGCTTACTTGCTCCCGCCCCAAGAGCGTACTCGCTCCCCTTGCTATCCTTGAGTGTCATCGAAGGAAAAGCCCCACTCGTCGGAACAGTATCTTTTTGCCCACTAGCGAGAAGGGCCTGCATATTCCGACCTACAATTTCCAGAACTTCATCCGGAACCTGCTTCAAGAACTCTTCTTTGAAGGCGTCTAAGGATTCTTTTAAACTCATAACGTCTATTAAATGATGCGCTAACATAGATCGAGGTCAGATTAGGTGACAAGAACAAAGAGCTGTGTTTGACGTCTCGGCCTTTCGGGTGGGCTGAGGAGGGGAGGATTATTTCCTTTTGAGATGTTAACGTTTAAGTTATATTGATGATGAAAGGCTTCAGCTTTCTCTGCGAGGATGGTTTTGAGTGGCTTGGTGTAACCAATCGAGATGGAATTTCCAATGATTAGGATTCTGGGTAAATCTGTCTCCTTAGACTCTTGAGCAGAGGTCGAGGCGATGGCCATCAGGGCGAGGGCAAGGACTTTGAGTAGTTTCATAGGTTTTCAATGAGACTATTGGAGTTTTCCAGTTTTAAAGACTGAAGTTGGGAGGCCTTCTCTGTTGTAAAGATTGGCCCCTTCGGGATTGGGGGCCCAAGCGTAGCGAACTTCCAAGGGTTTAGGTATTTTTTCGTGCCAAACAGTGACGGTGTTTTTGGCAGTAATTTCGGCTTGAGCCCATTTCCATTCCCCACCGGGTCCACAAATTTGGAAGCGCTGAAGAGGCTCTTTGGCCTCGGTTGTGGGGTTCATGAGGTGTTTTTTGCCAACCATTAAGCCGCTGCCGGAATGTTCGAAAGTGATGAGCACGGTGTGGTCTATGACTTTGGCTTCTTTGTAAAGTGGTCCGCTGTAGACGAGGTCTCTGTCATAGACCTTGCTGAGGGCCCAGAGTGAGAGGCGCTTACCTGCATCGATTTTGTTCTTGGGATGAACATCGGTAGTTTCGCCAATGTCATTGAGCACAGCCATGCCAGTGTCGGGGAGTTGTAGTGCTTCGCGTTGGCCGTTTTGCACCCAAACCCAACCGTGGACTTCATCGCCGAGTGGCTCTTCGGTGACGGGTTTGTAGTTCGCTAATTGGCACCAATAGAAAGGGAGTTTTTCTTGTCCCCAAGTGGAGCGCCAACCTTCGATAAGAGCTTGGAGGCGATTGCGATACTCCTTAGGATCGTTCCCTGAATTGCTTTCTCCTTGATACCAGATCACTCCTCGCATGCCATAAGGTGCGACAGGGTGAACCATTCCGTTGAATAGTGTTCCGGGTACGCTGGGATTTCGTAAGGGGTTTTCTGGCTTTTTAGGTTCTTTTTTGGGGACTTTTTCACCTTTGCTCAGAGCCTGTTTTCTCTGAGCAAGCGCTTCTCGATATCTAGCAGTTTCGGTTTCTTCGTCCCATGAGTCGACTTCTTTTT
>CAYUHN010000214.1:0-3694 GCA_964444495.1 uncultured Roseibacillus sp. | reverse complement strand
GGAGCGGCCGCCAGCTACCCTCAAAAATTCAACTTTCTGTGGGATGGCTGTGAATAATTAGTTAAAATCGACGGTCTTGGAGTTGCCCCCTCCAGCACAACAAGATAGGTTTACGCCATGCCCCGAGTCCGCCTACGTTTCCATCAAGACAAAAGAATCTGGCAAGTTGTTCTTTTTACCCTTCTTACAGCTTGTGTAACTGCGGATATTCTCTCACCCGACGCTCTTGCACCCGGCAGTATCACTCTCGAACGCCCTGAGAAAGTTCAGCCATTACCTGACACGATTTATCAAATTTCAGAAAACGATCGACCAATTCCTACAAATCAATGGTGGAGTTCTTTAATGTGGAAACCCTTCTCCGAAAATCTCTTTGCTCATCCCATCGTAGCTCGATGCCAGAAAGAAGGTCTCGCCATTGGCCACGCCGGTGTCGGCGTCACCGGAGCTGGTGGTCACATTATGTCAGCCGCACTCGGACCTCAGGGAGATCTTCTTCTTGGCCTCTCGGACAACTCCTCCTTCTCTCGCGCAGATTACCATTCTTCGTCAGACTGGTTTCTTACTTTGCAACTCCAGCACGAAAAGTCACCGCTTCTGACTCACTTTGGCCACGGTAGTCCTTTTCTTTTTTTCGAACACTCCGTTGCTTCCGACCGCCCACAACCTAAAATTTCACTCGCTCAAAAGCCGACTCGTCCACCCATTCATCATCAGCCGAACCAGCTCATCATCACCCTCCACGAGCGGCACTACGCTCTTTATGGTTCTTCTGGATCAGAATGGAAAAAAATGGATGACAACTCATACATTCTTCATGATAGCAAAGGCTATTTTTCGATCGGACTGCTCCCTGACGACTCCGCAGACACCTTAGAAACTTTCGCTAGTCTCGCTCATAATCATGTAACGAATACTGAGGTGAGCTACCGCTTTTCAGAAGGCACCATTGAAACTCTTTACTCATTCCACTGCGTAGCGCGCGAAGGTAAAAGCTCAGAGAAAAACCTCAAAACCCTTTTTGCTCTCTACCCTCATCAATGGAAATACACTAAAGCTCCGCTCACTAAATCATCTTTTCTCAGTCCTCGAGGCCCCATGAAGTTGGCAATTGGAAACTCATTTACTACTCATATCTCACAACAAGGCCTCCTCCCCTACCTATCAGGTGAAGCCATCTCTGACCAAAGCGCCCTTCTTTCCCAACTCGAAAAAGAAGCCGCTAAACCAACCCCTCCAGTGAAAGATTCCTACTGGGGAGGCAAAGACCTCGGAAAACTCGTAAGCTTGGCAGGAGTAGCAGAAGCCATCGACGCAGCAGACCTTCAAAAGACCTTTCTCAATCAAGCCGCAACTCTCTTAGAAAATTGGTTCTCGACGAAAGTAAACGATGCTCTTCTCTACTACGATCGCTCTTGGAACACCCTGATTGCATCTCCCCCAGCTTATGGTAGCGACAAGGAACTCAACGACCACCACTTTCACTATGGCTATTTCATTCGAGCTGCAGCAGAGATAACTCGACACAATCCCGAATGGGGAGAGCAATGGGCTCCGATAGTCAACTTACTGGTTCGTGACATCGCCTCCCCCGACCACAAGGACCAACTCTTCCCCTATCTGCGCTGCTTTGATCTCTACGCTGGCCACTCTTGGGCCTCAGGTCACGCTAATTTCAGTGATGGGAACAACCAAGAATCTGCTTCCGAGGCTCTCAACGCTTGGTATGCCCTCGCGCTTTGGGGTGAAGTGAGCAACCAGAAAACTATCCGCGACCTAGGACTCTTTCTCTTTAATACCGAACTAACAGCGATGGAAGAATACTGGTTCGATGTCGCCGAGACAAATTTCCCTTCCAATTACCCCAACCCCACTTTGGGAATGATTTGGGGAGGTAAAGGAGCTTACGGAACCTGGTTCTCAGGCAATGCTGACCATATCCACGGCATTAACTGGCTTCCCTTCACCCCCGCTTCACTCTTTCTCGGGAGAAATCCCGCATACGTTGAACGGAACTTTAAGCATCTCGTCGCGCACAGAGAAGCCGACGATGACTTCCAAAAAGATTGGGGCGATCTGATCCTGATGTACGGAGCCCTCTACGATCCCTCTCCTGCTCGAAAACACCTCTCAACTTTTCCAAACGCCTCTTGCGAAGCTGGCAACAGCCGCCCATTTATGGAGCATTGGGTTTCAACACTTGAGAAATATGGTCAACCCGCACCCAAAATTGTTGCCGACTCTCCTTGGGCTCTAGCGCTCAGAAAAAATGAAACCATCACTTACCTTGCCTACAATTGGACCGACCAACCACAATCTGTGAAGTTCTCGGACGGTAAGGAAATCATAGCCAAGTCGAAAACACTCACGGTCAGCGAAATCAACAATTCAAAATGAAAATGTTTAACTCATTTTTTATAAACAAATTACAAACATTAAGACAGGTTTAAAAATTTGCCCATTGCTCTCCCAAATTCGACTAATGACGTAAACGCCATTTTAAAATAAACGTTATTTACCTCGCGCTATTTTTTCGGAAGAATGACGCCATGGGACTGAAAGAAATTGAAGATTTTCTCTCACAAGCACGCCGACGTTTTTCGCTACGAGTGAGCCTAACCGCCCTCTCGTGGACGTTATTAGCAGCTGTTGTAGCGATGCTCGCTTACGCCATCATCCATCGCGCGCAAGGACTGCAAGTCCCTTGGTTCGGCTACCTTGCTATCTTATTCTGGGCCTTAGTTGTAGCAGTGCTCTGGACACTAAGCCAAATCCCAAGCCGCAGCCAAACCGCTCGCCGCTGTGATGAACATTTCAAGTTAAAGGATGGTCTTGCCTCCCACTTACAATTCCGAAAAGAACAACGCCAAGGCGAAGTCTACGAACTCCAACAAGCCTCCGTAGCTCAGCAACTTGAGGGAATTTCATCACAGGGCATTAAACTCAACATTCCTACTCGTCTTACCGGAGCTGTCATCGTAGGTCTCATCGCTTCTATCTGGTTAGCGACCCTTCCCAACAGCCAAGCGGTTCAAAAACGCCTTGATGCTGAAACCGACATGCTCTCGCGTACCGAAGAAGTGAAGAGCGAGATTGAGAAAGCAGTCGAAGAACTACTCGAAGGCCTGGATGAAGACGAAAAAAAGGCCCTCTCCGAACAAGAACTAAAAGAGCTGGTAGATACCCTCAAGGAAACCAAAGACCAAAAGGAGGCACTTCGTAAACTCGCTCGCTTCGAGCAAAAAGTCGCTTCGGCGATGCAAGGCCTCGAAGCACGAAAAGATGAAGCGGTTCTCAAACTCGCCGCAGCCGAACTTTCTAAATCTGACCTCTCTTCTTCTCGCCAACTCGGCCTCAAACTTGGTGCACAAGAATTTAAGAAAGCCGCTGAAGACATGAAGAAGCTTCGCGAGATGAGAGATCAAGCACGAGAAATGACGCCCGAAGAGCGGAAGAAAATGCTAGAGAACCTTCGCGAAGCGACCAAACGAATGGCCCAAGCTGGCAAAAAGCAGGGAAATAACCAAGTAAAAGCAAATGGAAAAGTTGGAAAAGCTGGCGAAGAAATGGCTGACCTTTTCGATGAACTTGACGAAGAAGCGGCACAAATGTTGCAAAACTTTAAGGAAACAGGTGAATGTGAAGAATGTGAAAACGGAGCATTTTGCCGGCTTGATGAACGCCTAAAGAAACT
>CAYUHN010000213.1:0-3773 GCA_964444495.1 uncultured Roseibacillus sp. | reverse complement strand
AGCACCGCATTCCGTCCAATTGGATCTTCTTCGGTTTTCTGTTTCTAAATGCCCATTCTTATTTAAAGCTCGCCCACACATGAAGTATCCGGAACTTGCTCAGATTCTCGAAAAACGACTTCTCATCATTGCTGATCACGAATCTCGCGATCAGGATCCTGATGCTCATTTAGAAAAGCTCAAAAATGTCAGCGATGAAATCTCGGCCTGGCACAAGTCTCATTGTCACGAAATCGACAGAAACCTCGAACATTTCCTCTCTGGAGCCAGTTTTCAGAAAGCTCTTGAATACCTGAGCACTGGTGAACGACGTCCTTGCGGCAGCTGATTCTTTTCACTTTTAGCTATCAATAGAAATGCCAGATGAAAAAACGGCGGAAAGAGAACGACCGCAATCGATTCGAATTATTCTTCCGGTAATGTTTTGCGCCCTTCTTTGGGGCAGTGCTTTTCCGTGCATTAAAGCCGTTTATGCCGACTGGAATTCTCGTAACATCGAAACTAATGTGCTCGATATTTGGCTCTTTGCCGGAATCCGTTTCACAATTGCTGGTGGCGCCCTTCTCTTGTTGGCCAAAAACCCGAGGAAGGAATTAGCACAATCCTCTAAACCGCTACTCGTGGCTTTCACAGCCTCTCAAACGGTTGGTCAATATCTCTTCTTTTATCTCGCTTTATCGTTTGCCAGCGGGAGCCTCGCGAGCTTACTCGTCTCCAGTGGAAGCTTTTGGTGGATCCTGCTCGCCCCTTTCATTATTAAGGCTTCCTGGCCGACCAGTAAGCAGTGGGCCGCTTTCACGATTGGAGCCGTCGGAATCACCATCGCCTCGTTCTCTCCCGACAAGCTTGGCTCTCATCCAATTCTCGGGACCTTCTTAATGCTACTATCGAGCGGAATCGGAGCTACAGGAGTGCTCATATACAGTAAGCTTAAGCCAACTATTGGACCACGAGCTGGGACCGGTTTCTCGCTTTTTGCGGGCGGACTTATTTTATGCCTAATCAGCATCAACGCTATCCCACGAATCCCAGCTCTCTTCTCTGGGCCTGTAGTGATCATCACGATCTGGTTATCATTTGTATCAGCAGCAGCCTTTGCGATCTGGAATCATCTCTCTACGATTTTCCCGGTTCCCTTATTGGCTAGCTATCGCTTTCTCATTCCGCTTTGCGGGATCATCGAGTCTTTCCTTTTTATTCGAGGCGAGTCGCCAACTACGATTTTCTTCATTGGCACGCTACTCGTAATTATCAGCTTGATAGCAAGCCAAAGAGTCAAGTAGGCGGATTACGAGCTTCCAGTCACTTCAATGCCTTCGGCTTTTTCTTAGCTCACAGGCATTTGCCATTTGCTTTTGGTTGCCACTTGAGCGAATCATTTCACCATGAAAGTGTTGAAGACTAAGTACACGCTCTGGGCTGCCGACTGGCAAGAGACGGTAAACTTCTATCGCGACCTATTCGATGGCGAAGTCACCATGGCGAGCGAGGTCTGGTCAGAAGTGGTTATTGCCAATGGGATCGTAGGAATCCATGGTGGCGGTGAAGGAAAACGAACCTGGACAGGACTCTCCTTTCAAGTCGATAACCTTCGCGAAGCAATCACACTCCTAAAACAACATGGAGGAGATTTGACGCGCGAACCGACCGACACTCCAGAAGAGCCTCTCCACCTCGCCATGTGCATCGATCCCGCTGGAAATGAGTTTATGATGACTCAACCTCGCCGCTGAAGCGGACTAGAGCCCTAACGTAACCAAAATCTCCTGTTCATGCACTTCGAAGTCTTTCAGCAACAGTTTTGCCGCCGCAGTCTTTCCATCTTTGAACTCTAAATTTTCTAATCGGTAAACTGGCTGCTTTTCGACCAATTCTCACGCTAGAGGGAAGTCTTCTATCCAGTCAACCTCTAGTCGATAAGCTGCGTTTTGGGATAAGCTGAAGCCCAGCCAAACCAGAAAGCATTGTGAGATGGAAAGCGGTCCAGTCTTCTTCCATCGGCGCATACCAGAGCACTCTCAGATAGGGTCCATTTCTTGCCTTCGCTATCAATCAAAGATTCTTTTTGATCCCATGAGGCAAAAGTGACTTCATCGTATTTATAGACCCTCGAAGCTCCTGAACGATCCGTCAAAATTACTACGGAAGTGCTATCATGGCGGTGCAGGTAAAGTGGATTTTTTTTTAGTAACGCTGGAGCAAAAGCAACCTTGTCTTTTTCTCGTGACCCAAATCGAAGAGCTAATACCGAATCTTTATTTTTCAAGCGAGAATCCTTGAGCTCCTTAGGAATATCAAACATGAGTTCGTCAGTAGCAAAGTAATTTCGATAAGCAACCCCCTCTCCATAATCCCGTCGATATCCAGTATTGAGCGTTAGAACTGTTGTCTCGGGATGTCGTCGAGTCCATTCCTTCCACGTAGTCGTGACGACGGTGAGAGGCTTCAATTGAACCCCCTTCCCGACCAAAGGGCCAATCACAGGCTTACCTTCTATGGTGGACCACATCGATTGAGTCTTGTGATCATACATGAGCTTGTTGGAACGATAAAGAAAACCACTCGTTCCAAGCTCATAATGCGTTCCATTCACTTTTGTATCATAAACGATCATGGAGCCACAAAGGGTGCAATAAACACCATTGATCGAACGCCCGCCCACTACATCTTTCACCATCTCATGCCATGCGAGTATACGCTTTGGATAAGCTCGGCTTTCGCCACCAAAAGACACCCCAAAAATGACATCATCATCTTTTAAGTAACCTGCGTTTATGGCTTTTGTCGTTTCCGGATTTTTTAGAGGTGGAATGCCATCACGTACAACTCCTCCCCAACGAACTTCATCCAGGCGAATAAGGCTCTCAGGCTTATCATCAAAATATTCACTAAAGCGGGAATCAATGTGGCGATAGACCTGTTCCTTAAATGTTGAATACTGAGGATGAGGTTGATAGGGGCGCTTCCAAACCCATTGCCACCAGCTGGATAAATCGGTCTTATAGTCTTCTCCTGTTCCCTTTCGCAAGGTATCGAGAATGAGACTACGACTTTCTGAGCTACGAGCAAAACGCAGACACTCAATTAACATCGGCGCGTAGGAGTCCTTCCAATGCTCTTGAATCAACTGCCCACTAGCTGCACTTCGCTCGTCGGGTCGTAAAAGGTTTCGGAAATGCCCTATTCCCAAATATTCGTCTTCTTGGGCAAAAACAGCTGAAGCAATCAGCAAATAGACAAGCAAAACTCTCACCTAATTCGGAGTCTTCGCATAGATTTGTTATTCCACACTTTCTATCTTCAACCATAAAAACGACACGAGAAGCTGGAAAATGAGCCGCGCTGATAGCTTGCGTAGGCCTTCTTGAGGGCTTCATGGTCTTAGACCGTTCCCCCACCCCTTACATGTCAACGTATTGGAGTTGAAGCGGTTAAGATTCAGGAACTAATCTATGATCTCAACGATGCGATAGAAGCCCACGTCACTTTCTGGCGCATGAGTGAATTCACTTACTCCCGAGGCATTTCCCAAAACTCCATCGGGCGTGAGCGAATCCCACGTTAAAAGATCATTCGAGAACTCAACCTCATAAGTCCTCTCCAAGACCGTCGTCCATTGCAAGCGATACACCCCTTGAGCACCTGTCTCCATCAACTCCAAATCGAGATCGACCGATTAGAAAAGGCCATCCAGCGCATAAACTCTTGACTCTTATCCATTTATCCTAGAATCTGCAGTTGAAGAGGTTCTGAGTAGTCAGCTTGGGAGCGGT
>CAYUHN010000212.1:0-3873 GCA_964444495.1 uncultured Roseibacillus sp. | reverse complement strand
CATTCGACAGACTCTAACCTCGCACACGCTCTTACCATGGGTTAAAGGGCACCAGCCACAAAATGGCGGAAGACCACAATAAGAAGATGACAGATTGACTACCATGAGTAGCAACTTATGAGGACATAAAGACACCTTTCTTTGCGTTTTGAATAAATTTAGGGTCGCTAGCAAGAGGAATAGCCCCCGCCACCTTTCAAAGAAAAGTGCTCGCTCTGACAAGAGCTTTTATCACAATATCTCGACTAAAGTATGCAGGTATTTGGCTTAGAAGAAATTTCGCATGAGTTGGCCGTGATGCTGTGCTCTTTTTCTCTTCTCTCGTTCAGCATAGAGACGTGAAAAGAAACGGGCTCTCGTATGAAGATGACTATAAGGGGAATGCGATGGCAGGTGTCGTAAAACCAAGAAAAATTGAAGTGAGATTTCATTCCGATTTTGAAGATGCGGTCGTAAAGAACATCTTTTTAGAGATTCTTGCTTTACCAGAAATGAAATGGGCTTCCGACACTTCTGTTGAATACCAAGGTCGAACACTTATTGAAAAACGCTAAGAGACCAAGAAACATTTAATATTTCTAGCAGAATATTCAGACTCCTATTCCTATTTGGGTGAAGGATGAAACTGTCCATCACGAGTAGCAAAGTCTACGATTTTTGATTCTACATTACTTATTGTAAGTAAATTAAGAACGAATTGCAAAGTAGCACGTCTATTTTTTCGATTTTTTTTTCGCAAATCAGTTAAAAAAAACGTTCTCAAATTAGACTACCACCTCATCATGAAACTTACAGCCTTTCTCCTTACTGCTCTCCCTCTTTACGCAACCACCACCTTTGTTCTCGATTTTGATGAGGCCCCTCCAACTAATGGTGCCGAAGCCGTCGAAAGTTATGAAGAAAACGGCTTTCAATTCACCGGCACTTTTGCGCTGGGAAGCTCTTCCAATTCCGGCCGAGCTTTCAATTCCTCTGTAGGATACCTCGAACTTCTTATCGGCAACGAAGTCACCATTGTTCAAGGCGATAACAATCCCTTTAACGCAGTTTCGGTAGACCTCTCCGAATTCAGCTCCTTATTTCCGGATGCCATCTCGGTGACCTTTGTCGGAACCTTTTCCGACAATTCTGAAGTCTCTCACACCTTCACTACCGACGGTATCTTTGATAGCACTAACGGAGTTGACGACTTCGAGACGATTTTCTTCCCCGATACTTTCCAGGACCTCGTCTCTCTCTCCACCACGAGTTCTCCGTTTACCTTAGACAATCTAGTCATCGAGGCCATTCCCGAACCTTCGGTCATTTTTCTCTGTAGCACATGCTCTCTGGTCATCTTTCGCCGCCACCGCCGCTAATCGTAATCGATTTCCAAAAGAACAACTCCACAATCTAACTTATTTAGCCCACGACATCACATGAAACCTTGGAAATATAACCTCGCTCTCATTCTATCCACAGCACTCTGCAGCCAACTTGTCAGCGGGCAACAAAACCCGGGGGATTATTTTCTCGAAATCAATGAACTCGAATTTTGGGAATTTGATGTCGACCACGATAATGATGGTCTTACCACTCGGCTCGAATATTGGATAGGAACAGACCCATTCTCCCCCAATCCTGGCCTTCAGCTCGACATCTCTTTGTTAGACAATTCTCCCATCCTCAATTGGAGTTCCAATGAAGGCAGCCGGTATCAACTTTTTAGTTCAATAAATATTCTTAACTTCAATCCTCTCGGGACCCCTATCGTGGGCGACGGCAATCCTATTCAAATGGAGTTTCTCGATGGGCCCGAGAGACAATTCTTCCGCCTTGATGCCATTTCTCCTGACGACATTGATGGTGACGGCCTTTCCTCGGTGGAAGAAGGTCTTCTCGGAACTGATGCCAATGACGCCGATACTGACAATGATGGACGTCTCGATGGCGATGAGGTCTTCGAAACTCGCACCAACCCGCTCAGTGTCGACCCTCTCGGAGGAACTTTGCAAGGCACGGTCTTTGCCGACGTTAACAACAATGGTGATCTCTCCGATGATTCACCTCTCCCGGAAGCAACTGTCTACCTCGATATCAATTTTAACGGACAACTCGATACTGGAGAACGAACCACCACCAGTGACGAAGACGGAAACTACCGTTTCGATTTCGTTCCCCCAGGGCTCTATCACATTCGCCAAGAACTCCTAACTCCTAGTATCCAGACCTTTCCCCTCAACACTCAACCACCGAACTTAGACCTTCTTCCCGATGAAGTCGTCCAATACGTACACGCCGCTCCTGGGGTAGGCAACTTTGATGAACCTTACGGTCAAATGGCCTCCGAGTTTCCTTCCACTTGGGATGACTTAGAGTTAGGAATCACACTCACTTCCCCCCAAGTCGTTCTCGAACCCATCGGCGTGCGAGGACGCGAAAAAACCCAGGGGACCGCCTTTCTTTCTCTCCCAGAAGAAGCCTCGATTACCCTTCGTTTTGATGAGCAGATTTTTGATGGGCCGGGACCCGACTTTCTCTTGCATTCTCTTCCTGCAAATCAAGGTGATGAATTGGTCAATGTCTTTGTTGGTAGCGATCCAGATGATCTCACTTTCTTAACTGTGATTGAACAAGGAGAAGCAGCTAGCGCTCCAATTGATCTCGAAAATTTCGATATCCCTACTCCTTTCCAATTCATCCAAATAGTTTCTCTCGGCAATGGAGGCAACTCTTTTGGTTTTGACCTCGTCGGGGTCGAAGTTGTAAACCACACTACTCCTGAGGCCGATGCTCATATCGTCACGCTGAGCAATGGGCAGCTGATCGACGATCTCGACTTTGGGCGTCACTTCCGAGATCTCCCTCCAACGGTTGTCATTGGTGTCACTGATTTGGATACCAGCACGCAAGGCGTCCGAGTGGGCGAATCCGTCCTATTGCAAGTAGCTACGACTGATGACTTTCAAGTTGAAACGGTTACCCTGTCGGTCAATGGGATTACGCAAAGCTTAGATAGTCAGGGATCAACGGTCTTTACCCCAAGTGCTACCGGCTTTCTACGGCTCAATGCGACCGCTACAGATTCGAGTGGACAGCTCACTAGTCAGGAATCCACTTCCTTTGTTCTTAGTACAGAAGGCTTGCTCCCTTTCCAAAATGAAAGCACCGGAATAACCATTGCAGGGAATCAGGAAATTCGAGTCCTCTCCCCAGCAGCAGGCGAGGTCGTGACGGGCAATGTTGACGTCATCGCTGAGATCATTGGCATTCCTCCATCGAGTGCTTGGACGGTTGCTTATGCCCCAGTTGATTTAGTGGATCCATATGCCTTAAGCCTTGAAGACCCCGACTATATCGAAATCGCCTCCAGCAGCGGTGATGTTTTTTCAGAAGTGATCGCGACGCTCCCTCTCGCTAGTGAGCCAGACGGGATCTACTTTCTTCGCATTTCTGCCGACAACACCCACTTTGGACAAGTGGTGGCTAAAAACGTTGATGAAGCCAACCTCCGTCCGCAAATCGCCATTAACGCTCCTGCCAATGACTCCGAAATCATGGTCTACGACGATATCGAGGGAACCATTACTTCTGACCGCCCCTTGCGAGAATGGTATGTCGAGATTGCTCCACGAGAAGAAATCGACCTCGATAACATCGGTGCACCCAACGAGGCTTGGCGACGAATCGCCGTAGGAACCGAAGCTGTCGAGACACAAGATATTCTCGCTGGCATCGATGCCACGGTCCTTAAAAGTAACTCCTACGCGGCTCGCGTGGTTGCGTTCAATGACATCGGGATGGGCCGCGTGGAGCCTCTTCTCTTTGAGGTCACAGGAGATGTTAAACTTGGCCGCAACCGCCTCGAGTTCACCGATCTCTCTATCGATCTAG
>CAYUHN010000211.1:0-3884 GCA_964444495.1 uncultured Roseibacillus sp. | reverse complement strand
GCTACAAACTTCTAGAAAGTCTTAAGTACAGCCTTCATCAAATTGAATCTCTTCCAGAGGAATTACGAAAAGGTTCGCAAGCTAAGCTTAACTTAGCTTTTGTTATTTTTCAGAGAAGTTCCCAAAAAGTTTCCTCCGAAAAGGCTCAACTCATTCTCGATGAGTTGCGGATGGAGCCTCCAAGGAAATGGAAGCAAGAGATTTCAAATCTTCCTTCTCGGGGACGGTTTTTACGAGATACCAAATGTTTGTTAGAATCTCTTGCTACTCTTGGTCCTGGAGATCTTGAAAATTTGCTTCGAACTGGAGTTGACTTCCCCGAACTCGGAAACATTGAACTTCCAGAAGAGCCTGAGGCTTCTCTCGAATCGCTTCCGCTGCTCCTTCAGCTCGAAAAAATGGGAGGCGAGTTGCGAGGGCTTTCTGCTTTGGCTAAACAAATCATTGCTCTTCTTTCTGTTCCTAAACCGATTCGAGGAGAAGCCGAGCTCCCCATCGGAGGAGTCAGCGACATTGCGAACAAAGGCACTCCCGACCGCCTCGTTCCCTCTGAACTTGCTTATGACGACCTAACGATGGTGACGAGAATCGCGCAGAATGAAGCACTTTACTTTCAACGTGAGCACCCTCCCGAAGCGGCCCCTTTGCAGCGTCTGATCCTCATGGATCATGGTCTCCGCTACTGGGGCCTTCCTCGTCTATTTCATCTCGCAACGGCCTTAGGTCTCGTTCATCACCCCTCCGCTGAGTCGGCAGAATCACCCGAAGTGTATTCCTCTCGCCCTCATGGATATGAACTTATCTCGTTATCCGATGTCGAGGATATTCAAGAGGAGCTCGCTAGTCTTCCTCCTCATCTTGATGCCACGGCGCCACTGCTTTCGTTTATTGAGAGTTATTCACTCTCTGTTCCCGAAGGTGTGCCCGATTGTTTTCTCATCACTTCTCCTCACAATCTTGATGACCAACCCTTTGTGGAAGCACTCGCCAAGCTGTGCAACCAATTGGTTCAACGTGGTGGACGCCTCTTTCTCTTGCTACTCGATGGCGAAGGGAATGTAGAGTTTCTAGAATCGTTCCGAGGCGGCAATCGTCTTCTGGTGAAAACTCGACTTTCGCTCGAGGACTTTCTTCCCGACAGGCCAGAGCGCAAACCCACCCAGAAAAAGAAGCACTTTACTGCCAATCCACATCTTCCGGCTCTCGAATTTTATAAACATAAAATTCCACCTCTCTTATTCTCTGCTCCAAACATTTTTCAGCCTCAATCTTTTTTCATGGACGGTCATCAATTTTCGATTGGGCTTGGTCCTCGAGCCAGTCTCTTCTTGCGGCCCGAGAAGAAACTGTGCGGTCGCCAGCTTTTGGCGTCAGGGCTACCAGGTCGAAACCAATTTCTAGGAGTCGGTCAATCGGGACAAATTTACGTCGCTTGCAGTGCTGATAAGCCTGGAGATTTTTGTCGTGTCTTTCAGTTGAACATTGAAGGGGATCGAGAGGAAATCGAAATTAGTAAGAGTAGGCATTCCTTCCCTCGAAGGGCTTTTTTTCCAACAGCGCGGTAGTTTTCGTCTACAGCGATTTAGCTGAAGCGTTTTCACTTATCGATGGACGACTCGTTACCGAGTGCGAACTAGACCAGAAGAGCTTTCTTGATCCTCAACAAGTGACCTTTAATGGACGAATAATCACGTTAAAAGATAAGTCTTCAAATTTTCCTCAAGTTGAAGACGTCGACTCGGAGAATAACGCGATCCACATCGTGCCAGAAGGGATCACTTTTCAGAAGAAATCGCGCATCGCTCTCTTTAATAACCAGAATCTTTTTAGCCTTCGACCTAAAGGAGTGAGGTGGGTGCAATTGAATGCTCAACCTCATTCACAAGGAGCTATTTTTGAAGAAATAAAATCACCTGATGATCAAGCGCCATGGACCATCTATCATGCAAATTTGTCTAAAAAAATTGAAGCCTACTATGATGACCGTGGATTTCTTCATCTTTGCGATATTCGTTCTGCTCAAGCTGATACTTGGTCTTTTCTTCTCGAATGCCCACAAAGCGCAGCTTGGAATTCTGAGCACGGACTGATCAGTTCTTCCGCTCATCTTCTTCCTCCGAATGGGAAACCTAAAACCTCGCACCCAGCCCTTAACGCTTTCATCGACGGTCTTCGTTCTGCTGTTTAATGACTTCCTTCCTCCAACCTTGTGTCCCTTTGCCTGCGACTGCTCGGGCGGCTTTTCTTGCGTCCTCTCGTCCGGAGCATTGGTTTTTAGAAGTTAAAATGATACGGGAGCAATCTCCTCAATCAGCTCCTCAGCTTTTTCTCGTTCCACAGTCTGGAAATAATTTACAAGCTCAAGGAGTCTTGGTTCTCACAAAGGTTGACGTTGAATTTTCCCATCGCTCTCTCCCTTTGCATGAACCTTTTCTGGGGATATTTCTCCTTAATAACACCAAATTGACCACTACGCCGACGGTTCAAGAAGCAGCCGCCTATTTTCCTCACGATATTACTCTCATTCTTCCGCATCTCGGTAATGTAGGGTTCTCTGAGGAGGATGCTCTCTCTCCGTCCCAACTGCTAAACTTTTCCATTGGTTCACGAGATTGGAATGCGAGCCGAGCCGCTCCTGAATCAGCACCTCAATTTCAAGGCATCCAACTCATTGTTCAGGATGATCTAGAGGAGTTGCTCTCCGCTGATGAATCAAACGATATTGGAACGAAAGCGGGGGAAAAACCTTCCAAGAAAAACCCTCTCAGTAGTCTAGGTGGGGGGCTGACTACAATTCTTGGAGGAGCCGCTGGTTTGGGAGTATTAGGGCTTTCACCGTTCTTTAAGATACCCAAAATGTGGGGCACTCGGCCACCGGAAGCTGGTCCAGATGTCTTAGATCGATTACAAGATTGGGCCAAGAAGAACTGGAAAAACGTTTCCGATGCTCGTCAAAAAGAGCTCAATCGCCTACTCGACATGCTCGACAAGGACACCCTCGAAGGCCTTCGCCATGCCATTCCTTTGAGTGGTTTTGAAGGACGTCGTGGACAAGCTGCTCCTGGTTGGAAGCTTGGGCGACGAGATCTGAGTTTGGGAGGTCAACAAGGCGGATACGCTGTTGATGGCTGGGACATCGATTACCAAACTCGTCTCGCACTCGAACGCAAATACCGTGATGCGGCCCTTCGCGAAACCGAAGCGGGCCGTCATGAGCGAGCCGCCTATATTTATGGGAATCTGTTAGGAGATTGGGCCAAAGCGGCTCGCTCGTTCATCGAAGCTGGAAAGCACCGCGAAGCAACTTCCATCTATCTCAATAAACTTAACAACCCCAGCTTAGCGGCTGAAGCACTAGAGCAGTCTGGGCTACTAGATCAAGCGGTTGAGCTATACCTCAAATGTGAGAACTTTGAAAAAGCAGGCGATCTACTCAAAAAGATTAAGCAAGATGAGCAAGCAAACCTTGCTTATGAAAGGGCAGTTGCTAAATCAACTGACCCCAAAGACTCGGCACGACTTCTTTTCGAAAAGCTTGAGCGCCCTGATGCGGCTTTGAAGGTTCTCACGGAGGCATGGCAGGCTAGCCGGAGTCCCTTAATTTGCCTTCGCTATCAATTCTCGATTTTGCACCAATGTGAACGAGAGGAAGAGGCCCGAATTCTTCTCGAAGAGATCGAGAGTTCTACCTGTCCTCTTGATGTTGTCCAAAAGGCTAAGCTTGCTTTGGAGCAAAAGAAAAAATGGTCTGAGACTCAACTCCCACACGATGTTGATGAACTCATCCTCCGCCTGTCAGCTACATCGCTTGCTTATAATCCTCAGTCAAATCAATCGAAAGAGCTTCTCGGATTACTACCGAGAAGTAATCCGCATGATCCACT
>CAYUHN010000210.1:0-3943 GCA_964444495.1 uncultured Roseibacillus sp. | reverse complement strand
TGTACAAGCCTTGCGTTTTTAGCTTCTGTCATGATCCCTAGCTTGATCGCCCTGGGCTTGAGAGGGCTAGAGAAAAGTTTGCCTTTGAGTCTAAAATGGATAAAATAGGCTAAATAAGAATCTACCTATGAATGTAACGGCTACTGAATTGAAGCAGCGAACGGGACAAGTTCTCGATGAAGCACAAAGAACCCCCGTGAAAATCGAAAAACATGGGAGGGTTTATGGGGCGGTGATTTCTCGTCAGGATTTAGAGTTGCTTGAGAACGCCAAAAAAATCGAAACCCTCAAAACCTCCGTTCAAGAGGGCTTTGCTCAAATTGAGAAAGGAGAGTATTCCACTCTTAGCATGGACGAACTTTTTGAAGAGGCGGTAAGAAGAGTAGAAGCGAAGAGAGCATAATCTCAAAAAAATGACCGCTTTTTACTAATTACCTTTGATGGACAATTTCAAACAATCACGACTTGCCGATGAAGACCTTATTACCTCGTTCGTTTATATGGATTAGAGGAGTGGGGTTATGAGCAAGCGGTGAAGTATAAAAATGAGCTAGAGAAGGGGAGAGAGCGCATTTGCGAAGACCCATTTGTAGCAGGTAGTAAGAAACAAGATGAGCTCGTTTCAGGGTGCCGTTCTTACAGGGTCAACAATTACTACTACTTCTACAAAGTCTCGGAAAATGGAGAAATTCTAATTGCGCGTGTTCTCCATGAATCCATGAGCTTCCCGCTTCATATCCGAGAAAACTATTTTCCAGGGTAGGGGAGTCTACCTGAGAACATCGGCATCAAAGACGTTCCTCTACACGAAAAAAAATCTTTCTAACCTCCTTGAAAACGTTCTCCACAGAACGCTCCATGGGAGGAGCCTTCCTCACTCCTCATTGTAATCCCTCCAGCTGCGGGGGATTTTTTTCACTTGCCGTTTCGCAACCTAGAACCTCCTTGCAGTCGGTCTCCAAGTTGCCCCCTGGCTTCTCGGGATTTGCTGACTCGTGAGTCGATTGGCTCAATTATTCTTAACCATTTTATTATGGGACAATATCACAAGTTGGTGAACTTCGATCGAAGAGAGCTCGTTCATCCGCATAAGTTGGAGCTCGGCCTAAAGCAGGTCGAGCATACGGGATGCCCAGCATCACTGAGCGATGCACTCTACATCCTCGTTTCTACTTCTCCAGCTGCGGGCTGAGGCGATTTCCAAGTGCTTCCTGATCGAGAAGAGGAGTTTCAGACGCACGGGAGATGGGTTGGCAATCGGGTCACAGTTTTCGGTGATTATACTGATGTCGAAGATTTTGGAGCCATTGAAAAGATGTGTCCGCTTGGATGGAACGATCATGTTTTCTGTATTCATGACTACGTGGACTCATTTACGGACATAACCGATGACCTCATTCCTGCTTTCGGCGTGGCCTGTTGAGTGGAAATCCTCAAGACGGATTTCAGTGGTTTTCGAGAACGAAAACTCGTCTCGTCCATGTGGAGTTGGCTTTTTCCTCATTTGGAAGACAACAAAAAAACCGCCTAATCTTCATTCGGCGGCCTTCAAGTTTTCAGAGAGTGTCTTTTGATTCTCTCTTTTGTTATTTTAACCATTTTTTTATGAAATCAAATTCAGACGGACATTTCCCATATGGAGTTCAACCAAGTTACCGCGACTTTCTGATGCCAGCCGAGCTGGAGACTTCTTTTCGAGAGGTCGCCTGAACAGGATTGGCGCATAATCCTCTCGTGGTTGCTCGCTACTTCTATCCCGCTTGAGCTGCTACGTGGTATGCCACGGAGTATGACCCAGACTCGGAAATCTTCTACGGCTTTGCAACTGGTCTTGGCTTCCCTGAGTGGGGGAGCTTCAGTCTTCGTGAATGGATCGATTTTGAGGGGACTTTGGGACTCAAGATCGAGCGTGACCTTTGGTTTTATCCTCAGTTATTCGAGGATGCCGTTCCCAAATCCGAACGAGAGATGAGCTAAGCGTTTGCTCCATTTTTGCGGGCAAAAATCTCGACCATTCGCTCCTCGAGCTCAAGAAGCCCTTCCTTGATCAATCGGTCGAGAGTTCGGATCGAAATCGAAAGGCGTTTGGCGGCGGCTTTTTTGGTCAAGAGGCGGTCAGAGTTAGTAGGGGGAATTTGGGCAACTGAAGGATTTTGGTTCATTGTTGAGTATTACGCGGAAAAAGAGCGTTTGTCCGAGAAGGGGAGCGCTTTTTGAGGATTGCTTCGCAAAGGTAAACTGTCTTTGAGCTTCTGGAGGCTTTTTGAGAGAGGAAAGACCAAGCGGCAAATCGAGCCATTTTGAGACAACTTACCTCTGATGAATCTGCCCAGTTTCTGCCCAGTCGGAGTTTTGAGGGCAAAAGAAAAGGAGTTATGATTTATCATAACTCCTTTATTTTAAAGTGGTGGGCAGGGCTGGATTCGAACCAGCGTACACATACGTGAGCAGATTTACAGTCTGCCGCCTTTAACCACTCGGCCACCTACCCTTTTTCTCAGAACCCGCTTCGCGCGGGGGCGAGCGTGATAGTGTGGGGTGGGTTCTTTGACAAGAAGAATCTTGAGTGATGCTACAGAAGCTTTGTCTGCAGTGAATTTGTTCCGTTTTTAGGCGAGTTTTCCCTTCTCGAAAGGGGGAAGTCGGGAGTCGCGAGGGAGAATCCAGAAAGATTTGAGGTAGGGTTCACCGGTGAAATCTGGTGGCATGGGGGTGCTCACAATATGGTGACTAGATGGAATACTTGGCCGGAGTTGCTTGCGAAGAGCGCTCTCGGTGAGGCGGCGGCAATTGGTAGAGGCGAGGATCCAGCCTTCTTCGGTGAGGCAATCGGTGGCGAGTTTGACAAGGAGATGATAGTCGCGTTCCACTGAGAAGGGTTTGCCTTTGTCGTCGCGGGAAAAGGTGGGAGGATCGAGGATGATTCCGTCGAAGGTTCGTTTTTGACGGGCGAAGCGCTTGAGCCAGTGAAAGGTGTCGCCTTTGCAAAAGTAGTGTTCTTCGGGGTCAAGGGTGTTGCAGAGGAAATTTTCCTTGGCCCAGTCAAGGTAGGGTTGGGAAAGATCGAGGGTGGTGGTAGTTGCTCCAGCCGCTGCGGCGGAGACTGAGAAGGCGCCAGTATAGGCGAAAGTGTTAAGGATCCGCTGGGATGGGCCGGCGAGAAGATTCACTCGGGCACGGTTGTGACGTTGATCAAGGAAAAGGCCTTGTGAGTATCCGCTGGTGAAGTCGATTTGATACTGAAGGCCATTTTCGACGATGGTGAATGGGTCGACGATAGGATCACCGAAGAGGGGAGAGGGTGCCGTTTTGGCGTCGTTGGAGAGCTTTTTCCAAGAGACGTGAGCTCCGGTGGCGGCGAGTTGTTTATGAATAGACTCGCTTAGGAGGTGGTCATGGCGGGTAGAAAGGATAAGATGGGGGCCGAAACGATCGAGGAAGATGTCACGCAGGCTGTAGCCGTCTCCTTCTCCGTCACAAAGGCGAAGGGAGTCGGTTTTCCCATCGAGGAGTGGCTGGCGGCGTTCGAGTGCGGTAAGGAGTGGGGAGTGAGACATTAAGATACGGTTAAAATGGTAGAAAGACTAACGAGTAAAGCGAAAGTGGGCAAAGAGGGCGGAATGATCAGAGCCTGTTTTTTCTTCGATACGATAATCGTAGCAAACAAGTTCTTCGCTATAGAATAGGTGATCGATGAGAATGGCATAGAGCCAGCTGCCTCGGTTCCAAGTGGCGGGATAACCCCGAGCCACTGATACTGCCTCCAGATCTTATAATTAGATATGTTAAATTAGTAATAGACAGAGGTTCTTTTTTATGTAATCAGGGAGAGTCGGTAAGTTTTAAGTTCTTTTTGAAAGGCGGATTCAAGAGGCTAATGCAACAGGCGGGGCTGTGCGTTGGCCAGAGGTCGTATTAGGCAACTGGTTCAAAGACCAATTAT
>CAYUHN010000209.1:0-4111 GCA_964444495.1 uncultured Roseibacillus sp. | reverse complement strand
CTTTGATGGCTCATAATCCCAGATAGTGTTTTCATCCGGGTGTCATTCTTTCTGGCGCAACGACCTTTACCATCCTGCTTTCGGCGGTTCCTTCGGTGTCATTCTACTTGGCGCAATGCGCGACTCTCTCTCCCACTTTGAATGATTCATATGAAATCAAA
Organism: uncultured Roseibacillus sp.; assembly: GCA_964444495.1. Taxonomy (GTDB): domain Bacteria; phylum Verrucomicrobiota; class Verrucomicrobiia; order Verrucomicrobiales; family Akkermansiaceae; genus Roseibacillus. The sequence continues at coordinate 3,950 of CAYUHN010000209.1, read as the reverse complement.
CAAGTATCTCAAGCCTTTGCAGAAGGTTCGCTCAATCGAAATTTAGGAAAAGCTCTCCGAGCAGCAAAAAATCAATTCGCGGAAGATACGCAAAATCAGTTCCTTAAACACTTCTTAACTAATTCGATGGAACTTGATGCAATGGCCATCTCCAATGCAGTAATAGCGCTTGAGGACTCAAGCCAGAAACATGCTTGTGTAATAGCAATTAGGGACTATCTGATCGACAATAATGGAACCGAATCGGAGATTCAAGAATGGCAGAACTACTTAAATTCCGTCTCAAAGTAACTAAGATCAGAGATTCCTACTCTTTCTTCACCCGTTCTCCCTCTCGTTCATCTAACAAACGCAATGGATTTTCTCCCTCAGGAAGGCTTCGAATATGAATATCCTGCTGTGGAAAAGCAATTTCGATCTCAGCGGCACGAAATTCCTCATCAATTTGAAAATGAAGATCACTTTGCGTACGAGAAAGATGCTCCACTCGTCCCACATGGGCCCAAATGAGGAAATCAAGAGTGCTCGCTCCAAATGACCTGAAGAGGACAGTTGGCCCAGGCTCTTTAAGAACGTGAGGATGCTCTGCAAGAACGCGGTTTAAAATCGCTTCCGCCTTTTTCGTGTCAGAACCATAGGCGATTCCAACTGAGAGCTCGAACCTCAGCACGGTATCACGCAGAGTCCAATTCGTGAGTTGACTGGTAATAAACTCTCGGTTGGGAACAACCAAATCTCGACCGTTGAACTGTTGCACAGTGGTCGCACGAATCCGAATCTGGCTTACTTTCCCAGAGATATCCCCCACCGTAACGATGTCTCCCAATCGAATCGGACGCTCGAATAGCAAAATCAATCCCGCTACAAAATTGGCAAAGATCTCTTGCAGGCCGAATCCAATCCCGAGAGTGATCGCAGCGGCCAACCATTGAACTTTATCCCAAGAAATACCCAATTGCCCCAGTGCTATGGCACAACCTATCAAAACAATGGCGTAGCGGACAATTGTGGTTAGAGCGTAATTCCCACCAGGACCGAGTTTGATTCGACTAAAGACCAGCAAGCTCAACAAGCCCGGAACATTGCGAGCTACCACAAAAGTGATCGCGAAAAAAATAAGAGCTAGCAACACATCTTGCCAACTGAGAAAATCGCCCCTAGCAAATGAGCTATCCGCAGCACTAGAAACATCTTCTACTACACTTCCCCCTGAACCACTTATCCCCTCCCCGGTTAGCAGACTCAAACTGTTACTACCAATCGACGAAGCTTGCCCCACTTCGGCTTGACCTTTTCCAGGAATTACAGGAATTCGGTCCAGCGCGGAAAAAGCGGCAAAAGAAGAAGACCAAATTGAAATCACCGCAAAGAAAACTGCAAAGTAGACGCAAAAGCGAACCAAGTTGATCGACTGCGTTTCCACCTCCACTACATCAACCGCATGCGCCTTCACTTCATCTAAGTTCGGCACATCCTCGATTTCTTCTTTTTTCTCGTTTTTCTTCCGTTCCACTAGCAGGGCTTCCCGCTGCTCCATCGCTTGTCGGATTGCAAGGCGACGGCGCGAAACCAAAATCCAACGAGTAAACAAGCAACTCGCCAAATACGCCCCTAACAAAACCCCTGCCGTCGCTAAAACCTGTGCGCGAAGAATCAATGCCGAAGAAAAATACCCTAGCCCAGCCATGACTAAAAAGACTAGCGGTAATATTACCGTCAAAGCATAAGCAGCTCGTAGCCACATCGGCGAGCGTCCTTCCTTAGAAACGAGAGAGTGCTTTGGCCAGAAGAGGTAGTGACCCAGCATCATCACAATAAGCAAAGACGCCATGAAGGCCAAACGTCCGGCGGATCCTTCTCCTCGCTCCAAACCAAGCGCGCCTACCGTAAATACGAAAGGTAACAACAGCGGAACAAAGATACGCAACGCGCTTCGCAAACGCTGCAACTTTTTGAGAGAAAAATCAAAATGACTCTCAAACAATCCGGAAGAGCGAGAACATTCGTAAAGAAAGAGCCCCACCGCGAGAAAGACCCCACTATTGATCAAACCAACTCGATAGGAATGCGGCTGGTCAATGATGATTGCCGCAGCGAAGAGAAAAGAAGACCAACCAAGTCCGCGCAAAACAGAGTAAATGACGGCCAAGAGAGTGGGGCGTATCGAAGTGCAGCTACGCTTAAGGGCTTCTTCTCCTACTTCGCGATAGTAAGCTAGTAACTGCGGTCGTCGTAAAACTACAAAGAGAGCCAAGGTCAGCAAGGCGGCAACCGAAAAAAAACGAGGAAACCAATTCTCGCGAGCGCTTGTTAGAGCCCTCTCCCAATTCTCCTTGGTAAACAACTGGCGAGTTCCCTGCCACTCCGAGACAATCTCATTTTGTGAAAGCAAACCAGTGCTTTTCGTCCACAGGAGGCGTCGATCAAAAAAATCCTGCTGGCTTTCGACATCCACAATCGTCTGTCGCGCTATCTGGTTACTATCTTCTAGACTAGTAATCAGGCTCTGATAATCAGCAATTTCAAACCCCAACAGGTTGCGACGCACCTCGAAAAGTTCATCAATCGCCAACGATGAAATCTCAGGATTCAACTGGTTCACCTCTTCAAGCTCTTCTGGAGATAATTCGTATCCTCGCGCAAGACGAGCCTGCAAATCCATCATTTCGATTTGCAAACGAGCGACCTGCCCAGTTTGCTCCTTCAAGGTACGACGTAGTCCTGGAACCTGCGGGAGCTGAGCCCGCAACCTACGAAGTAATAAACCCAACTCGGCATCAATTTCGACCTTATCTTGCTCAAGAGTTTTCACCTTCTTTCGCACCATAGCTCCTTGCGAAACCACCTCTCGAATCACAGACAGACGTTTACTATAAGCATCAGCTTCATTCTTTTTTTCGGACAGTTTTTCCCCACTACTCCTTCTCCTAAGAAGCTCTTCGATTTCACGGTTAAGCCCTTCAAGATGCGACTCCTTGGATAGTCGCTTTTTAAGTGCATAGTAGATATCTCGTTGAGTGCGATTCTCCTGGCGGCGATCTTGCTCCAAACGGGCAACCAATTCGTCTCGCTCTTTCTCCCAGAAGCTCTGACTTTCACGACGTAGACGAATCCGCTCAGGACGAGCTGTCATTTCCTCTTTCAGTTGTTGCTCTTCGGCTGCAGCCTTAGCCAGACGCAACTCCAATGATTCTTGCTTTAGAAGCTGTAACTGCCTTTCCACCACTTCTTCCGTAGCCAGAATCCCTCCCTCCCCTTGCATCTCCGCTAGCTCGCTCTGCAATTGACTTCGAAGCGAAGAGACCTCTCGTAACTTCGTTCCTAGGTTTGTGAGCGAAGCTGTGTCTGCTTCGATTCGCATTTGCAACTCCTTAAGCCCAGCCTCTACTTCCTCTAAACGTTCCTTCCGTTCGCCAGCAGAAGCCTCCACACCTATAGCTGATGGAAAAATAATCTCGTCAGCCACTGGAACAGCCTCTTTCGAGCCATCTGCCAAAAGCCCACCTTGTAAATTTTTCTCGGCATCTAACTCTTCCCGAAGCTTGGCAGCCTCCTGCCATTTCTGTAAAAATTCTTTTTCCGGGTTTTCCTGCCCTTCGAGGCGTTTTAATTCCTCCAAAATCTTATCAGAGGAGAAGGCCTCTTGCCCCATTACACCGCTGCACAGAATAACAAAAAGAGCGCAAATTATCTTCCCAAGATCTCGCATCACCAGACCTTACACATTTTCCGATAACAATGAGCGGTCTTGCTCTTGTCATTCTTCTTCGTTGCCTCAGCTCATTCCGGGTACAAGCTCCCCTTGTGTCCGCTGAAAATATCACTCCCGAATTCCTCGCAAGCACCATGGAGGATATTGCCCTCCTCCTCGAACTTAAGGGTGAGAACCCCTTTAAAACCCGTGCTTATCGAAACGGGGCAGACATTATCCGAGATTTCGAAGGAGATTT
>CAYUHN010000208.1:0-4145 GCA_964444495.1 uncultured Roseibacillus sp. | reverse complement strand
GCGTCGTCTATCATTGGTTTGACGTCTACGATATAGAGGAAGAGCGTATCTAGTGGCTTCTCAGCTTTTTTCAGAGCAGGGTGTGATTTGTCTTTGAATAATGTTACCCTCACTTATCCAGAGAGATGAGTGAGGCGAGTCGCACCCTATTAGTTATTGGCTACGTTTGGCCGGAACCGAATTCATCAGCGGCAGGAGGCCATATGATGAGTTTGATGCTCTTGTTTCAAGAGAGCGGTTGGAAAATTCATTTCGCTACTCCAGCGGCGCGGGGCCAACACGAGATTGACTTGGCGGAAAAGGGAATTTCGTCTTCAGAGATTGCCCTCAATTGTAGTTCGTTCGATGCGTTCGTTGCGGACGTGAACCCGACAGTTGTGCTCTTTGATCGCTTTATGATGGAAGAGCAGTTTGGATGGCGAGTGGCAAAGGTCTGTCCTGGGGCTCTCCGTTTGCTGGACATGGAGGATCTTCACAGTTTACGGCAAGCACGTCATGAGGCGGTGAAGAAGGGAATGTCGTATCGAGAGGCGGACCTTTTTACGGAGAAAGCTCAAAGGGAAGTCGCTGCGATCTTTCGGTGCGATTTGAGCTTGGTGATTTCGGAGGTTGAGCAAGATATACTAATCGATACGTATCAGGTTCCGGAGGGTCTTCTAATCTGGTGCCCCTTTTTATTGAAGCCTCATGGGGAGTCTGTTTCAGCTTTTCACGAGCGGGAGCATTTTATTTCGATCGGTAATTTTCGCCATGCTCCAAATTGGGATGCGGTTTTGCAATTAAAGCAGCAAATTTGGCCTTTGATTCGGAAGGAGTTGCCCGAGGTTCAGCTGCATGTCTATGGTTCATACCCTCCTCCTAAGGTCGCACAGCTTCATGAGGCGAGGGAGGGATTTTTAGTGAAGGGGTGGGCTGCTGATGCGCACGAAGTGATGTCACGGGCTCGGCTTTGTCTAGCGCCGCTTCGTTTCGGTGCGGGGTTAAAGGGGAAGCTAACAGACGCCATGTTGTGTGAAACGCCTAGCGTCACAACGTCGGTGGGAGCGGAAGGAATCCGAGGTTCTTTGCCATGGCCAGGTGCGATTGCGGATGATTTTGAAGATTTCTCAAGGGAAGCGGTTGCGCTTTATCTTGATGAATCAGAATGGCAGCTTCGGCAAGTAAGAGGGCGTGAACTTCTCCAGCAAAGATTTCAACGAGAAGAGATTGGTCGAAGAGTTTTGGATCGAGTTGAGTCCTGTCTCAATAGTTTGGAGAAGCATCGTAGGAAGAATTTTATCGGGCAAGTGTTGCAGCATCAAAGTATGAGGGCGACTCAGTATTTTTCTCGGTGGATCGAGGCAAAAAATCAGAAAGATTGAAAGTTGAGCTACATTCGCTAGGTTTATTTCTCCCATGATTCGATGGTTTGCCTTCTTAGTCGTTCTCGCTTTTAGTGGTTTTGGCTCTGCCGCTGAAGAAGCTGAGGCTCGGATGCCTTTCTTTAGCTGGGACACAGTGCCTCGTTATATGCACGTGCGTAAAGTTACTGCTTTTTCCCCGGCTGAAATTGAATACCTGGCAACTTTCCCTCTACTTACTTTTGAAAAAACAACTGGGCAAAAAGAATTCGGGAGTACTGAGAAGGGAACAATAGTAGCCGCGCGCGCGGTCAAATCGATTAATCCTACTACTAAGATTCTCTACTATCGAAATATTTTTGTCCATTATTCCAAATACGATTCGAATGATGAACTGAAAAAGATAGAGGATCCTTTTTTGCGGAGCGGTTCTGGTTCGACTGAACTCATAAGAAATCAAGTGCCGGCTTATGATCTTTCTAATGAGAAGCTGCAGAATTGGTGGCTTCAATCAGCAGGTGAAGTTTGTTCCGCCCCTGAAATTGATGGGCTTTTTGTCGATGGAAATATCAAGGCTCTAGAAAAGGGATACCTTCGTGCTGTGGTTGGAGCTGAAAAAAAGGACAAAGTTATGGAAGGTTACCATGAGGTTATGAGGCGCCTTCCGACAGCCCTAGGTTCTGACGAGCTGATTGTTTCAAATATCATTCGGGCACGTCTCGATCGTTCAGGCCTTGAGCATCTATCGTATTTCGATGGTTCCTACATCGAAGGATTCGAACACAATGTGGGTCGGGAATCTCGAGTCGACTATTTGGCTAAAGGAATCGCGGCGATTCAGGAGGCTGCTCGTTCTGGTAAAATTATTGCCTTCACGATGAGCACTAAAGCCTATTCTGACACCGATATGGACGAGGAGGGTAGTAAGTCGAGAAAGAGGTTAGTCGTATTTCAGGAGAGGCTAACCTATACTCTCGCGCTTTTTCTCATTTGTGCGGAAAAGCACAGCTACTTTTTGTTACACGACGGCTATGGCGTCGATGGGGGTGAAAGCGAACTTTGGATGAAGGCTGTCCCTGAATATGAACGCCCTTTGGGACCGCCGAGAGGAAAGGCTATAAAGCAGGGGACGGTTTATCAACGCTCATTTCAATATGCTGATGTTACGGTCGATATTGAAAAGGAATCAGCAACAATCAGCTGGAAATCACCTTCTTAGGTTTTTTACTTTCGAGAGGAACGAGAAAACGCAAATGCCGTCGCATTCTCATGCAGCAACAGCTACTTTTCGATGTTCCAATCAAGCGGGTGAAGAAGATTCTCCAGAGGAGAACTATCCAGCAGCTCATTCTGGGGATGAAAATTACGCGTCTGAGGCAACGCCGGACATTTCGATGGCAGATGATTTAGGGACCGTTACCGTTGGTAATTCCGGAGGAAGCCAAGCTCATGAAAATCGTATGCCCTATTTAGCTATTTTTTGGTGCATCGTTCTGCAGGGGATTTTTCCGTCGCGCAACTGAATCTCGCTTAAACATCGCAACGCGTTTCGATACGTATTTCCCGAAGAGCTTCGGCTCTTCGGTTTTTTATGTCTATATTTACTGGGATTGTCGTTACGATGGTGCTTGTCGGTATGCGAAGTTCTTTTTCGTCTATGACGATGTGGAAGATTTGTTGGGTTTAATGTGAGGGCTTCGAATATTTTAGAGAAACCTTTCTAGGTTAAGCCGATAGTCCGCATGCAGGCGTAGAAGAACCAGGCCAAGCCCGCGAGTGATATGAGTTGGCCTATGAGGAAGCATTTTTGATAGCTAGTCGGAATTTCCAGTATTTTGAATTTCTTGTGGCTGAGTATTGTGCGAGCCACGATAATTCCGATGAGAAAAACAAAGTAGCAGATCGTCAGAACGCTTCGGCTCAAATGGGTCTGAGAGAGAAGTAGGAAGTAGATTGCGACTAGAACCAATACAGGAAGGGTTCCATAGGATCGTGCTTTGGAGAACCCATCTAATAAACGCACTTTTTCTTTATCGTTTAGATAATGAAGGCCTCGTTCATTTGCAATTCGACCGACAAGAAATGCTAAAAGAAGGGCGATATAGCCTGAAATCTCCATATTAATTTAAGTTTTCTCACTTTTTGTTGGAGCGGAGCCTATTGTTCTGGAGGATTTCAGGGAAGGTGAATTTGCGAGCTTTTGTTAATCGGTAAGAACTCGCCAGCGATAAATCGAAACGGGAACTCGAAACCATGGGTTTTCGTCGTTTTGAGCATGCAAGTTAACAACCTTCTGTATGCCGGGTTCAGCTTGAATCCATCTTCCCTCGCCTATGTATGCTAAAGCATGAACGCCGTTGTCTGTAACGGCGAGATCACCTGCTTTGAGTGACTTTGAATCGATTTCCTCGATTGTCCCACTCACTCCGACCGGCGTTGTGTAATCTCGATAGCCTTCACTAAGAGCGAGAGCACTGGCATCGTACCACCATTGCTCAAGAAAGCCGCGAAAGGCGCGTCCATTGAAATTGCGGAAACCATAAGAGAGCAAGGCATCTCTTAGTGCTCGACGGGGTAAGCCTGAGCAATCGATTCCGCGTGAGTTTTCTCCGCCCCAGTAATAGGATGTTTCTTGAAAAGCATTCATCCGTTGGACGTAATTCGCGCGAAGTTCGTTCGTTTTGATTGGTCGACCTGGAAGAAGCAAAGGGAGAGCAAAAAATAAAGGTAGGATAAGAATGGCGATTCTTACTTTTTGATACCTCCACATTAGTAGGAGGAGTCCGACCCAGGTGGCGCCGAACG
>CAYUHN010000207.1:0-4195 GCA_964444495.1 uncultured Roseibacillus sp. | reverse complement strand
CGGAAATGGAAGTAGGCACCTGTCCAGTGATGAAAAATCACGACAAGAACGCAAATTGCACGAAGTCCATTGAGTTGTGGCACGGCGAGGATTTTTGGGGGCTTCGACAACTTTGTCGAACTAGGAATTGAAATTGATTTTGTGGTCGCTAGAGATAGAGCATGCAGGACACGATCACAGTCTCAGTCACAGGTGCAGCCGGTCAAATTGGCTATGCTCTTTTGTTTCGTATCGCGAGTGGAGCGATGTTTGGACCCGATCAACCAGTTAATTTGCGGCTGATCGAGATTGAGCCAGGAATGGCTGCTCTCGAAGGGGTGATCATGGAGTTGGATGATTGTGCCTTTCCTCTTCTTAAGGGAATTCACGGCACTAGCGATTTGGAGGATGGGTTTAAGGGGGCGAATTGGTCTCTACTGGTGGGTTCGGTTCCTCGCAAGGCCGGCATGGAGCGGAAGGACCTCTTAGGTATTAACGGCAAAATTTTTACCGGGCAGGGACAGGCGATCGCGAAGACTGCGGCGAGTGATGTGCGCACCTTGGTAGTGGGGAATCCTTGTAATACTAATGCCCTGATCGCAATGAACAATGCGGATGGGGTGCCGAATGAGCAATTTTTCGCAATGACTCGCCTCGATGAGAACCGGGCCAAGAGCCAGTTGGCGGCAAAGGCAGGGGTCCATTGTAGCGAAGTGAAGAATCTCTGTATTTGGGGGAATCACTCGGCGACACAGTATCCAGATTTCACGAATGCCACGATTCAGGGAAAAGCGGCGACTGATGTGATTACGGATCAGGCTTGGCTTGAGGGTGAGTTCATCAGCACGGTTCAGCAGCGTGGGGCTGCCATTATTAAAGCTCGAGGTGCGAGTTCGGCCGCTTCGGCAGCTAATGCAGTGGTGGATACCGTGGTTAGCCTGACGAATGAGACTCCAGCGGGGGATTGGCATTCGGTGGCGGTTTGTTCACCAGGCTCTTATGGTATTGAGAAGGGGCTCATGGCCTCGATGCCGATTCGGACCAATGCCACAGGGGGGTGGGAAGTGGTGGAAGGAGTTCCAGTTAACGAATTTTCCCAAGGCAAGATTGATGCCACTATTGGCGAACTTCTAGAAGAGAAGGAAGCTGTTGCAGATCTTCTGCCTTAGTGCTGTTTGCTCAGTGTGAAAAAGGGTTCGGCTCTTGCAATCCGTGAGAGCAGGCCCTAGCGAAGGAGATGCCGTCTCGGTGAGGGCAAGCACGATGAAGAAACCTTTGGTGATAGCAGGCCGTGAGTTTGGCTCACGTTTGATGTTGGGGACGGGCAAGTTTGGCTCGCCCGAGGGGATGAAGGCTGCCTTCGAAGCCAGTGGAACCGAGATTGTGACGGTTGCTCTGCGGCGAGCGGACCTCTCGGGAGAAAAAGATCCTTTCGCTAATATTCTCGAACACATCGATGCGGACAAGTACCTCATCCTCGCCAATACCAGCGGTGCGATGGATGCGGAGGAGGCGGTGCGTCTTGCTCGTCTTGCAGAGGCCGCAGGTTTACCCAAGTGGATCAAGCTCGAGATTCATCCTGACCCGAACTACTTGCTTCCCGATCCAATTGAGACCCTAAAGGCGGCGGAGATTCTTGTGAAAGAGGGTTTTACGGTTTTGCCCTATATCAATGCGGATCCTGTTTTAGCCAAGCGGCTGCAGGAAGTGGGAACTGCTACGGTGATGCCTCTCGGGGCTCCTATTGGAACGAATCTTGGGGTGTCGACGCGAGACCAAGTTCGAATCATTATTGAGCAAGCCATTGTTCCGGTAGTAGTGGATGCGGGTTTAGGCGTTCCGAGCCATGCCGCGGAAGCGATGGAGCTAGGGGCTGACGCGATCTTGGTCAATACGGCGATAGCGATTGCCAATGATCCCAGTGAGATGGGACGTGCCTTCGCGATGGCGACTGAAGCGGGTCGTATAGCCTATGAAATGGGGCTTCCCGAAGTCTCGCAACAAGCAGAGGCGACCAGTCCTTTGACTGCGTTTCTTCATAGCTAATCGAATCAAAATATAAAATGCTGATAAAATAGCATTTTTTAAACAAGGAGTCCAAGAGGCAACGGTTATTTCCTTGGACCTTATGAAAATAAAGACAATAGCAGGCCTATGCTGGGTAACGGTGCTAAGTACCGAACTCAGTGCGCAAGGAACTACGGAGGGCCAGACGGCTCCAGCAAGCCAAGAAGAAGCCTCAGCAGAGGGAGAATTTAGTAATTCTTCACAGGAGAATGAACAAGCTTACGAGAACGTCATTCGCGAGGTGACTCTTTATCAAGGGACCGCCCTTGTGACTCGTCAGGTGGAAGTGCCAGCGGGGAAGGAAGGCGCCTTTGAGATTGTGGTTAAAAATTTGCCAACTGCGACTGATGCTGAGTCGGTCTTTGCTGATGAGGCGGTGGGTTTAGATATCCGTTCCGTGACTTGTCGGATGAGGTCCAGCGAGGAAACTCGTAGAGTGCAGGGAGAGGTGGCTAGGTTGGATGTGCGTATCAAGGAGTTGGTGAGAAAGATCGAGAATGCGCGTAACGAGATTGCGTTGCGCCGGATTCGCCAGGGTTATTTGCGTGGCTTGGAGGACTTTGTAGGGCCGGCGGTTAAAGCAGAGATGACCCATGGTGTTTTACAAGCGGAAGAATTGGAGGCTGTTACCACTATGCATTTTCGTGAATACGAGACGGCTTCTCAAGAGATCATGTCTTTGAGTAATGAGATTAACGATGACTCGGACACCCTCTCTGACCTTCGTTCCGAGAGAAACAAGTTGGCCGCGGGGCCGACACAGATTTACGATGCCGTCGTCTTCGTGGAAAAAGAGGGAACGAAAGCGGCTACTTTTGAACTCAACTATCTCGTTAAAGATTGCGGCTGGTCACCACTCTATAATGTGAGAGGTGCAAATGGTGGTGAAGAAGTCGAGATTGAATTCAATGCCATGATCCATCAGGTGAGTGGTGAGGATTGGGAGCAGGCGGAACTGATTCTTTCCACCGCCTCACCAACTGTGAGTGCTCAGACACCTGAGTTGACGGCCTTACACGTGCAAGTGGCAAACGTGGGGGTTCTACCGGAACAGCAGGAGATGCAGGTTCGTCAAGTTGCTCAGTATAATACGGCAGTGCGAGCGAAGCGGGCAGCGAATAAAAAAGTTCTGCAAGGGAAGTCGGTAGAGGATTTTGCGACTGCAAATTTTGATGCCAACGTTCTCGCGGGGAGTGCCCAACTTGTTGAGCTTTCCATGCAGGCAGGACAATTTAAGCAACTTCGAGCTTCGCATGAAGAAGAGCTTGCGATCGATTATCAGCTTGAACGAAAAGTGACTCTTATTAGCCGGCGCGAGATCCAAATGGTGCCAGTTTTCTCAGCTAAGTGTCCTTCAGAGTTTTATCACGTTGCGACCCCAGTGCTCACTACGGCAGTCTTTCGCGAAGCTGAGCTGGTCAATAGTAGCGGGCTCGATCTCTTAGGAGGTAAAGTGAATGTCTATCTCGACGATAAGTTCATTGGACGCACTGAAATGCCAACGATTGCGCGTGGTCGGAGCTACACCATTGGATTCGGAGTCGATGGTCAATTGCGCGCGCGCCGTGCTTTGGTCGACCGAACTGAGACTGTGCAAGGTGGAAACCGTGCGGTGGAAATGGATGTTGAAGTGGTCCTCGATAACTTCAAGAGTGAGCCCGTTTCCATTCGTCTTCGTGAACGTACGCCTTATATGGAAGATACTGCCAGCTTGCGTGTTTCTTTGAGTAAAACTTCGGAATCTCTTTCTCAAGATCGGGACTATTTACGATTTGAGCGTCCCAAGGGAATTCTTCGCTGGGACTTAGATGTGGAACCTGGAACGGGCGAAGACGCGACCGCGATTAGCTACAGCTATCGTCTTGAATACGATAAAAGCGTTTCTCTCGAAGAGGTGAGTGGAGAAAAACGCATTATGCTTAGAAACGAATTCCTCGAGAAGAGTCGTTTAGGGTCTAGTAAGAAATAGAAACAAGGACTATTTTTTTCATAGTAGGGGAGCCCGGCACCGAGAGGTGTCGGGTTTTCTTCTTTATGGCTTAGAAGCAATAGGAGCTTCTGATTTCTGATTTCATTCCCCTTAGATCAAAAGGATCTTCCGCAGAATCTGTGGGCGGAGTGAGAATAAATTACAACTGAAATTAATCGT
>CAYUHN010000206.1:0-4214 GCA_964444495.1 uncultured Roseibacillus sp. | reverse complement strand
GCGTCTTCCTTGCGGCCTTCGATTACCCCAACAACTTCCCGAAAGCCTTGTTCATGGATTCTTGTAGGAGGGGAAACCATACTCGCTGCGTGAGATCTGAAGTGATCGCTCCTGGGTAAATTTCATCAAGCCAAGCAATAAGATTAGAAGGGCCAGCAGGATTATTACCACCCGATGGGACCACTGTATTATCGGGAGCGATACTCCATGTTACTGTGACGGGTTGGCCTTGGGTGCTGACGCCTGAGTCATTTGTTGCGGTCTGATTCCAATGGCCGATGCCAATGAACTGAAAAGCCAAAGAGTCGACTCTTCCTGGCGTAAGACCAGCAGAGACTTCTACACGATGAAAGGCCTCAATGATCTCCGGTTGAGTTTGAGGTGCCCAGCAAAAGTAGCGGAGGTGTTCGGGAGCAGAACCAGAAAGTTGCTCTTCGTAATGGAGTAGACGAGCGAGAGTGTCTTTGGGTAAGCGCTTGCGAAGCTCTGTGTCACTCAGCTCAGCGATGGAAGAGGGAATCCGGTTGTGACCAATCATTTTGGCCTCAGAGCGGTTCTTTAGCGTTTTTGTTCTCGAGTGGCCTCTTCGTTTAAGAAAACGAACCCTGGTAGAGTCTGTTTTTTCGAGGAGAGGGAGAGCCGTCTTGGTCTGAGAAGACTTCGCTATTTGCCAAGCGAGTAGGTTTCAGAGGCTGTGGAGCAGCTTCATTTGTAGTTTTTTGGGGGAAGAAAAAAAGCATCACTCCCGAAAAAAGACCGAGAATAATAATGAGGGGAGTATGCTTGATCATCAAAATTTCTAAGATTTCATGACAAGATTAATTTTTATTTTTTTGGTAAGCAAGAAAATATCCCTAACTTTATTTGGGCCTTGCTGCTCATTTCGTTCTGCGTGGCTTTTTTTCGCTGTTTTTTTCGATTTTACGAATAGTGCAGGGATACGATCTTAAGGAGTTCGGGATGAACATTTGGTAGTCCTGCGACGAGAATTCGGTCGCGCATCATATCGTAAGGCTCGTTGTTTTGGTTGCTTGCTACGATGCCATGTTCTTTCATCATGAGAAGAGCAGCGGCGGCGTCGTAAGGTTGGAGATCGCTTTCCCAAAAGCCCTGAATCCATCCCATTCCTAGATAGGCTAGGTCGAGGGCGGCGCTTCCGCTTCGACGAATACCGAGACCTAGTTTGAGCACTTCGGGTGCGGCGTTGAAAAAAGAGTCCTCTAAATCGTGAGAGCGATAAGGGAAGCCGGTCATAAAAAGGGCTTCTTTGATGGGGAGGTTGGCGTTAGGTTTAGGCATTTTTTCCCACTTCTCCGTGTAGCGTTGGTCGAGTCGCCAGCAACCTTCTTCGTTTGCAGCCCCGAGGCTTTCTCCGGTGCTGGGTTTGTGGATCAAACCGAGGATGGGCTCATTGTTTTCTACTAGAGCAACCGAAATTGAGAAATGCTCGATTCCACTCAAATAGTTTGTGGTGCCATCTAAGGGATCAACGATCCAGGTTAAGTGTTGAGATCCTTCTTTGCCGGATTCCTCTCCAAAGAATCCGGCTTCTTTTTTAAGTTTCATGAGGCCTTCTTTAAGGCGTCGTTCACTGTCGACATCGACAAAGCTTACCGTTTCTCGGGTGGCCTTGAATCCTTCATTGTCTAAAGACACCTTGCGGAAGTGCTCCATTTGAAACAAGCCGACCTTATGAACGAGTCTTTCGACTTTCTCTAGCAATTCATTCATGGTTCAGGTCATGGCAGATCGATAGACCGCCGACCATGAAAAAGAGTTTCGTTCTTGGAAGTGAGAGAGGTCTCTTATTTATCTTCCGTCGAAAGACGAAGATCCTGTCTGAGATACTGGCAGGAGTGGTCGTCTTTGGTGCAGATATAGTAGAAGAGAGAGACTGTGATTTCTTTGGGGAGAGTTTTTTGATCTTTTGGGTGTATTTCGAATTCTAGAATACGCTCTTCATTGCTGGTGGCCTCTTTTGCGGCTGGAGGAATAATGAGGTTTTTGAACTCGGCCTTGGTGTTTGGAAGAAGGTGGACGCTGATTTCACCAGCGTCGTTAGTCCAGTTCGTATTAGAGCTTGGAGATAGGGTGAGGTGAAAGCGACGGGCTGATTTACGGGGATTGGTAGAGGGCACTTCGACGGAACTGATAGCGATGAGTTTGGCTTCATCTGTGGAGATTTTTCTATTTGGGTCGGGGTGCTCGCTTTGGGTGCTTTCTCTTTGAGTAGATTTCTGTGGTTTGGCGAATTCGGCTCCGGAAGGTTCTACTGAGAGGGGGAGGGGAATTTCACCGCGAGCGGTGATTTCTTTGCGAGCTTGGCTTACCCAGTCGTAGAACGAATAAGGTTTATCAAGACGAGGACCATACTGTTGGATACGACGACGCCAGATGTATTGGTTGGGATTAAGCTCAAGGGCTTTCTTCCAGTGGTAGACCGCAGTTGCAAAATCATCTTTCTCTCGTTCAGGAGAGTCGTAGCGATTGCGGTAAGCTACTCCTAGCGAGAAATGAGTCGGTGCGTCGTCGGCGTTTTTCTTCACTTGCTCGCTTAGCGCTGTGATGTTTTTTGGTAGGGCATCGTTCTTCCAGCTAGCGGAGTTCTTGTTAGGGTAGTCGATGGTTAGAAATTCGCTGAGATCTTTTTTACTCGGTTTGCGGTAGCGGATGATCCCATGTTCATCGATGAGAAGCGTGATAGGGACGACTGAGATGCCGAGCTCGTTGAAAGGATCGGAGAGGAGAGGCCAAGACATTTGTTGCCATTGCATGAAAAGCGCCGCTCGATCGGGGTGTTGTTCTTGCACGATTCCAACAACTTGGAGTTTGTTTTCCGCGACGGCTTTCTCGGTTAATTTGTGCCACCCGGGCACGTGCTTGCGGCAGCCTGCTCACCAAGAAGCGAAGAGATGGAGAACTGTTTTTTTGCCTGCAATGAGTTCGTTGAGGCTCGTCATTTCGTTGTTGTAAACAGACGGGAACGAAAGCTGGGGAAGTGTTTTTTTGGGAGAGCTGATAAGATCTTGAGCAGGCATGAATATGGTTCCGGCAAGAAGCAGGAAAAGAAGGGCTTTGAGATGTGACATTGTAGTGAGTGAGTTAGAGTGCACGAGGCTTTTTTGGGGACGAAATCCGATTGCGTTTACCTAGATTCGAGATTTCTCCTTTGCTATGGATTCGGTTGCCTTTGGCAAGTTCGCCTAAGACTACTGGGTAGTCTGTTTCATTCTGAAGACGGATTCGTTCAGCTCGATATTTATCGGGTCCGAATCGTTCCAGATAGGGGCTCATTCCTTCGGGAACTTCTGGATAGTTGCTGGAAAGGTAGTCAAATCGCATTGGGTAGCCAATGATGATAGGACGTTCTAGTTGATGGTTGCTTGAATCTTGGCTAGTAAATTTGATGCGATGACTGTGCCCTTTAATAGCTGCCAGTGGGTGATCTCCGGTTCCGTGAGAGGCGGATAAGACCTCAAGTTCTATTCGTTGATGGTGATGGGAATCCATGTGGATGTAAAGGAGGGGGCCATAAGCAGCGTTACCGCGACAGTTTTCGATGATTCCTCGATTAGGAACTGAGAATCCTTGGATAACACAATCGAGGACTTCACAATTTCTGATAACGGCTTCGTCCGCCATGTAGAGCTTGATTCCTCCGCGCATGCCTCTGACGTGGCAATTTTCCACTGTCATCTTTTTAGCTCCCGGATAGGCGCGAATCCCGTCTTCGGAGAGATTAATCATGTGTCCGCTGGGAACCGGGAGGTCTTTTACGTTTTCAGGCCATTGGATGCGGTGATCGAATTTGGCACCCAAGCTGCCTTCTTTAGTTTCTTCTAGGAAGTTATCGCTCAATCGGGTGCTACCTTCTACGGAAGTGTTTTTGACGAGGAGGTTATCTCCGGATTGAGCGAAGATAGCGTGTCCGAAAGATTCCATTTTGACATGGCAGCCATCTACTACGGAGCGATCTCCGTTTAGTAGGATGCCGTTATGCTTACGGAGAGGGACGGCGGGATTGGGGCCAATCCCAAACATATTACCATAACCGTAGGGGAAAGAGCCTCGCACAGTCATGTGGCAATCTTCGAGGCGACAATCTTCTCCTTTAATGGTGATTTCGGTTACCGTCCTTGCTGGGAAGTTGTCTTTATTTTGATTGTAGGCGCCGAAGTCGATTTCGTCTGGAAGTTCTTTGGGATAAGTGTTGA
>CAYUHN010000205.1:0-4355 GCA_964444495.1 uncultured Roseibacillus sp. | reverse complement strand
CGGCTGAAAAATAACCCCGTGGCACTATCGGCTGAAATGTAACCTCCAGAAGTAGCACTTCATCTCCTTCCTTCCTTACATCAGTTACCACAAATGAATCTGATCCTTCCCCTCGAATCTTTAACGGCAAAGCCTCCGGCTCCTCCTTTACCCCAAAGAGCTTCACCAGCCCCTTTTCTCCTTTCAGCTCTCCAACCTTACTCAAGGACACCCAAGTCTGCTCTGCCATAGTGAACCCCACTCCCAACAAAGCCAGCAACATCGCACAAACCATTTTCATCACGGCCTACTATAAAAACACTTCTCTCATTTTAACCAATCAATTCTCCCTCCAAACCGCACGAGCGACTCTCGCTTGCTGAAAATTAGCGCTTCCGAAAAACACACGAATCTCAGCCGCTATGACACGATTTTAAACAGTAGAATCAGCTTTAAGTAAAAAATTTTTCTCTCATTACGGTTCTTCTTCTTGCCTTCCTTTCTTTCAATTTACAAGTTCCCTAGCTGTGTCCCAGCAGTCGCCAAAAATTGATTCGATCTCCGAAGGTTCGCTTCTCATTGCCGATCCGACTTTGCAAGATGGAGTCTTTAACAAAACGGTCATTCTTCTTGCTCAACACCACAAAAAAGAAGGAACAATCGGTTTCATTCTCAACCAATTAAGTGGGAAAACTGTCAAAAATTTCATTTCTGACTCCGATTTGGAAGAGCTTTCTTACCTCCCTGTTTACTACGGAGGACCTGTCGGAGGGCAAGATCTCAGCTTCGGTGCCTTCTGGTATGATGAGAACAAAGAGCTTTGTTATGCCTTTCGAATCACTTCGAAAGATGCTGTTCTCTACAACCGCACCCCAGGTGTTCTCGTGCGCGCATTTGTCGGCTATTCGGGTTGGGCTCCGGAGCAGCTACAGAATGAATATTTTAATGGAACCTGGGTCAACTCGCCAGCTCCCCCTAAATTTCTCTGTTTCCCTCACGACTCTTCACTCTGGTCGCACACTTTGAAAGCAGTCTCACCCCTCCACCGTTTGCTCATTCACGTCAAAAGCGACCCCAACCTCAACTAGAGGTTTAACGAAATCACTGAAAGACCTTGTGGCTTTGGTGAGACTTTCACGCGATTTCGACGTTAAAGAAATCCTGTAGAACCTTGCTATAGACTTTTCTCTTGAAGGGAGGCAGCCAGTCTAACCGGAATTCCTCTGGATTAATCCACTGAGCAGATCGAAATTCTTTGGGTTTACCATCGAGATCAAGCTCGACCTCCTCTGAGTGAAGAACGCACCGGAAGTAAGTCTGCTCTTGGCCGTCAAAGACCTTGTATTCACCACTCGATGGATCTTTTTTAGTCTTTCTCTTATTGAAAATTTCAGCGGGATAAAGGTAGCGATACCCACCCCGCATCTCCTCAATCCTGTAAGCATCAGGGGCAATCCCGACTTCTTCTTGCACCTCTCGTTTGAGAGCCTCCTCTAGGGTCTCTCCTTGATCAACCCCGCCTTGCGGAAATTGCCAGGCACCTTTTACTCGCAGACGCTCACAAACTAAAATTTTGCCATTTGGCTTCAGAAGGAGAACGGCGACGTTAGGGCGATAGTGCTTCATGGACTGTAATTTTTTGAAATGGATCAGATTTCCGTTTGTCAGAAAAAATAGAAAAATTTTTACTGGGGAAGCTTTGACGCCTTTCGAGGGCAACCATACGCTTCTCACGTGAAATATCTACTCCTACTTGGCGGTCTTCTCCTTTCTTTTTCTTGTCAGCCTCTCTCGGCACAAACTACCAACGAAACCAACGATACTACTAGTACAGCGGAAGAATCTGAAGGCATTGATGAAGAAGGATTGGAAAATTTCTGGCAACTTTCCCTTCCCGGCGGTGAATTCATGGTGAGATTGAGCCAGATCGCATCAATCTCGCGAAGTCAGTATCTTCTCGATGGCACGCTCGTGATCACTGAGGTCACCATCGACACTCTCGGCCAGAGCCCTTGCCGAATCTATCAAATCACTCCTGCTGCTCAGTCCGGCTCCTCTTCTGCTGCGCAACAATTAGCTGAGCGAACTCAATCACTCACTACAAGCTTCGGTGATCGAACCGGAAGTAACTTTGCCGAAATGGTTCAAAAGAGCTACCCAACGACCACTCACGCGAAGACAATCGAATTTCGAATTCGCAGAGTCGCCACTCTTGACGCACTTTACAGCTCTCTTACCAGGGCCCTGCGCGAGGGAAGCGGTCGCACCTTTACCATTTCACGTTAAGCAGATATGAAAGCGACTCCCTCAGCGCCATGAATCTTCCGAACAAAATCACCACCTTTCGACTCGTCCTCACTGCGATCTTTATCGCAGTCAGTATCTTCGGGACCCAATTGACTCATCTCATCGCGCTGATTTGCTTCATCCTTGCTGCGCTCTCTGATTTTCTAGACGGTTATCTCGCTCGTAAACTAGGCCTTGTCACAGCTCTGGGCAAACTCTTGGATCCTCTCGCTGATAAAATCCTTGTTGCCGCAGCCTTCGTTCATCTCACCGCCTTGGGATATTGCCCGGCTTGGTTAACGGCCACAATTATTGCGCGTGAATTCCTTGTCACGGGCCTCCGTCAAATTGCGATTGAGCAAGGCGTTGTTATACCTGCTGACAAGCTAGGAAAGTGGAAAACGACCTTCCAGATGAGCTACTGTATCGGTCTCCTCTTCTGGTTAGCTTTCCCCCCATCTTCAGCTAAATCGTTATTCCATATATTTCGGCCTGAATCATTGTTAATCCAGATTCTCCTCTATGCTTCACTAGCTACCACGGTCCTCTCCGGCTGGAATTACACTTGGAAATCACGAAAACTCTTTTCCAATTCAAACGACGTCTCGTAGCAAACTAAACCCAGCCTAGAGAAGCTCAAAAGGTGCTGAACAAGTCATCCCATGAGCTTCGGCGACGGGAACGGACGTAAGCTTCCCGTCAAAAGAGCTCAAACCATTTGCAAGTGCAGGATTCCGTCGCATCGCCTCAAGCGGCCCATGGTTAGCAAGCTCAAGGAGGTATCGGTTAGTCGCGTTATTTAAAGCCTGCGTCGAACTCCGGGCATAAGCACCCGGCATATTGGCCACGCAATAATGTAGCACCCCTTCTTCAACGTAAGTTGGATCGTCATGCGTCGTTGGGCGAGTAGTCTCGGCACAACCACCTTGGTCCACCGCGATATCTACAAGAACAGATCCTGGCTGAAGAAGTTTAAGCATATCCCTAGTAATCAACTTAGGAGCACTTGCTCCTGGCACAAGGACCGCTCCGATGACCAAATCAGCACGTGGTAGAATATCGGAGAGATTAGCTTCATTCGAATAAAGAGTATTCGCCCCACTCATAGTAATATCCAAAAAGCGCATTCGCTCGAGATCGACCTCAAGAATCGTGACATCTGCGCCAATTCCGGTAGCTACCCGAGCGGCATTGATTCCTGCCGTTCCCCCTCCAATAACGACGACTCGTCCCGGAGCAACGCCAGGAACTCCTCCCAAAAGAATCCCTCGACCACCATTATGATTCGCCAAGTGATAAGCTCCCACAATAGCGGACATGCGGCCAGCGATTTCGGACATCGGCTCAAGAAGCGGCAGACGACCATTTTCTTCTACCGTCTCATAAGCTATCGAAGTGCAACCTGTAGCTACTAGATCCTCGGTAAGCTTCTTCGAGGCCGCAAGATGAAGATAGGTAAACAAAGTATGATCCGCCCTAAGAAGCTCAATCTCTGAAGGCTGAGGTTCCTTCACCTTCACGATGAGGTCAGCTGCCTCAAACACAGCCGGAGCATCAGGAAGAATCGTCGCCCCTACCGCTTGATACTGTTCGTCTCCATACGAAGAGCCTTTTCCCGCACCAGCTTGAACATACACCTCATGCCCAAAAGAGGTCAGTTGCTGAACGATCCCAGGAACAACTGAGACTCGAGCTTCTTGTGGTTTGATTTCAGTAGGAACACCAATCTTCATGAGGCTATCTATGCGCGGAATGCTCCCTACAGTCAACCCGGCAAGCCTTTCTCCCCCCTGATTATTTTGACGTTACTACTATCTCTTATTAAGGGAGTTTTTTCCTGCTCAAACCCCAAAAACCTGACTCTGTTTACAAGTCAAATTTCCGATAACCTCTCCTTTAACCTGTACCCATATCATGGTCAGTCACTTCGTCGGGACAGAACAAAAAACTTCAAATCATCTCTCCGATTCCCCAAATATTCCTTACTCTACAGCGATTCTGCGACGCCCTAGAAAGCTTTAAAGTCAAGTTTACTAAAAATGGCTCTTCCGCAGAATCTGTGGGCGGAGTGAGAATAAATTACAACTGAA
>CAYUHN010000204.1:0-4429 GCA_964444495.1 uncultured Roseibacillus sp. | reverse complement strand
ATCGGGTTGCTTCTCGACCGAAATTTACTTCCTGCGAGTCCCTTCGTACTTCGTATCCTTTTTAAGCTCTATATTATCCTGCCGAGGAGAATCTACCCTTTCAGCTTCAAGCTTTAGCAATCCTTGATTACCTACCAAAGCCCGCTCAATAAAATTACTTCGGAGTATCGCTTTGCCAAAAGTAGGCCCACAGGGAGTCGAACCCCGATCTGCGGTACCGGAAACCGCCGTTCTATCCATTGAACTATAGGCCCTTTGCCACTCGGCGCGAGGCGAGGAAGATGCCCCGAAGCATTGCCTTCTGTCAATTGAGAAAGGCAGCGACTTCTGACCTCCGCCCCCAGGGAAAATTAAAGATTGCCTCAAGCGAGAATACCGGAAGCTCCGAGACTGGCTTCCCCGTCAACTGCAGGCTTAAGAGAGTAAAGCACGGCCATACGTACGGCTACTCCATTCTCTACTTGGCGATCGATAAGACAGCGCTCGTACTCCATTACGGCATCACAGAGTTCCACTCCACGGTTCACTGGACCAGGGTGCATCACCCATTTACCCTCAGCTGCGATTCGGTTAAAGCGAGCTTCGGTGATACCGTATAGCTTATGATATTCCCCCACGCTCGGAAAAAACTGATGCCCCTGCCGTTCCTTCTGAACGCGAAGGAGATAGAAGACCTCTGGACTCCAAGCCCAAGCGTCCTCAAAATTAGTGAAGCGAGTGATTCCTGGCACATCTGGAACCAGAGAACCTGGCCCTAAAAAAGCCACTTGATAACCCAACTTGGTGAGAACTGCGCTGGTCGAGCGAGCCACTCGGCTGTGGCGGATATCCCCCACAATCAGAACCTTCTTGCCATCACTTGATGAGCCATAGATTTCTCGTAAAGTATAGGCATCTAACAAACCTTGCGTAGGATGCGCATGAGCGCCGTCCCCTGCGCTAATCACACTGGCCTTCGTCATCGCGGCAATGCGTCCAGGCAAACCTGGCATCTGGTGACGCACCACAATGTAGTCGGCCTGCATCGCTTGTAAAGTGGCCACGGTATCGCGCACGCTTTCTCCTTTCACTACGGAAGAACTCGGAACATCGAAGACCGTCACATCGGCCCCAACTCTCTTAGCTGCTCCTTCAAAGGAGCTTAAAGTGCGAGTACTAGGCTCATAAAACAGCATTAAAACAGTTTTCCCCTTGAGGGCAGGGTATTTCTTAACCGAGCGCTGGAAGACACGCTTCATGGGCTCGGCTTGTTGTAAAATCTCTTCCACTTCCTCTCGAGAAAGGGTCGCTAGTTCGAGTAAATCTTTTCGCGCAATCATTTCGTTTCTTCTACTATTCCTTTCCTACCGAAATCTCATCTTTACCATCGGTCTTAGCAAGACTGACATCTACTCGAGCAGACGACTCAGGCTCGATCGTGAGTCCCACATACTGGGGAGCAATCGGCAACTCCCTTCCTCCTCGGTCGACCAGCACCGCCAACTCGACTTTGCAGGGCCTCCCATAATCACTCAAGGCATCAAGAGCAGCTCGAATGGTTCGCCCCGTGAACAACACATCATCGACGAGAATAATATGAGCACCCTCCAGCTCGAAATCAATTTCACTCCCCTTCAAGATGGGATTGCGATGAAGATGCTGGAGATCATCTCGGTAGAGAGAAATATCGACCACCCCCATCTGAATCGACCGTCCCTGTTCTTTCAGCCCAGCCGCGACTCTCTCAGCGACCTCGTCCCCACGCCGACGAATGCCGACGAGGCAGATCTCTCCACTTGTTTCCTTCGCAATTCCCTCAACCAAGCGGGAAATCGCAGCGGTAATTCCTTCCTCTCTTTGCAATACCTCCATCGAAAAAGATTGTTAACGCCCTTGAGCGAGACCAGCAAGTTTAGAAGCCAAAAGCGTGAAAGACAGATGAAGGCCGCTTGTGGCTTGATTCGAAGGGCAGACTAGGCCATCCCTCGCCCCAGCCATGAACGCCGATCTCGCTGCCATTCAGACTGATGCCCTTGCTGCTATCGAAGCAGCCCACGATGAGTCGAGCCTTGAACAAGCTAAAATCGACTTTCTCGGAAAGAAGGGACGCCTCGCTGGAGCCGCCAGCTTAATGAAAACCCTCAGCCCAGAAGAGAAACCCGCTTTTGGTCAAAGCCTCAACACGGTGCGCGGCGCGGTCACTTCCGCCTTAGAAGAAAAGAAAGCGAGCATCCAGAAGGAAGCCGATCTTAAGGCGGTAGCGGGAATCGATATCACTCTCCCCCCCAGCGGCCTTCATTCGGGAGGTCTTCACCCTCTCACGCGCATCAAGGACGAGGCGATTCAAATTCTTCGCCGTCAAGGATTCGCGCTCGCGGAAGGACCAGAAATCGAAGACGAATTTCACTGCTTCGATGCCCTCAATACCCCCGAGGACCATCCAGCTCGGAATGAGAAAGACACCTTCTACTTTGATTCCGGCAAACTCCTTCGCACGCACACCTCTTCGGTGCAGATTCGCACTCTCGAAGAAGCCGAACCCCCGATTCGCATTATTGCTCCAGGATCAGCCTATCGCCGCGACGAAATCGATGCCACTCACCTCTCGGTCTTTAATCAATTGGAAGGCCTTTATGTAGCAAAAGACGTTTCCCTTGCTCATCTCAAAGGCACCCTCGTGAACCTTCTTCAGGAACTCTTTGGCACGGATACCGAGATTCAGTTCCGCCCACACTTCTTCCCCTTCACAGAACCTTCATTCGAAATGGACATCAAACTTCAGGTCTCAGGGAAAGAGCCCACTTGGATCGAAGTCGGAGGCTGTGGAATTGTTGACCCTGCAGTTTTCGAAGCAGTTTGCGAATCTCGTGGAGACCGGGTCTTTGACCCTGAGAAAGTAACCGGTTTCGCCTTCGGAATGGGGCTCGATCGCCTTGCCATGATTCGTTGGGGCATCCGAGACATCCGTCTCCTGATCGAAAACGACGCACGCTTTCTTCAGCAGTTTAACTAGCTTGCATTCGAAAATTGGTGATTAGGGTCTAGTTAAACACGTAGATTCTCAAAGCAGTCGACGCAGCCACAACGGCCACAACAATTAATAGTCCCAAGAACAACTTCTTCCGACCCGACCGGGTCTTGGCGACGGTGCATAGCATTCAGAGCATGCCGAGAGAATAAGGCCATTCTCAAAAATGACAAACCGAGAAACGTCATCAATTTCTAGCTTCCTTGTTTCATGAACTCTCTCCAGTCTTTTCTACTTCCGAAACTATGAGAACTGCGGTCTATGCAGGATCTTTTGATCCACCAACTAACGGGCACCTCTGGATGATCGAGCAAGGCCTCGCTCTCTTTGATCGCCTCATCGTTGCCATTGGTAACAATCCCTCGAAAACCTATACATTTTCAGTTCCTGAGCGACTTGAACTCCTCAAAAGCTCGGTCAAACCGAACGAGAATCTCAGTATCGAATTCTTCGATAACCGCTACCTCGTTGACTACGCTCGCGAAAAAGGAGCAGCTTATATCCTACGTGGTATCCGCTCTCCCAGTGACTACGAATACGAACGAGTGATGCGTCACATCAACAACGATCTTGCGCCGACAATCACGACGTGCTTCCTAATGCCTCCTAGGCAGCTGGCACAAGTTTCATCTAGTATGGTTGAATCCCTCATCGGACCACAAGGTTGGGAGGAAACCGTGGAGCGTTATGTTCCTCCCCCAGTCTTTGAAGCCCTTAAAAAGCGACACTAAGCCTTTCTCTTCTCAAGGGAAAAAACGCTCAAAAACTCCTGGCACACAGCGACGCCAAGCCCTCGCTTTCATCGCCTGAACAAAGGCTTCGCGCTCATCTTCGCGACGAAACACGGTCCGTTTCGCGAGAGCGCGAGTCATCATCGCTACTGCTTGTAACTCAATAAAAACAGCAAAGAAACCTGCACCAACGGAAAGCCCCACTCCAAAACAAGCCAGAGGCAATGCCCACCGAAGAAGGCTCCCCACCAAAAGAGCGAATACGAGGACTAGGACCAAAAAAATAGGAAATGCATTGGAGAATTTAACTGCTCGTTGATGCCATTCAACCAAAGTCTTCTCCTTCTTTGAAAGTAATTTTAGCCCTACCCCCAAACCAACATCGCTCAGCAAAACAAGATTCTTTGAGCTACCAAGGCTTTTATTAAACGTTAAAGTAGAAACCTTCCAAGTAGGGATTTTTCGTTCGCTCCATTTGGGCGAATGATTTATGCCACAAATCTCTAGTAGTCGCTGAGCAAGTTCCTCTCCGGTGAGAGTCATCTCCTGCGAACGGAGCTTTCGTAAAAAACGTTCGCTACACAAATGACGAGCCAACAAAGCCCCCAAGAGAGGTAACAGACCCAACAATAGCAACAAGCGCGGCACGCAGTATTATTTTCTTCTCACTTAAAAGAAAAAAGAAAAATCA
>CAYUHN010000203.1:0-4439 GCA_964444495.1 uncultured Roseibacillus sp. | reverse complement strand
TTCCCCCCTTTCAACTCAGCTCGTCTTCACTATAATTTTCGAGTTCTTTCTCGATAGAGGCTTGATTCGATCTGATTCATCATTTCAGAAATACGATCAGTCTTCCCAAAAAAAGTTGCTAATTTTTCACCTTCCGATTTTTCTCCTGCACAGAGTTTGCGAAAATCGATACTTCTAAGACCCCGTGGTGATAGAGAAAAAAATTCCACAAGACAAATGGAAAATCCACCACTATCTGTTATTGAAATAGATCAGCTGAAATCACTGACGCTGCCTTTCCTCGAATTTCCATACTAGGAAAAACCGCATTACCAAGAGAGAAGTAGACTGGACGTCCCCGCCAGTATTGCTGTGGTTGAACCACATGGGGATGGCTCCCATAAATCTCATCCACCCCCCAGGCAATCAGTTGCCTCGCCCAACGCCGTTGCCCAGCGTTCGGTTGCCGTTTCATTTCATCGCCCCAATGAGCCATCACAATGATTCGGATCTCAGGGGCTCGACGCACACTCGCAATGGCATCTTTAAGTTCTCCCCGATGTTGAGGCAGCATCACTATTGAAGGTTCATCTGGACTGCTCAAATAAGTCTCTGAATTAATGAAATTCACCGCAAAAACAGCATGCTTCCCCACTCGAATCGGCTCAAGAGCCTCAGTAAGATTATCGCCTGCTCCAGTGAATTGAACTCCTGCATCTTTTAGCTTCTTCCGAGTCGACGCTACCCCTTCTCTCCCCAAATCCCAGCTATGATTATTCGCCAACGAAACGCCTGTAAAACCGCTCTCAGCCAATCGCTTCGCCCAGACGGGCTCTGCAACTAACTGGTACTCTGGTCGCGGATGAGAGAAACTGCCCTCAAGTTCGCTCTCCTCAGCAAGAACACATTCGAGGTTACCTAACCACTGGAGTTCGCCAGAAAATCCACTACTTACCTGAAGCTCACTCAAAGCGTTGGAAGGAGCATTTTCAAAATTCAAATCACCTACGAAAGCCAACTGAGTCTTCGTCGGAATAGTTTCGTTAGGACGCCTCCGTAACCACACTTCAGAGTATCCCTCACAGAATTCAGCCAGGGTAATCAGCTCAGCTTCACCACTCAACTGATGAGCCACCACATCGTCTTCATTAAGCTCTCCCAGTGGTTCCCGATCTTCCCATAACGCCGCGAAGTGGCTACCACGATCAATTGCTAACCCTCGGAAAAGGTCTTCCTCCGTGAATTTCACTACTTTGCCATCTTTATCGTATCGACCCACTTTTCGTAGAAGCGGTCGTAATTGCCCTGGATTACACCAAGGCAAAGCCCAGCCATCTTGCTGCCACGCCCAAACCAAGAAATTTGCACAATCATTCCCCCATCCCAATTCAGGCCCACGCATACCTCGCCGTTCAACGCCCGCAATACCAAAGAGATAAGGAAGGTTGAATTGCTCGCTCAAACTAGCGCGAAAAATACCCTGCTTCTCTCGACTAGCCAAGACGCGAACTTCTAGTAAAGGTGTCTGCTGCGTAGTTCCATCTTCAAATGAAACACGAGCATAAACTCGCACTGATCCAAACCCATATGGTTGCAGCCCCTTCGTCCAATCACTCCATGAAACGGCTAAAGCAGAACCCTTGCTTTTTCTAGCAAAGACCACCTCTTCCCACTCCAACCAATGATCCTGATGCGTAAATGTCTTTCCTAGCGACACATGAGGCAGGAGATTGTAGCTATCCTCTTTGGCCTCCTGGTAACACCATTCGACCGACTTCACCTCATCTTCAACAGCACCTACTATTCTCATTGGAGGACGAGCTGTTGACGAATCAACTCGGACTCTTTCGTCAATCTCCAAGGCGTGATCATCAACCGCCAAACGAAGACCTCCTGTTTGAGATTTAACCTGACGAATCCACTCTTGCCAGCGTTCGCTCTCATAGCTCACTCGAATCCTTTCCTGACACCTTGCCAGCAATTGTGCGCTCTTCGAACTCAAAGTCGTCACATCAAATCGAGACGGACGTTGTCCTTTCGCCAAAATTTGACGCGCCAGTTCCGAGCGATCTTCTCCTTCCGGAGCAAACGGCTCAAAAAACAAATAAGTCCCAGCCGACTGAAAAATAAGTCGCAATTGCTCCTCAACTAATTCCTTCGCATTTTCTTGATCACGTTGCCACGGACTCGACACCGCGACACTCACCTCACAAAGCCCTGGGATAGCTAAGATTTCCGACCAAGTCTCTTGTTGTCGTTCTCTCTGCTCTTCCCCTTGCAAATGAGCAAAAACATCCAAATCCAGACTCACCACCACTTGTTCAGACCCCCATTCGTAGTTAACAAACTCCTCCCAAGAAATCGCCTGAAAACGATCCCCAAGTGCTCCACAATTTCGTTGTTCTTGATAACGATCTAGATGAGTTCTCGCCTCTTTCTCACGGCTACCCGGACTGCCTGGCCCTACCCAGAGAACCTTCGAAATCGGGTGCGGCATCAAGGGCTCAATCCAATCAAAGACCTGCACCCGCCCCTTCCGCCGCCATTCCTCGAAAGGTTTTGGATTAGGAGAAGCAAAGGGCAACGCCATTTCATTACGAAGCACTCGCAAGTCTTTTCTCAACGCGTCGCTACTACGCGCACTCGAAGCATCTGAGTGAGCATCAAATAGAACCAACGTGTAGCTTCCAGAGAGTTCCAGATACTCTCCAAAGTGATAAAACGAACCCAAATGTTGTTCCTCAAAATGAACCCCAATTCGAGCCGATAGCCTCCCGCTCAAAGCAAGAACAACAAAGCCCAAAAACTGGGCCCAATACCAGGGTAGAAAAGTCATCTAGCGCGCGCCTTGATGATCAGGTTCCTTATCAACGAGAGTCAGTAAACTCAGTTGGGTAATACACAAATCCTCATAATGGCTCCCCGGATAAACCTCTTCAAAAATGAGCTTAATCGTCTCGATTGGTTCGCGATACTCCCCAAAATTAAGGAACTGACGTTGCATTCTATCATTTAAGACAAAGACTTCCTCATGGCTTTCATTGAGAACCGCTCGAATTTTTTTCGGACGAGCATTTTTCTTATGAAAAGGGTTTCCGTAGTCAAAATATCCGCCATACAAAGAGATTCCAAGCAGTGGCTCCTTTTTCTCCGGAGTAATCAGTAAAAACTCACCCTCTCCAGGCCCCTTTGCTCCTTCAGACCAACAGCACAACCCACTAGTGGTGCCGTCTACCGGCTTTGACCAAAATTTGATATTCTCTACCTCATACGTATGTTCACCCTGCGGAGCGAGTGTGCTACTGGCGGTTACGGAATAGTCCTCATGAACCCTAGACCACTGATCACCATATTGAAACGCTTGGTAATACGTCTCGGAATCTTTGCCTCTTACATAGCCATAAGAGCGAGAGGACCATCCCGGGGAAACGGCAATCTTCAGATCGTGCTCAAGTCCTGGTTCCAAATTCTTAAAATCCCACTTCCAACCGGTTTCTGTTTTCTCAAACTTATCGAGTGGTTGTTTAAGTTCACACTCGAAACTTTTAACTCCTTCTCCTCGAGTAATCACAATCTTTCCCTCCTCAATTGGCCCTCCCCAAGCAGCGCCAGTCGAGAGACGATACGCAAATGATAGCCCGCTAGACCATTCATCGTCAGAGATTGAATGAATCCCTCCTTCATGTTCCACCTCATACTGAATCGACATGGAATAGTTGGCCTTTGCCGGAACAGAGCTTTTCGACACCAGCCATCCCGCCATTCCTTTCAGATAAACAATTTGATTGCGTTCATCCTGCGAGACCTTCCGCCATTCGGAAGCCAGAACCTTCTCTCCCACTCTCACTTCATAACTTCTGATTCCCGGAGGGGCCGTATTTTTATTTTCTTCTGAAGAATAGTATGTTGGGGCTTCCTCCACCGGAAAGCCAAAGACGATTTCAGTCTTATCACCCGAATTTTCAAATTCGTAATACACTGAAACCTTCGCATAATCGGCAAAAAGTTTGATCTTGAGCACCTCCTTTTTGATCTGAATCCTTTCCAAACCCTGGGGCTGAAAAGGGGCCAAAGTTCCAGTCTCCTTGATGCCAAAATAGTAGCCCCCACCATTCCCCTCCAAGGCTGGAAGCAAAAACATCACTGCGGAAAGCCCCGTCAGATATTGAGTCCATTTCATCGAGCTAATTAAAAGCTGTTTTTACAGCATTACCAGCATTTTTCTCCTTCAAATTCCCTGATTCGAGCCCAATACAAATGACCAATCCCTAAAAAATAAGAAATCAGCAATAGAATGAAAAATTCCTGCTCAGAAAACGCGATGAATGGTTGACGAAACTTGGTCAATGTAGTTTTCTCCCCGCTCGACTTCACCAAGGATCGGTGGCTGAGTGGTCGAAAGCGCTCCCCTGCTAAGGGAGTATACCTCAAAAGGGTATCGAGGGTTCGAATCCCTCCCG
>CAYUHN010000202.1:0-4501 GCA_964444495.1 uncultured Roseibacillus sp. | reverse complement strand
CAACGCAAAATCAAAGGGTATAGGCCATCGCCTGCTCCCTATGGGATGGCTGTGGAATGAGTCCTAAAATTGAAAGGATTCCAAAAATAAGATGAATCACCCCAAATACCTTGATTGCTTTTGGCGGTTGTTCAGCAAAATCTTGGCCGAGCGGAGTCAGATTCGGCGTTTGGTAGGGGTCATTCATTGGAAATGCTTCGGAGGTAATCTACCTCGTTAGAGAGACCAAATGAAGGTCTTTTCGATTCTTCTTATTCTCTCTGCGTAAAATTGACTTTTCTTATCGCCTTTTTCTCAGTCCTGTTAAATTCAAGCACGCTGTTGTGAGTTATCAGGTTTTTGCCAGAAAATATCGCCCCCGCACCTTCAAGGATGTGCTGGGCCAAGATCATGTCGTCCGTACTTTGCGCAACGCCATCGACCAAAATCGCCTTGCCCATGCTTACCTCTTTGTTGGCCCTCGCGGGACGGGAAAGACTTCGACTGCCAGAATCTTCTCGAAAGCGCTTAATAACCCTGGAGGCCCTTCCATCGACTTTGATCCTGATTTGCCAATCATGCAGGAAATCGCCGAAGGTTCCTCACTCGACGTCCTTGAGATCGACGGTGCCTCCAACAATGGAGTCGAACAAGTTCGCCAACTCCGAGAAACAGTCCAATATGCCCCTGCCCAATCGCAGTTTAAGATCTACTACATCGATGAGGTTCACATGCTCTCCAATGCGGCATTCAACGCCCTTCTAAAGACCCTCGAAGAGCCTCCCGCCCACGTTAAGTTCATCTTTGCCACCACCGAACCGAATAAGATTCTCCCCACGATTATCTCGAGGTGCCAGCGCTTCGATCTTCGTCCTATTCCCACCCGGATCATTGCCGAACACCTTCTCCATATTGCGAAAGAAGAGAGCATCGTCCTCGACGAAACCGCGGCTTGGGCTATCGCCAAAGGCGCTGAAGGTGGGATGCGAGATGCTCAGTCCATGCTAGACCAA
This sequence comes from uncultured Roseibacillus sp., assembly GCA_964444495.1. Classification (GTDB taxonomy): domain Bacteria; phylum Verrucomicrobiota; class Verrucomicrobiia; order Verrucomicrobiales; family Akkermansiaceae; genus Roseibacillus. The sequence continues at coordinate 3,509 of CAYUHN010000202.1, read as the reverse complement.
TTGGTCGCCTTCTGTGGTGAATCCATCAAAGAAGAGGACGTCCAACACATCTTCGGGTTCACTTCTGGGGACACTATCGCGAAGCTTCTCGGGGCTATTTTTTCCCGCGAAACTTCTGGAGCTCTTAATCACCTCAATGAGCTTTCTCAAAGCGGGAAAAATCTCACTCAGCTCCTGCAAGAGCTCATCAATACCTTGCGGGCCCTTTTAATCGCTAAAGTGGACGCCAAAGGAAGCCAAGAAGGGCTATCCGACGAAGTCTGGTCTTCACTCACCGAAGTTTCTGCCGATTGTAAAACAGATCGCCTCCTAGCCTTTATTGACATTCTAAGCACCGCAGAGAGTAGCATGCGCTGGGCTTCCAACAAACAGCTCCACCTCGAGCTCGCCATCATTCGTGGCGTCGAGACTCTTGACGAAATTCGCCTCTCTGACGTGATCACCGCACTCGAAAAAGGAGGAGTTGATGACCATCTCACTCTCCCCTCTACCACGGCTTCTACCAAAGGTTCAGAACCAGCCAATGACTCCAGACCAGAAGAAAGTTCTCCCTCCGAAAAGGAAAGCCTCCCCGTCTCGGATCCTGTTCCGACTTCACAAGCTCCTTCCGAAGGAAATAAGCTCAGCGCGACCTTCGAGCGTCTCTTGGCCAATGCGCCAGAAGGAGGAGCCGAACCCGAGCCAGCTCCTGAACCAGTAGCGAAAAAGGCAGCACCTCCTAAAAAAGAAGCCGCTGAAAAACCGGCCAAAGAAGAAATCCCTAAACCTGATGGAGGTGAATTCTACAATGATCCTCTCATTAAAGACGCCATCGAAATTTTTCGAGGCAAGCTCAAAACTTAATTAGACAAACCAAACTACTAGAATCATGGATATTTCGAAATTGATGGGCCAGATGAAGAAGCTTCAAGAAGCCCAAGAAGACATCGCTGAGGTGACAGCCGAAGCGAAAGACCCTTCAGGCAAAATTACTGCGGTTGGAACTGGAGCAGGAACTCTCGCCAGTCTCTCTCTCGATCCTAGTGTGATTTCAGCCGACGATGCCGACTTTCTCGCTGACCTCATTCTCAAGACCTGCAACCAAGCTCTTACCGACGCTAAAGAGAAAGCTGCTAAGGAAGTAGCAGGTAACCTTAATCTTCCCGGACTGGGTTAGTTCTCGCGTTAGAATTTCAAAGTCTCGCTCTTACTCGAACCGAACCCCTAGCATTCCTTCTTCATTTTTGAAAATGATGTTACCGGAGCGCTCTGCTACTAATTCTTTAAAATCGGGTAAACTTTCGTTTACTAGAATCACTTCACCTTCGAAGTGGTCTAGAAAAGCATTCATGGCGGCTCGTGTCTCCTTTTCATAGACGAGGAAACTCCCTACTACGATATCCACCTCGGGCAAGGCCAGCTCTTCATACCTTCCAGGAAGCAACGTGAAGTTGTGGAGGCTGTTGTGCTCCATTTGTTTGGCGCACAAGTCGAGTGCAATTGGCGCCAAATCATTCAACCACACATGTTCCGCAAGCTGACCCAGCAGCAACGACTCTGCACCGATACCTACGCCCAAGACGAGTATTTTTCGCTCCTCAACTATGGAATGGTTTTCACTCAACCAATCAGTAAGCACCTTCGTAACCTCCCAACGGCGATCATAGTAAACTTTTACCCCATTCGCCATCTCCTCCATCACCAGCTTTTCAACTTTTGGATGTTCTAGATTGAGTAAGTTGAATTTCTTGCCACCCACCTCACTTGCAAGCCACTCCCTCATATTAATATTTAGTTAGTTTGCCCAGTTCCAAGAATCCAGTCGCCAAAGCGACGAATCCCATTTCCAGCTCCCTGCACCCAGCGAGATCCCGTTTCGCCACCTTGGCCAGTTCCACGAATCACCGAACCTGCAGTGCCTCTCGTGCGTTCTCCTCCATAGGACAGTAATTCAAAACCTTTTCCAAGCACCCAGCCTGTTCCTTGCACGAGATAACCTGAGCCCTTCACCAAATACCCTGAACCTGTTTGTAGCGCGTTCCCAACCGTACGAAGACGAGAAATTTCTTGCTGCTGATTTGGGTCCAGAGTTTGTCCTGACCATCGGGCAGAACCTTCGGTGTGATAAGCCATCGCCTCCATAGAAGCACCCGCTGCCCGATCTTCTCGACTAGCGAGGAAGCGGGAAGCTCGCTGCTGATAGAACTGCGCCATAGCCTGATGACTCCCTGCTAAGGTTCTTTCAAAATCTTGCTCACTAACAGAATCCCCTGAACGAAGACCTGCGCGTAAACGATCCAAAGCTACGACATCGCCTCCTTGCTGGGATAGAGTATTAGAAGCTCTAGCCAAATAGCGTTCTGCTCCGCTTCGATCTGCTCGTTGAAAACGAGACCACGCGGCCACGAAATCCACATCCACTTTCTGAGCTTGAAAGGCGGCATCTGCTACCCGAGTTCCAGTTTGGGCACCTAGGCGATTTCCGCCCGTAATTGTAGCGCAGGAAGATGCCAACATGACAACCGCTACAGCCCAAAGGCACTGAACAAGCACTTTCATTGAGTTAATTAACGACTGTGCTTCTAAAAAATTCAATTCGCTGGCGTCTCATACACTTTCCTTCCTCTTGAATTGGAAAAGAAATCAAGCCATACCCTCTTCCTCTCCCACTAAAATTCATCATGAAACCACGCACGACACTAGCCCAAACCACGACACCTACAGGCGAACCGCTTGAACTTGTTGAGCATGACGGTCGCTATTATCTTCATTCTCAAGGTGCGGTTCTGATGTCTACTGGCATCCATTTCTCAGAAGAAGAACTCGCTCGTCTCGCTTGCGCCCCTTCTCGTGCCGCTCGAAAACCAGCGATCCTCATTGGCGGCCTTGGATTTGGCTATACCCTCGCCGCGGCCACCAAAGCTCTTCCACAGCAAGGAACTACTTTCCTGGTTGCTGAGCAGTCTCCAGATATCATCGAATGGAACCAAAAATATCTGACTCATTTGCATCCCGAGCTCTGGAATGACCACCGTGTCTTACTGGAGCCTCGTCCAGTGCAAGATTTGATAGCCGAAAATCCAGCCGCATTTTCAGCTATCCTACTTGATGTTGATAATGGCCCTTGGGCCTTCCAAGATGGAGAAAATGAAGATCTTTATTCAATCGAAGGCTTAGAATCTATCAAATCTGCGCTCAAACCCGGCGGGGTCTTAGGAGTCTGGAGCCTACGCCCGGACAAAAGCTTTGATGAACGCCTGCGTAAAGTCGGTTTTGAGGTGAGTTGCGAACGGGTAGCCGCCTCAACGGTTGCGGATATTGGTAAAAAGCCAAAGTACCACACCATTTGGCTTGCTGCCAACGGTTGCTACGTTTCACCGCATCAGTAAACTATTCGGCTCTTCCGCAGAATCTGTGGGCGGAGTGAGAATAAATCACAACTGAAATTAATCGTAACTAGCTATAAGTTAAAGATTAGCAATGCTTTCCCTATGATCCGGAACGATGATTTTTTCTCGCTATCAAATAGG
>CAYUHN010000201.1:0-4547 GCA_964444495.1 uncultured Roseibacillus sp. | reverse complement strand
TGTTTCTGCTTCATAGGGTTTGTAAACTTGACTGGCACGGTATTGGCGAAAAAGAGGATCGTTCGCGGTGTCTCTCTCGTTGCGCAAATATTCGGTCACGGGTTCGTAAAAAGGATCATTTGCAGGGGAGGTGAGCATGCGAAAGGGGCGATACATGTTCGATTGTCCGCCCGCGAACCATACTTCGCCGACGAGCACATCGGAGTAGGTGAGGGTGTCCTTGTGAGGAGTGGTGATTGTCAGGGTGCGAGATTGAGAAGAGGCTTTTAAGGGATCCAAGTCGATTCGCCATTTGCCATCGTCGCTAGCGATAGTGCTCTTCTTTTGGTCTGCAAAATGAACGACATGCTCGATTCAGCGGGGTCTGTAGTCGGAGAAGGAGCAAAGAAAATCAAAGAAGGTTCGGAAGGACTCGTCGATAAGATTGGCGACGGTGGATCTGTTATTGTTGCTGGCGAGACTATCCAAGGCGGCGATTCGAGAGGACGCGTTTAAGAATCTAACAGTTTCGATTTGGCCCCATGTCAGATTGCTCAAAAGGGCTTCTTTTGAGTAAATGTGGCTATGTTGAGCGACACGTAGAGATAGAGCAAAGATGACGTGATATTGATCCTGAAATATCGATGGCTAAACTTTTTGCCGACTGGATATGAGGTAAAAGAGTTCAAATGGTCAAAGACAGATCTGTGCAATAAAAAGCAGCTCTGGATTTCCAGAGCTGCTGATAAGAGAGTTTGGTGTTTCTCTACGTCTAGCGACGACGGCGTCTTAACAGAGCTAGGCCGCCTAGTGCGAGAAGGAACATTGAGCTAGGTTCTGGGACGAGAGAAAACTCAGCTGTTACTCCATTGAGTGATACGTCACCTGTTACACCTTCAAGCGTTAGTGTTGTTGAAGGAGAAGAGAGTACTAGCTCTTGGGTAAAATCGGTGCCGCCAACTGCAGCAGTTGCAGTAAACAGCTCTCCGTTTGCGGTGGCCTGTTCAGTCAGAGCCTATCCTGTCTTTGGTCGGAGTAATTACTGGGCTGACCCTGATGTTTCGAGGCGCATCTTCTCGATCAGTTGCGCAAGGGAAGAGTAATCACGATTCTGCAGAGGTGTGACTTGTGAGTTTCTGCTGAATTTGAATATGCTAGAATTTATTCGGTGAGTGGCTGTGATTGCGCGGTTCGTTGGTCGCGGGCTGTCTCTGGAAACAGAGGTCTTAAAAGGGGAGGGCAGGTTGGAACGTGTTCACAATCTGGGCCTGTGAAATGAAAGCTATCCCTAAGCTCAAAAAGCTGGTCACTCGATGAGGGCGCAAAGTTGAGCGGAAGAAGACTTTCAAAAGCTACCCTTTGCCAGCAGAACAAGGCTCTCGTGTCGCGGAAGAGGTCAACTGTTATCGCAGCTTAGACGAACAGACTTTTTAAAAACGGTCTAGAATCCTATTGGAGAGGCGGCCTTTACTGCCGCCAGCACTAGTCTGGTCAATTTCGATGAAATCCCAAAGCCGTGTGTGCTGCCTTCGTTTTACTCGGTGGAATCAGCGCACAAGGCTCCCTGGTGGGGTGCTGGACCTTCGATGAAACGAGTGCCACGGACACCTCAGGTGGACATCACGGGACAGTGGTGAATCCAAGTTGGACTAACGGAAGTATTAGAGCGGCTCCTCATTTCTTTCGACCTTTTTTCAACTGCGCCTCGAGAGCATTTGTTAGAAATGTCGTAGCTTCGCTTGCAGGTGCATTCGCGATGTAATCTTGCGCCGCTTCAGGGTCCTTCTTAAGCCAAGACCCCATAATCCGGTTGGCGTAATCTCGAGTGGGCTTAGAATCTAACTTCCCCATATCCCGCAACTCGACGAGTTCATCGAAATACTTCACAGCTTCCGCAGGCTTCTTAGAAGCCCATTGCCTTCTAAAATATTGGGAAAAATCTTGCCGTGATCCACCGGGACGCATCTCTTGGATTTGGTTCATTAAATAAACCCCTTGCCCCGTCTCAATCGCTACTTTCGTTATTGGCGCTCTGAAAGCGTAAACCTCATCAAGAGTTTGAAAGCGAAAGTTTCCCTTGAGAAAAATATCGATCATGCGCGAGAGATCTTCTTTCGCGAGATAGTCCGCTAACGCCTCTACATTCTCTATCCCCTTAACCGAGCCCATCTTGATGAGTTCCTCCCACTCCTCAAATCGCGAGTGAGAGAACTTGAGATGCAAGAGAGATTGCGCCCGAAGCGGACTACGCGGCTCTAACTGCAAATGCCGTAGCTCGGAATCAAAATCCTCCCGAATATCCAGCCCCCCCATTTCATTCCAGATCGACCTTGTTCCTCGCGCAAGAGCAGACGCAGCTTGGTGGTTTGACTTCGTCGCAACGGGAGAGCGAACTCCTTCTCGTGCATCAGAATCACCCTCGGAAGAAAATAGCTGAGAAGGAGACAAGAGAGCCCCTAAGACAAGCCCCACCCCAAGGGCAAGCGCAATGATTGGAAAATTAAAAGACTGAGTTTTCATACGTGGGAATTCTTATTCATTTGTTGAAAGCGCTGCTCTCATGGTGCGCACGTGTAAAGAATCAGGCTCTTTCGAAAGTAATTCTTGAGCCGCATCAGGGTTCTTCTCGTTCAAACGATGGATGAAGGTCGAAAGCGTCTTTTTACCTTCATCGCTTTGCACGAAATCATCCGAAACATCTAACACGGCACCAATGCCGTAGATCGGATTACTCGTGGATGCTCCTTGGATAATCCCCCGACGCATGATTTCGCGTTCTTGTTCATTTCTAGCCACAGCTAAAAGAGCCTCATGATCTCGCGCAAAATTCTGCATCAGAGCTTCCGAAAACACTTGGAGATCCTTCTCACTCCAATCTTCGGGCACTCCTTGTTTGAGCTCTAGCGACGGAACGGAATTATCAGGTCTCAGCCCCATTCCACTACTCGCCCACCCCCACCACTTGAGAGCCTTCGTGCGGGTGCTCGCCCGCATCTTCGGATCATCGATTTCCGCCGCAAAAAGAAGTCCCTCTCGGCCATGCCTCCGAGCCGCAGGAATTGAAATATTCCGAAGAGCCTTGTTTCGAACCCCTGAATCTTCTTCCAACATCACCCACTCTCGCGCTGCGGCGGGATCGTCATGAGCCCACACCCTAGCAGCTTGAGGCATCAGTCGCCTTTCCGCCTCAGGCCAAATTTCTCTCAAACGATCGACTAATTCCACTATCTTCAACGGATCGACCTGACTCATCATTCGGGAATAACTTTGGAGATGCCCCAAAAGCTCCGAGCGCTTTGATTCCGCAAGCTTCGCAACTGCAGTCTCCGGATCAAGGTGAACCCAAGTTTGAACCACCGCGCGACGAATCCCCGTTCCAAATGAAGAAACTGCATCCATGGCAACCCACGCCTCCTCAGGCTCAAGCTCCGTCCAGCGGGCATAGTAAGCAATGATAATATTTTTGAAGCGCTCGCGGTGATTCAATTCATCCAGAGCCTCCATCACCGTAGTAAGATCCCCAGCTGAGATGTGAAAGATAGCAGCACGCAGGCGAGACTCGGTCGCCAAGTCATCTTCTTCGAGGCCATCATACTCTTCCAAGGCTTGGAGAAAGGCTCCGAGGTCAAACCCCCGTTCCTGACGCCCCTTCGTAGAAGTGGCCTCGTGGCTCAATGAGGCTCGATTTTCCCAGCGATCTTGCGATTTATTAACAGGTGAATTTCGCGTTCCCTGCCACGTCGACGAGATCGTAAAACCCGCACTCAAAGCCAGCACGGTAGCTACTTTCATATTCATAATAGTTAAGAAGTAATTGGCAGTAGCCGTGGCGCCGACCACGGCGCCTTTTTGCGAAACAGCATTCGCAATCAGATTCTGCAAAACAGGTTGGGAAAGAGCGGCCTCACTGCGTGCGGTGGTAAAGAGTGCCGTCAGCGCGGTGAGAGATGCCGTCACTCCTCGCTTCGAAAGCTTGCGAGCTAACTTCTCCATTGCGCGAGAGCATCGCTTCTGCCAAGCCGCCTCCGTGCCCCCAAGCTGTTGGGAAATGCTTCGGAAATTCAGCCCTTCAAGATGATGCAACACAATCACATCGCGATCTTTTTCGGAAAGATCATTGAGGGAGGCGTCGAGCTCTTGCGCCAGATGGCCAGAGGAGGAGTTGTGAGTAGAAACTTCCATGAGAGTGGCACTGAGTTGAGATGAACGCTTGAGCCGACGGCGACGATGAGCCATCGCCTCCAAAGTCACCGCGCGATGAAGCCACGCACCCACCGAGGCCCGCTTCCGAATCTGAGCGGCCTTCTTCGCGAAAGTAATCAGAGTCGCCTGCACCGCATCTGGAGCATCGTCAGGACCACAAATGCGAGTCGCCGTCGACGACAACATTTGCGCATGACGATTGACCAGACGCGCAAAAGCGCCCTCATCCCCATCAGTCACGTAGCGAGCAAGAAGCGTCGCATCCTCATTCTGTCCTCCAGATTCCATTTCTATCCCATAGTGTCACCCGAAGCAGACAATCGGACAAAAAACTTCCGATTATTTTTTAAGAGATAAATAAAAGG
>CAYUHN010000200.1:0-4634 GCA_964444495.1 uncultured Roseibacillus sp. | reverse complement strand
AAAAAAAGAACCCACGCGCCAACCAATCGCATTGGTCATGCCAACCGATTTGTGAATTGAAATTTGATGAGCTTCTAGGTGTTCCAACCAACTGTTTTGAAATCCCTTCTAGACCTGATGCGAATTTCCTCGTGTTTCTTTCTTCTTCGCTTCGGCCGTTTAGCATTGTCATGCCTTTTCTAATCTATCGTTCGATATTTGGATTTTTTTTGAGCATATCGAATGGGCTTCCGCAGAAATGGCAGCGAAAGCGTTGTGTGAAAAAAGCTCGGATAAAATTGGTGGTGCCATAGTTGAGAGGGAAAAAGCGAACAGCTTTTGCGTGTTTTGATGCTTTAGTGTCGAGGAAAGGAGTTCCCTTGCAAAGCGGGCAACAGGCACTTCGGCGAAAATTAAAGGAAATCAACCAAAAGATGAGGGTCAAAAGTCCAAGCGCAGCAACTAGGAAAAAGCTGTTATCATTTGGTTTTGATAGTGTTGCGATTACTGTGATGGTGAGGCACAGAAGATCGAGGTAGAAAAGAAAGAGCCAAAAGATGCTCGCGTGATAGGGACCTTTTTGTGGAAGAGAACGAGCCCGCTCGTGAAAGCTTAATTTTCTTTCTTCTGACATTGTTGTTGTGTTGGAAAATTATCCAAGCCCGGGCGCAATCACAATGCTTACGATTGCCATGACATTGATTAGGATATTCATGGAAGGGCCGGAGGTGTCTTTGAATGGGTCTCCAACGGTGTCGCCTACGACGCAACCCTTGTGTGTTTCGGAGTTTTTTCCTCCGAAATGACCTTCTTCTACGTATTTCTTAGCATTGTCCCAAGCTCCGCCTGAGTTTGACATCATGAGGGCAAGGAGAAGGCATCCGATAAGGGCTCCGCAGAGAGTTCCCGCGAGCGCGGTAGGGCCATTTTCTCCAAAGCCAAATCCCACGACTACTGGAGTCCCGACGGCGAGGAGAGCTGGAATAATCATTCGCTTAGTTGCGGCTTTGGTAGCGATTTCTACACAACGATCGGAGTCGGGCTCGGCTTTTCCTTCAAGTAGCCCGGGAATGTCTCGGAACTGACGGCGGATTTCTGAAATCATATCAAAGGCCGCTTTTCCAACTGCATCCATAGTAATGGCGCCATTGAGGAAAGGAATGACCCCTCCAATAAAGATTCCGACGAAGAATGTTCGTAGCGTAGCAGGGTCCCCGAGGTTGAGGCTAATGCCAGTTTTTTGGATAAATGCAGTAATAAGAGCAAGGGCCGCGAGCCCAGCTGCACCAATAGCGAATCCCTTCCCGATGGCGGCAGTGGTATTTCCGACGGCGTCGAGACCGTCGGTGATTTTGCGAACTTCAGGTCCCATTTGGGCCATCTCAGCGATACCACCTGCATTGTCAGCGACCGGGCCGTAGGCATCGATGGCCATTGTGATGCCGACTGTTCCTAACATGCCGACTGCGGCAAGGCCTACTCCATAGAGTTCTGCGAATTCAAAAGAGAAAAAGATGACAGCAGCAAGAGAGAGAAGGGGAATAGCGACTGATTTCATGCCAAGGGAAAGGCCTGCGATCATAATTGTAGCAACCCCAGTTTCTCCCTGCCGTGCTAGTTCGCGGATGGGTTTTCCTGCGGTGTAGTATTCAGTGATGAGGCCAATGATGATTCCTCCCACTGCACCAAGTAGTACGCAGATTGCGAGGTTAGACTTGAGTCCCATCATTCCGACTAGTCCAAAGGCACTAATGATGAAAAGAATGGCTGCGCCAATGGTGCCGAAGCGAAGCGCTTGCGAGGGGTCGCGGCTACAGAGTAGGCGAACCACGAGAATCCCTAAGAACGAGCAAACGAGTCCGACCGTAGTGAGGAGAAGGGGTAGCTGCATGGCGAGAAGAGTGCCGTTTTCTCCTTCAAAGCCGAGTTTGGCGAGAGCATTGGCACCTGTGGCGGCGGCCGCGGATGCGATGGCAACTGTAGCAATCTGGGCTCCACAATAACTTTCAAAAATATCTGAACCCATGCCTGCAACATCGCCGACATTGTCTCCAACGTTGTCAGCAATGACTCCTGGATTGCGGGGATCGTCTTCAGGAATGCCTGCTTCGACTTTTCCAACTAGATCCGCTCCGACATCAGCTGCTTTTGTGAAAATACCACCCCCGACGCGATAGAAGAGGGCAACGAGAGAGGCTCCCATTGCAAAACCTTCAAGGATTTCGGCAACATCGGGATGTCCCTTGTAGAGTAGGAAGAGGCCTCCAAGACCAATTAAGCCAACCGAGGCGACTGTAAGTCCCATCACGGAGCCTCCGAAGAAGGCAACGGTAAGAGCTGCACCAGAGCCTTCTTCGCTAGCGGCAAGGGTTGTGCGGACATTCGCTTTTGTGGCGGTGATCATGCCAACAAAACCTGCAAAAGAGGAAGCAATCGCTCCGAGGAAGAAAGACAAGCACTGCTGCTTGCTATAGGCTCCCTCTTGGAAGAAAAAGAGGCAGATTCCAATGATAATGGCAAAGGTCGAGATAAGTAGAAATTCTCGTCTCATGAAGACCATCGCTCCTCGTTGAATTTTCCCTGCGATTTCTGCGATACGTCCTTCGCCACCAGGACGTTTGGCAATATTGAGATAGAAGAAAAAGGCGAGAACAAGTCCGATAGCGCCGACGAGAGGTGGAAGATAGAGAGCCATTGGGGTTTTAGTGAGTCGAATGTTAGGGAAATTAGTGGTACGTCGATAAAAAGTATCGTAAATGGAACTATAGCCTTATGAGATGGTCGATCTGTCGAGCTTAATTTTCGAATGATTGAGTCACCAAGTTTTGAAAGTGAGTGAGCGTAATCTTAAAATCCGCAGTTAAGGATTCAATCTAAACAGATTCAGGAAAAAATGTCTGAAATTATGTGCCATCGTGATTTTTATGAACGAAAAAGGTTTAATGAGAAAATGAGCTATTAGTCGAGTGTTGTCGAATTTAGATTAATCGCCTAATCACTTTGCTCATTGGAGTGTTTCAGTAAAATGCTTCAAAAGTTTCTGACGATATTCGCTGGGGCTCATGGCCATTTCTTTTTTGAAGGTACGGCAGAAAGAGTAGGGGCTGGTGAAGCCGCAAAGGTTCGCGATTTCTCCTATTCGGATGGAGCTACTTTGTAACAGTTGGGCAGCTCGAGTGACGCGATATCTTCTCATGTAGTCGCCGAGGCTGAGATTAGTTTCTTGTCGGAATAAGCGGCAAAGGTGACGGGATGAGTGGCCGGTTTCATGAGCGATTTCATCGATGGTCCAGGGATGTTGAGGGTTCTTGCCGAGTGCTTGGTTGACCTGTAGAAATGAGCTTTTGAGTGTCTGTTTACTTTTTTGATGACGCGAGTTCTGAGGCAGGTGCTCAAGTTTGAGAAGGATGAGAGAGAGGGTGTGGACGAGACCTTTTTCTCTCGCGGTCCATTGATGCAAGAGTTGAGAAACCAGCTCTTCAATCGCTTCGTTGGCTATCCAGGAGCGGCCTTGAAGAGTGTCTTGCGAAGTGTTCATTTCATAGTCAAAGGTAACAAAGAGCCATGAGATTTTCTCTTGCTCAATGGAGCGATAGAAATGCAATTCATAGGGGGAGATGAGGAAAACGCTGCCGGGGGTGATTTCAATTTGCTGTTCGTTGATGAGGACTGTTCCGGTTCCAGAGCGGGCAAAGAGTAGGAGGTAGCGGTGGTGGTGAAACCCAACCGTTTCTCCGTCACGAAGTTCTTCTTCATTTCCGCGATGAAAGAGGAGTAGGTTGGTCGGTAGGGAGGGGGGCGCTTTCTCGCGACCAGAAAAGTAGTCGAGGGGAGTTTGCAGTTTTTGAAGTTGCTTTTCGAGAGAGTTCACGAGGCGTTGACGAGAATTGTTAAAAAACATCCTATATCGTCATTTATTTGTCACGTAGAAAGAGGAAAGGAGATTCATCGGCATGTTTGCTACATAAGCAAACTTCCTCATGACTATGAGACTTCGGCGATCATTACCGAGAACGAAGGTTGGGTTGATCTCCAAGATTTTGGCTGGAGGATGCTCGACGAGCCTGGCCAAGCGAATGAAGAGGCTCTGTGAAATGGTAGGTTAGAATGGCGAAAATTCTCAGAACGCATTCTGATATGATATGCGTTCAAGTTATTACCCACTGCGAGGATGGAACCTCCACATTCCCCGTAATAAGTGGATTCGTCGCGTGAGCCTTCAGAAGTGTAGGCGATGGCGATTGAATCCTTGTGGACATCGAGCCCGATGTAGTATGTCTTTTTCATGGCGTGTTTAGGTATCTTATTGTTGTTGGATAGGTTTGTTGTCCCTCGTGGACAGCGAGCAGCCCACGAAAACCCTAGGCACGCCATTTTCATTGGGAAAGCTATTGAGTCCGTCAGTTATCAACCATAGAATCTCTGCTAAAAAATTGAATCGATTCTCTTATCATAAGAAGCCCATCAGTAATGTTTATGAGGCATTGAAATGTCTGATAGGTTCTGCGTTAGCAGTGCTTCTTCTGAGAGGATTACTAAAGTTTACCGTCCTCTTGTTGGCAGTAAACTAGGCGTTTTTGTGAACCAAGGAATTTTCAAAGTACTTTTAGCGGTCAATTGCTATTTGAGGGCAATCGCTAGAAAACGATACGGAA
>CAYUHN010000199.1:0-4716 GCA_964444495.1 uncultured Roseibacillus sp. | reverse complement strand
CTTCTCCTGATTGGTATTGCCGCACCGACCTTGAAGGCAGCCTCTTCCAAGAGTCCTAGTCTACACCAATTAAGTTCAGGTAATATTAAAACGTAAAAAAGACGGCCTCACTACGAGAACCGTCTTTGCTCATTCAACTTATATCACAGCTCAGAGGAATCGGACTAAAGATTCCCAGCAAACTGCAAAAAATTCTAACCACTCCAAGGCAATTTTACTTCTTTATTCAAAGCAGTTTTGACGCCTTCCCAGCTCACCTCAGAGTTCATGGTCTTTTTCACTCCTTCAAGCTCACGATTCAGTTCAGTAAGAAGCAACCGACACCACCGTGCGCATGCGCGAGCCGCTGCCCCATCCATGCGTTCACAAACTTCTGCAGTCTCATCACAACGCTCAGCACACCAAGCAGCATAGCGTGAAGAATGTCGGCTACCCCGAGCTGTAGCGGTGCTATACTCACTACATGCGGAGAGAAAGTCGTTAAACACCGCATGCTCGGAAGCCTCCGAAGTCAAATCGGTAGCAACGGTCTCACAAGACAATTGCGCTTTCTCGACCACCATTGCGGTCATATAAGCCCCTGCGAGGCTTACAAAAGGGTTATCTAATTGCTGGGACAAGCCAGCGAAGGAGTTAGCAGTCATGAATGATTGAAGTAAAGTAAAGGGTGGCGGACAGTGTCCATTTTACTAACCATTCAAGAAGCTTTTTTTGTGTAATGCAAAGCTTCAACAGACCTTTTATTTCAGAATCCAAAAAGAAATTAAAAAACTTTTATGAAAGGTCACAGAATATTTTCTAAAAAATAAATTAGCCGCAAAGCGTTCGTTATCAAAAAATTACAAGCACATTAAAAACTAACGAGGACACTCTATAGCATGAAAGGTCTTTTACTAGTTTTATAAATATTCTTCGAAACCTATATCTGATATTTGCTCACTTTTTCACGTCATTACAAGAACTTAACTTAAGCCTCCTTAATGAATAAGCAATTATTCGGATTGTTATATATTTATCCGAATTTAATCTCATTATAATGTGACTTTTTCAAATACCCCACCTCCAATTAGTTCACCTCCGTCATAAAAGGCGCAAATCTGACCTGGCGCAATTGCTCTTTGCCCTCTTTCAAAGTGTAGGCAGAGACGTTCAGATGAGTCATCCTCTACGAATTCAGCCTTCGCACGCTCGGCTTTTGCACGATACCTCACTTGGGCTTCGATCAATCCATTCTTCGGCTTCCTCAACCAAGACAAGGAACCCACCTCACACCTTGTCGAGTAGAGACCACTGTTCCCTTCATCTTCGTAAGCAACAACAAGACGCCGCGATTCACTCTCCTTTCTCACCACCACATAGGGAACCCCATGCCGAGGTGAGGCGATCCCATGACCTTTACGCTGCCCCAAAGTGAAAAAATGAAGCCCTTGATGCTCACCAAGTACCCTCCCCTCCAAATCGACAACCTCTCCCGGTTCATCCGCTACATAGTGCCTGAGAAAATCAGCCATTTTGATTTTACCGATGAAACAAATCCCCTGACTGTCCTTCTTTTTCGCATTGGGAAGCCCGCGATTCGAAGCCTCCGTTCTCACCGCAGTCTTGAGTAATTCTCCCACCGGAAAACGTGCTGCAGACACTTGCTCCGACTTCATCATCGCTAAAAAATAAGACTGGTCCTTATTCGGATCTGCTCCTCTCAACAAAGCCGCGGAGCCATCATTGCGTTCACGACGACGCGCGTAATGCCCAGTCCCCACCGCTTCAAATCCCTGTGAGCGAGCATAATCCAGAAATACTCCGAATTTCATCTCTCGATTACAGAAAACATCAGGATTAGGAGTCATCCCCGAACGATAACCATCCAAGAGATAATCCACGATACGATGACGATAATGTTCAATCAGATCAACAACGCGAAACTCGATTCCCAAGTGCTGCGCCACAGCGGCGGCATCCTCAATGTCTTCTTCCCAAGGGCAATCTCCCGCAATTCCATCCTCATTGAGCCAAGTCTTCATATACCCGCCCACAACTTCATGCCCTTGTTCCTGCAAAAGCGCTGCCGCCACCGCTGAATCCACCCCACCTGAAAGACCGACCATGATTCTCGCCATCGCGTGACACGCTAGCAAGCCAATGCCCCTCATAGAAGCGATTTGCCCAGTTCACTTGAGAATTTTTAGCGAGCGGAAAATAAATTTCGAAAAACCACTCCCTCATGTCTTGCCCCACCTCTTCTACGGCGATAGAAACACAAAAACGTCATGTCGGAAGAGTCCTGTCCCGTGCCGGCGAAAGCCTGCTCCGGTAAAAACAAAAAAAAGGCCCCCAAGCACACCCCTTTCGCAGGATGTCTCATCATCGGATTCGCGGGACTCATGATGCTCTTCTCGATCGGCTTTACGATTTATTCTCTCTTTAGAACAGACGCAGAACTTTCCAAGTTTACGGAAAATACTCCCCGCCAACCTGAGCTCGTCCTCGCATCAGATTATGTTTCTGAGTTCAACGACCTCACCCAGCGCCTCGAAGTCTTCGAACGGAAAGTTCTTGCCGGTGAGGCCTCCACTCTGTCTCTAAGCACTCTCGATCTCAATCTTGCCATCTCGGCCTATGACCATTTCGAGCCGCTTCGCCTCACTTTCAAAATCACCTCCCTCACTCCTGAAGGAGCCCATATCCAAATCTCTTACCCACTTAATTCAGGCCCTCTCAGCAAGGGACAAGACCGGTATGTCAATGGCACAATGGTCGGGAAACCTGTTCTCGATACCGGAGTCATTCTCGTCGATGTCGACTCTATCCAATCTCCTAAAGGCTCAGTCCCCTCACAGTTTGTCGACCATATCTCCGATCATCAAATCACAAGGCCTTACCTCGAACACGAACGCCTTGGTAAGGTGATGAAGAAACTCACGGGAGTTAAACTCGGGGCAGACTCTCTCCTTCTCAGCTACGATCCAACAAAGAAAACTCCTGGGCGTCAACCCATGAGCAAACGCGAAAAGGCGAAACTTAGGAAACAAGCCACCATCTCTTTTGGCATCATCTTCTCCCTCTTCATTGCCTCCTTAGCTATCTTCTTTCAAATTAGAAGTAAGCGACGCAAATAGAGAAGTCTATCCACGTATCGATTTCTAACATCTCCCGACTCCTTTCGCAAAAGAAGAGGATTCACTCGTAAGACACCGACTCCGGATTGTAGTAAGCACAATTAGATCTTTTTCATCTCGGCGAAGGAAAACCTAGCATATCTCCCATCCCAAGGGTAAACAACCAGCATCCGTAGAGAGCATGCTCAACTGAAACCAAAGTCAGCGACTTGGTGCGCTCATAAGTCAGGGCAAAAAGTAATCCTCCCACAATGGTCAAAATCAAAACCAGGCCGTTCCAAAACATCAGATGGGCCAAGGAGAAGAAAATCGCGTTAAGAACCACCAACAACCACCTTGAGTTGAAGAGAGCTCGATAACGTTGAAAGAAGAACAATCGATATAGAAATTCCTGCGGATATACTGAAAAAAAAGAATAGAAAAATAAAATCGAAAGCCACAACAGAGGCTTTTTTCGCACGACTAAAAAAAGATTTTCAGGATCTCTCACCACCATCAACCCTAAGGCGGCGATCAGGACCACTAACACCCGTCCTAAGAAAGGACGAATACTCATCGAGCCGCCAAACAGTAAATCTCGCGTAAACCAGCCCTCCTTCTTAGATAGCCCCAGACAATATCCCAAGGCGACGAAAACTAGCCCAACTTTCAAAGAGAGCCATATCGGAGACGAAAGCAAGACAGGGATAATGACAAAGAGTATCACCAATTCGCATTGCAGCCATTTTGTCGCCTTCTTCTCCATTCTTCAATCTCCAAACAAACATTCCACACTTTCCGATAGTAGAAAGAGAAAATAGCCTCAAAAGGTAGAATCGATTTGAGAATTTTTCAGAATTTTTTGCAAGGTGGCGCTCCAAAGTCGTCTTCTCCAGCCTCGACCAGTGCGTCTTTATTGTTCATTCTCTCGACTCCTTCACTCAGAGGCTGAGAGCCTACAGCCCACACTTTTCTAAAGATGAAATCCGTTTCCCCTGTCCATCCTCAAAACACCCACAACTGAAATCCCCCACGCAATGATATTCGACCACTACGGAATTGGGGGGCTTTTGTTCGCCTTGTTCTTCGCTCATGCCCTTGCCGATTTTCCACTTCAGCAAGAATTCATTGCCCAAGCAAAAAAGCCCGATTTCTGGAAAGAGCAAGAATCATCTAACGGTTTCGAATGGATCTTTATCCTCGGTGCGCACAGCATTATCCATGGTGGCTTGGTTTGGCTCGTAAGCGGAAGTCTCCTTCTTGGAACAATAGAAGTTACTCTCCACTTCACTATTGACCATCTCCGCAACAAGCAGCTCATGTCATTCACCACTGACCAACTTCTACATCTTTGTTGTAAGGTGGCTTATCTCTTTTTCTTCCTTACCTAAAATATTTCGAGCTTGGAGAATCTTGGCCAAAAAATCTGGCGCCAACCAAACCCTATTTGGAGGCCAGAACAATCGCACCCTTCCAGCTCGAACCAATAGTTTCATCTCTATCAGCGATTGCGGCAAGAAATAGCTCCGAAGCTGGATCCTTCTCATCCTTATCATAAAGATCTAAACTTTTTTCAAAGAAGGATCGCGCCTCTGTCAACGAACCATTTTCGAAAGCTTCC
>CAYUHN010000198.1:0-4724 GCA_964444495.1 uncultured Roseibacillus sp. | reverse complement strand
TTTAATATGGATTAATTTAAAAAGTGGCCAGTTTTTTCCCGGAAGAGTCATGGGATTGGAATTTTTTCTGCGTGAATCTCAAGTTGGAGCAGTTTTCGATCAGACGTTTTCCGTTTGGGAATAACCTTTCTTATTCTTCGTCTTAGCTATATCTCGATACCCGCATAATGAGCGCCTCGAGTTTCAACCAAAACAATATGAAAACGTTAAAAAACTTGTTGGTCGTTGGTTTCTTCTGCCTTGCCGGAACCCTCTTTGCAGACGAAATGATGAAGCCAGAAATCGGAGGATACTGCCCAGTCTGTTATCTGGCGGCAAATAAAGCAGTGAAGGGAACCGAAGAATTTAAGGTAGAGCATGATGGCAAAGCTTATTACTTTGTTAGCCAAGATGCTGTTGACGCATTCAACAAAGAGCCCGAGAAATTTCTCCCTGCCTACAATGGATATTGTGCTTTTGGAATGGCTTTAGGTAAGAAATTTGAAAGTGATCCAACAGTATTCACCGTTGTCGACGGAGTTATTTACCTCAATAAAGACGCGGAAATCGGCAAGAAATTTAACGAAGACCTCAAAGGTAATATCGTAAAGGCAGATGCTGAGTGGAAGACTATGGAGATGGCGATGAAAGAAGAGATGAAGAAGTAAAATCTCTCGAAGATTAGTAAACAATCTTGATGAAGCGGGAGAATTTGACTTTTTGGCCTTCTTTCGCTTCATTTTTTTCGTACCGTTCAGTTTCGGAAATTTCGAAAGTTTATTGCCCTATGAAACTGACTATATTTACCACTCTTTTTTCTGCTTCTCTTCTTAACGGAGCAGTTCTTTTTTCTCTCGACAGTAGCAATGGTTTTGAGACCACCATTGGAGATGGCTTATTTTTGAGCCGAAACGCTACTACAGGTTTTGGGGACCTAGTAATTTTTGGGGGCACGATTGCCTCAGGTTCATTTGCAACTAGAGGGACCGATGAAACAAATCTTCAGGCAGCTATTGGGATCGGCAATGGTGGTAATCTGATGGCTGGTGATGTTTTCACATTTATTTCAAACTCCACGGGTAATGCCTTTGAGGGGGAAATCGTTTATTACGATTTTCCGAACCAACCTCCTATCGGCGCCATTCCTGCTGAATTTGTTTTACCTCCTGATGGAGCCGGAGTCACGGCTATTTTCGAGGTGTCTTCTGTTCCTGAGCCTTCGGTTACCTTGTTGCTGGGGCTCGTAAGTATGCTGAGTATTGCTCGGCGTAATCGTCTTTAGATTTTTATGAAAACGATTGGCTTGATCTTCGTGAGTTGCGTGGCTGCGCTAAAAGGAGAAACATTTGTTGTGACGTCCATTGCTGACGAAGGAGCCGGCTCGTTGCGTGAAGCAATTTCTTTAGCCAATGGAACGGCTGCAATTGATTTGATTGTTTTCTCCGGAGGTGAAGAGGGGAGCATCAACTTTAGTGACGGAGTTCCGCGGGTGATTCAAATTGCTTCGACTTTGAGCGTCACGCAGTCGTTAGAAATCGTTGGGCCGGGAAAAACTCTTCTCGCCATAGATGGGGGAGGGGACGGAGATTTTCTCGTTGAATCGGGAGAGGTTCGTGTCTTTTCCTTTGCAGGTTCTACTGTCGCAGAACCTCATCGCGTCACCGATCTTACCATTCGAAATGGCACGTCTATCCTCGGAGGTGCGAATATCAGAGTTTTCGGAAGTTTGGAGTTAGTTCGTTGTGAAATTAGTGGAGGTAGAGGGGTGGCGGCAAATCCTAGTGTGAATGGTAATACTACAGAAAATGCTGATGGCGGTGGAGTCTTTCATTCGCAAGGACCCATGCTCGTTGAAGCTTGTGAAATTTTCGAGAACGGAACAATTGGCAATTTTTCCCAGGGAGGCGGACTTTATTCTGAAAACGGAAGCTTGACGATTCGGGGTAGTCGTATTTTTTCTAACACTACGAATGGTGCAGTTTCTGAGGGAGGTGGATTAGGGCTGCGTTCCACCACGGTCTTGGAGGATAGTGAGGTGTCAGACAACGAAACGTTGGCGTCTTCATCTGGAGGTGGAGGTGTTTACACGGATGATGAATTTCTTGCGCGAAATACGACCTTTTCAGGTAATGTTGTGGGAGCTGCCACTGGAATGCAGGGATATAGTGTTGGTGGTGCTTTCGCCAGTGTAGGCTTTGGGGATGCTGCTTTCGAAGCTTGCACGATAGTCGATAATAGAGCCCCGTCTGGAACCGGGCAAGGGGGTGGGATATCAACTTTCAGTCGTGGTCAGATTTCTTTTTTCTCAACGATTCTGATTGGAAATGACGCGGTTGACTTAGAGCGTATTCCAAACGCAATCACCCGTTTTATTGATCGAGGCTATAACCTCTTCGGGATTGGCTCTGGTTTCGATTTGATTGAGGACAGGCAGGGAACGAGTTTCTATGGGGTTTCTTCTGATGAAGGAATTCTCGATGTTTTGGACTTCTATGGGGGACCTACCCGTAGCCACCGCCTTTCAATAGGGGGCAGTAATACGATTGATTTCGGACCGCCTCGGTCGATTTATGAAGAGGAAACAGGAGAGGCTGCTCTTTTTGATCAAAGAGGAGCCGACTTTCCTCGCTCGAGCGGCGAGAGACTCGATGTGGGTGCATACGAGTTCCAAACTTTCTTGGATCGTGACAACGACGGGCTACCAGATGCAGTGGAAGAAATTGTAGAAGGATTAAACCCCGATTTGCCGGATGCAGAGCTCGATCTTGATGGCGACGGGATAAGGAATCACGATGAGTATGTTCAGCTGGGGATCTTGGCGATCAATGATCGAGAGCGCTTTCTTAGGCCGTCCATTAGTTCGTTGACCGGTTTTGAAGAAGTGCAATTAAACTTTCAAACCTCACCTAACCGTGAATACCGCCTTCGATTTGGAGAAGGTCTGTCGGAAGAATTGATGACGGAACAAACCGATTTTCTTCGTTTTCTCGGTGAGAGTAAGGGTGCGATTACGATTCCGGTTTCAGAAGAACGCATGTTTTTTCGTGTTGAGAGTCGAATCCCGGAAGAGTTGCTAGATAACTCTCTTTAGGACCCTATTCGTAGTTGCTTGCGATCCATTGATTAAGAAGCCTGACGCCATAGCCGGTGGCGAAAGAGGGTTCGCGCGGGTCATTTCTGGTGAGCTTTGTTGCTGAACCAGCGACGTCAAGGTGGACCCAAGGAGTTTTACCTACGAAACGTTGAAGAAATTGAGCCGCAGTGATCGAGCCTGCGCCTCCTGCGACTGAATTTTTCATATCAGCAGTTTCAGATTGAAGGAGTTGATCATATTCAGGAAGAAGAGGAAGCCGCCAAGTGCGTTCACCGCTTTTTGCTGATGACCTTTCGAATTGCTTAGCAAGTTCATCATCATTGCTGAAAAGAGCGGCGTGCTCGCTACCGAGTGCAACAAGTTTAGCCCCGGTGAGAGTCGCGAGATCGACGATCGCGCAGGGATTGAAAAACTTTTTAGCGTAAGTGATCGCATCTGCGAGGACGAGTCTCCCTTCTGCGTCAGTGCTTTGCAGTTCGATAGTTTGTCCTGACATGGAGGTGATTACGTCGCCGGGGTTTTGAGCATTTCCATCCGGCATATTTTCAGCGAGGGCGACAATGCCGACTACGTTGACTTTCGCATTGCGAGCGGCAAGCGCTTGCATTGCTCCAACAACAGCTGCCGAACCACCCATGTCGCCTTTCATATTCCACATTCCGTTAGTGGGTTTGATTGAAATGCCGCCGCTATCGAAGGTGATTCCTTTTCCGACAAGGCAGACCGGAGCGTCGCTTTTACGACCTCCCATCCATTTTACGATGACAAGCTGAGATTCGCGAGAAGAGCCTTGGCCGACTCCGAGGAGGGCATTCATTTTATGAGTCGCCATCTCCTTCTCGCCTAAAATTTGGATTTTGAGACCCAGCTGAGTGAGGCTCTTTATTCTTCTGGAGTAAGCTTTCGGAAAGAGAACGTTAGCGGGTTCGTTTACAAGATCACGAGCCAATAGCTGTCCGTCACAAACAGGTCCCAGGAAACTGCGATAGCATTGTCTCGCAGGTGTCGCTTCTCTATCAATGATTCTAATCGTGTTGATTGCGGTGGCCCGTTTTCGAGTGCTTTTGCTGCGGTGCTTGTCAAAGCGATATGATGCGAGGCGGGCACCGACGGCGACGAGGGCGGATTCTTCGGTTAGGAGGCCAGAGCCGTTCAGATAAAAGGAAAAGTCAGATTCGCCTTGTTCGAGGAATTTTTTGATGACCTTAGCCCCAAATAGCTCGGAGTTGAATTCTCTTCGAGAGCCAGCGTTCCAGAGGATGACGGTAACTTTATCAAGGTCGGGGAGAGAAAAAAATGCGAGGTTGCCTCCTTCCTTTTCTAACGATTTTGCTGAATTCAAAGCCTTGTTTAGCAGAGACTTTGCGCTTCGTGAAAGAAGAGGAGCGAGAGAGGCAGGGATACTCTTGTGGTCGTCGAAAATGGGGACAACCAATGTTCCTGAGGAAGGGAGGGTGGCGACGGAAAAGATGACTTTCATAAGGAGAAAGTCCGAAAATAACACTCTTGATCGTTGTTTAGCCATACAAATACATTTTTTTGGGTATTTTGGAATGGCTGAATACTCATTGTTGTTCTATGTCTCCCTCTCCGAGCAGGGAACCGAATTTCAATGAAAACGCTACTTACTTTCCTAGTTGTATTTTTTAGC
>CAYUHN010000197.1:0-4733 GCA_964444495.1 uncultured Roseibacillus sp. | reverse complement strand
CTCCTTCATTGCCAATCATGAGTTTCCAACCAGCTTGCGCGGCAGCGGCTTGGGCTGGTGGGGGAGCTGTGGAGTAGATGAAAGAGCGTGCTTTGTTCGTGAGCAGGTTAGCCCACTCCTGTTTACAAGCGAGATAGCCTCCGGCTGCACCGACCGCTTTCCCCAGGGTTCCCATCTGGAAATCAATGTCCTGTTGGAGTTCCTTTTCGGCAGCTAGTCCGAGTCCCTGTGGGCCTAAGACACCAAGTGAGTGGGCTTCATCGAGAAGGAGAAGAGCGTTGTAGCGATTCTTAAGTGTTACGATTTCTGAAAGGAGACATTGATCCCCATCCATAGAGAAGACGCCTTCTGTGATTACGAGGGTTCTGGTGTTTTTCTCATTTTTTGAAGATATTTTTTTGAGAAGATCTTCCAGTCGATCGAGATTATTGTGGGGAAAGATCCGAATGGTTGCCCCTGAGAGGCGCGCTCCATCAATGAGAGAAGCATGGCAGAGTTTGTCCATGATAATGGTGTCTCCTTTGCGGCAGAGAGCACTGATGGTGCCGACGGCTGCAGTATAGCCGTTAGCGAAGAAGAGGGCCGCTTCGGTGGTTTTCTGATGGGCGATGAATTCTTCCAATTTCTTGTGTGGAGCCTGAGTGCCACAGATAAGTCGAGAAGCGGTTGAACCAGTTCCGTAAATAGAAGTGGCATGAGCTGAAGCCTCGGCGAGCGCTGGGTGGTGCGAGAGGGCTAGGTAGTCGTTTGAGGAAAAGTTGATGAGGGTAGAATCACCCTTCGGCATTGGCTCGGGGATGGTCCGCAGAAGTCCAAGGCTTTCTAGTTCCTCGATTTCCTCAGTCGCCTTTCGCATAGCCGTAGTTTTCTTCTAGAATTCACGGAGAGCAATAGCGAAAATGACGGATCAAATGGCGGCGAATCTCCCATAGACATTTGTCGAAAATAGATTAAATCTCCGGGGTAGATGAACGATTGGAAATCAACGATGGATACGGCGGTAGCAGAAGGTTCCCTGCTAGAAAGTTCGCGGGAAAATTTATTGCAGTATGTTGCGGGTTCTCAGGATGGAATTGCAGAAGCTGCTGTGAGTGAACTCGTTGCTGGTGGTGAGTGGGAAGAGCTCAATGATCGTTTCTACAAGACTCTCGAATTTGGAACTGGTGGTTTGCGGGGCCGAACCGTCGGTAAAAAGGTGACTCAAGCGGAGCTGGGTGCTGGAGGCCCTCTCGAACGCCCTCAGTTTCCCTGCCAAGGAACTGCGACGATGAATTATCACAATGTGGGTCGAGCGATGCAGGGCTTTATTCGTTATGTGAAGTCCAATCAGAAAGGTGCAGCCCGTCCGAGCTTCGTTATTGGGCATGATACTCGTCATTTCTCCCGCGATTTTGCAGAATACTGCGCACGGGTTTGTGCGGAGCTTGGTTGCGATGCTTATCTCTTCGATGGGCCGCGTGCGACTCCTCAGATTTCATTTCAAATCCGTCGAGTGAATGCCAGTGGTGGCATCATTCTCACCGCGAGTCATAATCCGTCCCATGACAATGGATTCAAAGCTTATCTCGATGATGGGGGACAAATTGTCGAACCTGCTGCAAGCGGTATCATTGGTGAGGTCAATGCTCTTGCGAGCGCAGACTACGAGGCTCTCCCGGTTGAGGAACAGGGAGAGGTAATTGAATTAGGAGCTGAGGCCGATGAGGTTTATCTTAATACCACCCAGAGTCTTCTTCTTCAGCCGGAGCTACTAGAAGGTCAGAGTGCAAAGGTCGTCTTTACCAGTATTCATGGAACGGGTGGTCATATTGTATTGCCCCTTCTTGAGAAGCTTGGTTTTGAGGTTCTAACCGTGCCTGAGCAAGAGGTTGGTGATGGCCGTTTCCCGACAGTGGCTTCCCCTAATCCAGAGAATGCGGAAGCGCTTCAGATGGCGATGGATCTTGCCAAGAAAGAGGGTGCAGACGCGGTGATTGGAACGGACCCCGATTGTGATCGGATGGGGGTTGCGGTAAGAAATGCGGCTGGAGATCTTGAGTTGCTAACTGGCAATCAAATCGGATCGCTCATGGCATGGTACCGTATTAAGGTGATGCAGGAAAAGGGTTGGGTAACAGAGTCGAATCGCAGCCGTTCAGTGCTGATCAAGACTTTTGTGACAAGTCCTTTGCAGGATGCGATTGCCCATCGTGCGGGGGTTGGAGTGGTCAATACTCTTACCGGTTTCAAATGGATCGCGGCTAAGCTGAGGAAGTACGAGGAGGCGATCCCCAAAGATAAGTGTGAGGATTATCGCGCGCTTACCGAAGAAGAAAGTCGCAGTTTGCGGTTGGAGTATTCCAAGTTCTTTGTCTTTGGTGGAGAAGAAAGTTACGGCTATCTTGGTTCGGATTTTGTTCGTGATAAGGACGGAAATGGAGCAGTGGTCATGTTCGCTGAGCTAGTTGCTTACGCTGCAAGTCGTAATTGCCAGGTGACCGATTTGTTGGATGAAGTCTATGCCGAGTTTGGGGTTCATCTTGAGGTCGGAAAGTCCATCTATATGGAGGGAGCTGAAGGGGCTACCAAGATTGCACGTCTCGCAAAGAGTTATTCTGAGACTCCTCCGACTGAAGTAGATGGTAGTAAAGTTAGTAAAGTTAAGGACTTTTCGAAAGACACCATTTTTGACGAAGAAGGGGACCAAGTGGTCGCGCAAGCTATGTTGATTGTCGAGCTGGAGGATGGCCGTTCTTTTGCTGTTCGCCCAAGCGGCACTGAACCGAAGATCAAATATTACCTTTTCGGAAACGATGAGCCAAGCGCAGCAGATTTGGCAGCGAGCAAGTCTAAGGTCGCAAATTCACTAGAGTCTATGTGGCAGTCTATTGAGAGCGATATCGAGAATCGAGTGTAGAGCCAGTGCTTGTCTATGAGAGGGCAAGCAGAGGTTTTCAGGGTGGGCTTTGATAATTTTAAGCTCCATCGACGCTCTTGGGGAGATCATTAAAATGGGGCCGCTCGGACCCTTACACTCTTGCTTTTACAAAGCACGTTTCAGCCTGCACCGCAGTTTCCGCAGTGCAGCATAGAGACGCCAGGTTTCAGACCCGGTTGAGGAAAGCCTTACCGTCCCTGGCAATTTCTTTAATGATTTGATCTTTCACAAAGAAAATATCCCCCTTAGCCCTCGTGCATGCGACGTAGAGCTTTTTGAGGGTTTTCTGATTCATGCTCTGAGCATTCAGGCTCTGCATTTGCTCAAACTGCGTCTCGTTGAGGATAATGCATACATCATGAAAATCATCTAAACCTTTGGAAGCTCCCCAGTTCATGGAGAAGAAATCCATTTTCTTCGAGTTTTGATAGACCAATTTTATGAGACTATCATCCCTTAGGAGTCCGATTGCCTCGGTTTGATCCTCAACAAAAACGATATTCGTTTCGTCTTCCCGCTGTGCCCCCATCTCAATTCCAAGGCTGTCGCGCACAAAAGATG
This sequence comes from uncultured Roseibacillus sp., assembly GCA_964444495.1. GTDB lineage: Bacteria > Verrucomicrobiota > Verrucomicrobiia > Verrucomicrobiales > Akkermansiaceae > Roseibacillus. The sequence goes on along the minus strand of CAYUHN010000197.1, from coordinate 1,255 downwards.
CGACCGACGGGCTGCACCTATAGCTTTTGCTGAGAGTCGTGGTATCGACCTCAATTCCGTGTTTCCCTACTTCAGCCAGATAGCGGTCTTCGCTCAGATGAAGGTTTTTCTTAAACTGTCTGTCTCGGCTAGTATCGAAAGTGTGCTGGTGGTAATCTCCAACAAATTGGCACTTAACACGAGTTTTTGCCAGTTCACAGATAAAGTCGAAATCATAGGAAGCAAAGTCCTGAAACTCATCGACAAACATGTCGTCATAATACTTCTCAAGGCGCTGCTTTACAGACGACAAACCATCGGTGTCAAATTCCAGAAAGAACTTCGCTAACCTGTTCGCGTACAGAATTCTCAAGTTCGGGATAAAGTAATGCGTTACATCAGACTTTTTGCGCCAGTCTTTGAATGGCGCATTCTTGAAGGAGATACCTTTCGCTTGAGAGGCGTCTTGGTATAGAGGCTGAAAGCAGAATTGGTAAAGAAATGAAAAATACGTGTGTATTCTGATGTTCTTGGGAAGAAACCCAAATTTTTGGATTACTCGCCTTCTGAGGTTTTCCGTATTGTTGATCGTATACGTCAGAATGATCGACCTTCGCTCTAAACTGAGACACTCGATCAAATGGCGAGTTTTTCCTGAGCCAGCGACAGCAAGTATCAGCTTTGTATCCATGCAAACGCTTCCTTGATATACTTGGGGGCAGTAAGCTCCTTTCCAAATTTGTAGAGTTGAAATGCTGACTCAGATTTATTTTTCAGCATCCACTCCAATGCACTGTCCTTTTGGGGTGTGAAAACTTTATCACAGACAGACTGATTGTCCTGATAAATGCACACCTCGAAAGTGTATCTGGTTTCGTCATCATCATAAAATACTCCGACTGATGGGACGTCGCTGAATTCTGAATATTTACTGGTGAGACTGTCCTTTTTCTTGTCGTTGTCGGTGATGATGGCAACCTTCCTGCCCAGCAATTGACCAACTTCGAGGTAACGCTTAAAACTCAGTCCATTCACTGATATTAAATGCACGCCTCTAGCGTGCATGTCTTCGCCATATTCTTGATGAAACAAGTGCTGGCAAAGAAGGTATTCGGCATGCCCCTCGACTAAGATGACCCTCTCAGAAAGGATCAGCTCAAGAATGTTATGGTTGGGTGCTTTTGTGAAAAAGTCCGAGGTGTCGGGATTTAGCTCTGAAAGCTTATTGTTGCTGAGCGTAGAATTGCTGAGAAATATGCATTCGCTCAAACCAAGT
>CAYUHN010000196.1:0-4745 GCA_964444495.1 uncultured Roseibacillus sp. | reverse complement strand
TTGTTTACGCCATTGCTCACGTTGTTGACGCTGAGCCTCTTCGGCTTGTTGACGACGACGTTGTGCTTCTTGAGTCTCGCGTTGTTTACGCCGTTGCTCACGTTGTTGGCGCTGAGCCTCTTCGGCTTGTTGACGACGTTGCGCTTCTTGAGTTTCGCGTTGTTTACGCCATTGCTCACGTTGTTGACGCTGAGCCTCTTCGGCTTGTTGACGATGACGTTGTGCTTCTTGAGTCTCGCGTTGTTTACGCTGTTGCTCTTGCTGTTGACGTCGAACTTCTTCGGCTTGTTGGCGACGGCGTTGAGCTTCTTGAGCTTCGCGCTGTTTACTTTGTTGGTCTTGCTGTTGACGTCGAGCCTCTTCGACTTGTTGGCGACGGCGTTGAATTTCTCTAGCTTCGCGTTGTCTATGTTCTTGCCCTTGACGTTTAGCTTCTTCGGCTTGTTGATGACGACGTTCAGCTTCGCGTCTTTGTTTTTGCTCTTGGCGTTTTCTTTTAGCTTCTTTGGCCTGGTAATGACGACGTGCCTCTTCTTGAGCGATGCGTTCTTTTCGTTGTTGCTCTTGTTGTTGACGCCTAATTTGTTCGGCCTGTTGGCGACGGCGTTGAGCTTCTTCCGCTTCGCGTAGTTGTTGTCTTTCCGCTCGGCGACGTCGTTCAAATTCTATCGCCAGCTGTCTCTGATACTCGGCTTCTTGCCATCTTATTCGCTCAAGCTCTTGAAGCTGTCGCTCTCGTTCGAGTTGTTCCGCTTGTTTGTATAGTTCGGCTTGAAGAGCTTGTGTTTCCTCCTGCTGTCGTTGGGCTTCCGCTTGGGCCTGTTGGTTTTGCCATTCAATGTCAGCTTGATATTGCTGTTCGCTCAGAAGATCCGCTTCGAGTTGCTGTTCATACTCTTCCGTCTTTGTGCTCCATTGCGCTTCGTTGATAGCTAGATGGTATTGTTCTTCTTCTGATGTGACTTCTAGGGGGAGAGGCTCATAAATTGGAAGAGTTTCAGTCGAATCATCATAGACTGTATTTTTGTGAGGAAGCGCTACTGTGTTATTCCTCTCAGCATGCTCGAATTCAACTTCTGTGAGCTGCTCTTCCTCTTCTGAGGGGAAAGCAATCGGCTCGAGAGGAATTTGCTGAGCTGAAACTTGTGGAGTTTGCTGTAAGGGCTCTTTCTTAAAAAATTCCGTCTGACTCGAAACTCCCCACCCTAAGAGGCCGAGTAGGGGGACAAGAGCAAGCAGAAGAGTCTGAGCGAGTTTGTTCATAGAATATGAAACGACTCGCTGGAGCCTGTATTCAGAAAAGGACAGAAAAACGCAGAAATTTTCGAAAAATTTTTACGAGATCTTTTCGGGAGCTTTCTAAATAAGCGCTTAGCTTATGAGATGGGGGATATTTCCTAAGATGGCGGCTAGAATTCCCAGTCCCAGGATGATGCCAAAGGCGGTGTTTTCAGGGAGAAGGCGCTTTTTGGCTAAAGCATATGAGCCGCCTAACGCGAGCCAGATGATCAATTTGAGAATGATCCACCAAGTGAATGTCTTCCAAATTATGGCCATGAGACCAAAGCCAGAAACGAGAATCAGAACGAGACTAATACCATGTAGGATGGCAGCTAGCTTGTTATTTTTGCTGGATGCCGTGTAGACACCCGCTCCCAGGGACCCAAAAAGAATGATAACGCCCGCGAGGTGAATAACTTTGTAGATGTCGTGGTCCATGGAGTCAGTCTGCTAAGAAGCAAAGAATGTTGTGCTTCCGAGCCCTCGCGTATAAGGATTCCGAGCTTCGTTAAAGACTTTTTCTGTTTCATCGTGTTCGACACGGCTTTTTCCATGCAAAATGAGAGCGATTTGTCTTTATTCGGTTGCGGGTGAAGGAGAGAAATCCAATGGTTTGTTCTTTAAGAAAGCTGTTTTTGGCCTACCCTCGAAGCTGGTAACCGAAAGGATGATGAAAAAATGGTTTTTCCGGATATTTTGGATTTTTGGAGCCGTTTATGGAGGTTTGACGATGCTCTCATGCTCAATCGCAGATCGAATGATTTTTCAGCCTCCTACTCCTACGTATTCTGCTTCTACAGAAGGGTTGGTGCGGTTCGGGAAGGAGGAAGAGTTTGCTGGGCTATTTTTCCCAGCTCAGTTCGAAGATGCTCCGGTTCTCTTATGGGGGCATGGTAATGCCGAAGATGCGGGACATTTCAGTGAGTTAGCGCTTCAGTTTCAAGCGAGAGGGATCAGCGTCTTTGTTTATGATTATCCTGGTTACGGTTTATCAGCAGGGGAACCGAACGAAGCTGGAACCTACCAGGCTGCAGATGAGGCTTATCGTTTTTTGTTGGAGGATAAAAAAATAAGTCCTGAACGAATCTTTTTACTAGGGCAATCGGTGGGAGGGGGGCCGAGTACCTATTTGGCAGAAAAAGTAGATGCCAAAGGTTTGATTTTAATTTCACCCTTCAAGTCTGCTTTTCGCGTGGTGACGAAGGTGAAAGTTTTGCCATGGGATCGATTTGATAACTGGAAACGCATGCCAAAGGTCGAGATGCCTTTACTCCTGATTCATGGAGAGAATGACCAGTTGATTCCCGTCGCCCATGGACGAGCATTATTTGACAGGCATAAAGGCCCCAAAGAGTTTTTGAAACTCGAAGGAACAGGACATAATGATCTTTGGATGAGGCCAGAATTGATGGAGGCGATCTTAAGGTTTGTAGAAAAGACGTCGTAGTCCTGCTTTCGACGTAGTTTTCTGAATTACGAATTTTCTATTGCTTGGTGGATTCTTCATCGAGAGTGATGGTGCAAGTTGGGTAGGAGGGCGAGTGGATTTGATGAATTTTTCCATCAACGCTTTCGATGACAAAAAGGTCTCCAAGTTTGGAGTCTAGAGTCAGCGTTTTGGATGGAGCGATACGCTTGGCAGGGCGTTTACGGCTTCCTTTACTGGTAATGCTGGAGACGAGGATTTCGTGTGAATATTCGTTTTTGAAGGTGAGCTGAACGGGAACTGTTTGCGGTTTAGTACTCGCATGTACCGCTGGCAGGAGGGTGAGGCTTTTGCGGGGGTGAGTGGTGAGGAGTTGTTCGGTAAGTCGTTCGATAAGCTCAGGGTCAACTTCTTCAATGATGTTATGACTTTCGGAGTGTTCGGTCTGGTGATCGTAGAGTTCGCGAGTAATGACCTCGCCGGTTGCCATCTTTCGCCATTCGATGAAACGGTAAGAGTTAGTGCGTAAGGCATAACCCATTACTCCTCCTTCGGAGCGACGGTAGTATTGGTTGACTGCTCCTTCACGAACGATGGTTGAGGTGTCATTGAGAACTGGCAGGAGGCTGGAGCCTTCCAGGAAATCAGGTTTCTCGATTTTGGCTAATTCGCAAAGGGTTGGGAAGAGGTCGAGTAATTCGGCGAGGCTGTCTGTTTTTTGTCCAGCGGTTTCAATTTGAGGTGATGAGATGATGAGAGGAACTCTGGCATCGATTTCGTAGTTGGTCATTTTGCCCCATCCTCGGTATTCGCCTAGTTTCCAACCGTGATCGCTCCAGAGAACAATGATGGTGTTTTCTAAAAGTCCTTCTTCTTCAACAATATCAAGAAGGCGGCCAATTTGGGCGTCGATATAGCTAACGCAGGCATAGTAGCCATGCATGAGGGAGCGTGCCTTTTCTATTGAAATTGTTTCGTCGTGCCAAGGGCGAGGGAAATCAATGAGATCAACATAGTGCGTTAGCTCACTATTGTTGTGAAGCGCATAGGAAGGGGTGTTAGGGATGATGGTTTGTTGACTGGGGGTGAGGAGAGGGAGGGATTGGGGATCGTAGAGATCCCAGTATTTTTGAGGAGCGACCCAAGCGAGGTGTGGTCGAATGTAACCCATGGCGAGGAAGAAGGGTTCTTCTTTCTTTGCAAGGCGTTTGAGATCTTCGATTGCCATACTCGTGCGAGCTCCGTCGAGGAGTTTGTCGTCAGGGAGTTCAGGAGAAGCCGTGCTGGGCGGGCGGAGGGACGGAAAGCCTACTATTCTACTGAGTGCGCATTATGATACGGTTCCGACTACTCCAGGTGCAGACGACAATAATAGTGCGATCGCAGTGTGTCTTGAAACGGCGCGAGTCTTGACGAGTTATTCTGATGCTTCTTTCCGAGTGGCGATTTTTAATCGTGAAGAGGATGGATTGCTCGGAAGCTATGATTATGTCTCTTGGTTGACGAAAGAGAATCGCATGGATCTAGCGGAGGTCCATAATTTTGAAATGGTGGGTTATTATTCCTCGGAAATGGGATCTCAGAAGAAGCCAAAAGGAGTGCCGCTTTCGCTCCCGGATCGAGGCGATTTTATTGGAATTTTGAGTAACTCGAAGTCGAATCGAATTGCAAAACAGTTGCAGGGTGCTGCGGAAGAAGTTGGAAGCACTACTCCTTTAGTTTCGTTTAGGACTTATTTGGGAGTCGAGAAGGCCTTCACAGATTTTTTAAGAAGTGATCATGCTCCTTTTTGGAAGGTTGGAATTCCGGCGGTGATGTGGACTGATACTTCTGAATTCAGGAATCCTAACTACCACGCTTCTACAGATACACCAGATACCTTAGATTATCGAGCAATGGCAGATGTTACACGGATCATTGTCCGGCACGTATTGAATTTTAATACAAGGTAATGAACGGATGAAGTAAATTTAGGAGGTTAACAGGGACCAAATCGAGTTATCGAGTTGGTTACTGTCAATATCCCGTCCTTCTTGTT
>CAYUHN010000195.1:0-4861 GCA_964444495.1 uncultured Roseibacillus sp. | reverse complement strand
GCAAAGCGACCATCAAATACAGCGACTACGGCTGGAGCCTCAACGAGGCCTAAAATTATAAACAATCAAGTATCTAGGCTCGCTGAGTTCCCCTTGCTAAGACGGGAACTTGGTCGAGCCTCTTTTTTTGCTCGTATGCTCACCATTGACATTGAACCTCGTATCATCGTCAAGTTCTCCTTCGTCCTTCCGACCAAAATTTAGCTCCGAGAGCTTACAAAAATTTATCACAGACCTAAAGCTGGTCTCGAGTCAGTGAATTCTTATGAAACCGTGAGAGGATTCCATTCTTGATCTCACGCGAATAAATTGTTTCCTGCTTGTATATGAACAACGGAATTTCCTTCCTTTTATCTCTTTCTATTCTCGCTCCTCAACTCGTCCGAAGTGAGTCTGAAAACACTGCGCTCACCCCAAAGGCTCCCAGACCTAGTCAAGAGTCCACCTCTCCTAAATCGGCACCTCATCAGCATGCTAAAATCGCTCTTCTGATTACCGACAAATCCCTACAAACGGCTTGGAAGCCCTTTGTAGAATGGAAAAAAAAGCGAGGCATCGACGTCATGGTCACAACCACACAGGAAATTGTAGCCAAGACTGAAGGACCGGATCTTCAAGAAAAAATCCGAATCTTTGTTCAAGACAATATTGCTAAAAATAAAATCTCTTGGCTTATCTTAGGAGGAGACAGTCTTCCCAATGGCAAAGGCCTCGTCCCCGACCGCGATACCTTTCACTCTAATATGTGGGGAGAGAACACCGACATCCCCACTGACATCTACTATCTTTCTCCGAAAAACTGGGATGCTGACGGCGACGGCATTTATGGGGAGTCTAAAGATGACCGTTCTGCCATTGCCTATCCTGACGGTTCAGTCGGCCTCGGTCGTATTCCCGTCAGAACCTCCGAAGATATTGCCGCTTATACCGACAAAGTCATCACTTGGGAATCCAACCCTCCTACCGGAGACTACGCGAACTCATTTGTTTACACCTGCACAGTAGGCGCAGCCTACGCAAAGGTCCGCAAGAGCTGGGACGACTATGTATCTAAGAGTTGGAAATTGGGAACGGTCTCCCGCTACTTTGCAGACGAAACCCCATGGGATACCGAGAAGCCAGGAGACTATGAGCTAGATACAACGAACTGGACCAAGCTTTTCAATAACGGCAAGTATAGTAAAATGCATTTCCACGGACACGGCATCCTCCAAGGCTGGGTTACGGAAAACCACAAACTCTTCACCGCCAAAAACCTCGCAAATCTAAGAAACGGAAAGCACCTCCCCATGATCACAACGGTTTCCTGTTTCACCGGGCACTATGATTCCAAAATAGACCCAAGTATTGTGGAAGCATTTCTTCGCAAACCCAATGCGGGAGCAATCGCAATTGTAGCTCCCTGCCGTGAAGGGAAACCTCACTTTACCGATCCTCAACGCGACTTTCCGCTCATGGTTGAAGAGGGCAAACTGGATGGAACTACTCGCACTATGACCTTTTTCTGGTCACATGGTCTGGAAAACAATCTCACTGCCGGCGAAGCCCTCATGTCGGCCAAAGTCGCCCTGTCAGAAAAAGCCGAACAATCGGCTAACCTCCATATGTGCCTCTGCGAACTCAATCTTCTGGGTGACCCTACTCTCGCAGTCAACCCATGAAGCACGAACAAGCCCTCCAAATAAACACCTTCTTCTCCCGCGACTTTCAAAAAATAGGCCGGTCGGCAGGCCCTCTGAGCTTCGAGTCGTCGGTAGAATGATTAAGGTCCTCTCTTGTCTTTTATGTAAAGGCGATGAGACTATCTGCAGATGAATGTCCCTCAACCGGTTCTTCTGACTGGCGTTATCCTTTTTCACGCCGTGGGAGCTGCCCATGTCTTGCATGCGCTTTTTCGGGTCCGCTCACCATCTGCGACCATTGCTTGGATCATTTCTCTCCTGACTTTTCCATGGGTCTCAATCCCCCTCTACTGGTTCCTCGGCCGCGATCGCCTCACAGGTTATGTCAACGCCAGACGTTCAGACGACAAAAAGGTCAACGAGCAGCTCAATGCCTTGGAAACCTCCATCAAGCCCCATCGCGTCGAACCTCAGACTGCCTTTCTTCGCTGTGCGACCAAACTGGCTGGCCAACCTGTCACACGTGGAAACGATGCCGATCTCCTCATCGATGGCGACGCTATCTTTGAACGAATTTTCGAAGATATTCTCACCGCCAAAAGCTATATTCTCATTCATTTCTACATCGTCAAAAACGATGTCGTGGGGCAACGCTTCCAAAAGGCCCTCCTCGAAAGACTACGAGAGGGAGTCAAAGTCTATTTTCTCTTCGATGAACTCGGGTCAAAACGCTTGCCCAGCGGCTACCTCCACACCTTGATGCAAGCTGGTGCCGAATGCCACCCCTTCGGAAGAACCCGCCACTGGTGGTCTCGCCTCCAGCTCAACTTTCGTAATCATCGCAAAATAATCGTCATCGATGGCACCACGGCTCTCATCGGAGGAGTCAACGTTGGTGATGAATATCTTGGCCACAATAAACGCTTCGGCAATTGGCGTGACACCCACCTCCGAATCGAAGGCCCCGCAGCTCAATCTATCCAACTCGTATTTATGGAAGATTGGTTCTGGGCTACTCATCAAATCCCACCTCTCAACTGGGCTTCCAAAAAACAAGCCGAAGACGCTGCCGTGGCCATCGTTCCCACGGGGCCTGCTGACGATAAACCTTCCTTCCAACTTCTCATAGCAGAAGCCGCTAACTCAGCTTACGAGCGCCTCTGGATTGCCTCCCCCTACTTCGTCCCCGACGATGGAGTTCTCACCGCCCTGCAAACCGCCGCCCTCCGCGGAGTAGACGTTCGCATTCTTCTCCCTGAAAAACCCGATCACCTTCTGGTCTGGCTCTCATCTTTCACCTACTACTATCAGACCCTCCCCTACGGCATTCGTCTTTTTCGTTATCATGCTGGCTTCATGCACCAAAAAGCTTTTCTCGTTGATAACAACGCAGCCGGAATAGGCACCGGCAATCTTGACAATCGATCCCTTCGCCTCAATTTCGAAATCACGGCTCTCCTCCTTCGCTCCGATCACATCGACGAAGTCTCTAGTATGTTCTCAGAGGACTTTCGACACTCTCACGAGGTGATGGCCGACGAGTTCACCAAGAAGCCTATTTATTTCAAACTGGCAGCCAAGCTCTCTCGACTTCTCGCTCCCGTGCAATAAATGATTCCTCTGAAAATTCCCTTCCGAGTAAAATTGTAAAATTACTATTGAAAATCCCATCTCCTCAGTTTCTCTTGGTTTGTTATGAAAATCGTCGTCGCATACTCTGGAGGTCTCGATACCTCAGTTCTTCTCAAATGGCTCAAGGACAAGTACAGCGCCGAAGTCGTCGCCTACTGCGGTGATGTGGGTCAGGACGACGAATTGGATGGTCTCGAAGAAAAAGCCCTGACCACAGGAGCTTCCAAGTGTTTCATCGGCGATCTCAAAGAGGAATTTGCCGCCGATTACATTTTTCCCATGTTCCGCGCCAACGCGCTCTACGAAGGGCGCTACCTTCTTGGCACCTCCATCGCTCGCCCTTGTATTTCCAAAGGAATGGTCGAGGTCGCCCTTCGCGAAGGAGCCGATGCCATTGCCCACGGGGCCACGGGAAAAGGTAATGACCAAGTTCGCTTCGAGCTCTCCACCGCCGCCTTGGCCCCTCATGTCAAGATGATCGCTCCTTGGCGCGATGACTCCTTCCGCGCCGACTTCCCTGGCCGCGCCGAGATGATCGCTTACTCCGAGGCAAATAATATCCCGGTTAAAGCCTCCATGAAGAAACCCTACTCCATGGATCGCAACCTGCTTCATATCTCTTTTGAAGCCGGCGCCCTTGAAGACACTTGGTATGACGCCACCACCGAAACCGACAAGGACATGTATACCCTCTCAGTCGCGCCCGAAGACGCCCCTGATAAACCACAATACCTCCAAATCCTTTTCGAAAAGGGAGACGCTATTGGTATCCAAACTGATGGCCTCGACGAAATCATCGCAACCCTCGGCGACGTTACCCCTACTGGAGAAAGCGACGGCTACACCCTCCTCAACCCCTATGGAATCATGCGAGTCCTGAATGCTTTTGGAGGCAAACATGGCATTGGCCGCATCGATATCGTCGAAAACCGCTTCGTAGGTATGAAATCACGTGGTATCTACGAAACACCTGGCGGCACCATCCTGCTACAAGCACACCAAGACCTCGAAACTCTGGTCGTTGATCGCGAAGCCCAACATGTTCGCGACAGCCTCATTCCTAAGTATGCTCAACTTGTTTACAATGGCTTCTGGTTTGCTCCTGAACGCGAAGCCATTCAAGCCCTTGTCGATCACACTCAACAAAAGGTCTCAGGAGAAGTTCGTGTCAAACTCTACAAAGGCAATGTCATCAACGCGGGCCGCCGTAGCGTCCACTCTCTCTACGACGAAGCGGTTGCGACCATGGAAGGCGGACAAGAAGAAGCCTATAATCAAAATGACGCTTCAGGTTTCATAGCCCTTAATGCTCTCCGCCTGAAAGCAAACGCCACACAAAAGTAATGACCTAGCTCATTAATGCGATTTCTCAACGATTCACCCTTACGCAGAAAAAAGTAAATCATCCTGATGAAAACCAATCCAAGAAAAATTCACACCTCGCCTGTATTTACTTCAATTGCGATAACACTCTTCAGCGCACCAAGTCTCTTTGCTGGACAGGTGGCGAAACAAGAAAGTTTCATAGAAAAAAAGCGATCGCTCATCTGAAAGGCACGAATCAATATGGGGCCTTAAATGAAGCTATTCAAGCGGCCCGCTACAGC
>CAYUHN010000194.1:0-4868 GCA_964444495.1 uncultured Roseibacillus sp. | reverse complement strand
AACGGGGCGAAAGGTTTCCCAGTCGAGTAGATCGCGTAATTTGAGAATGCCAACTGTGGACGAGGTGACCGAGCTCTTAATATCTACAATCCAGAGACGAATACATGGACGACCGGCGCATCTCCGGATTTTGAGTTTCATCATTTTCAAGCCGTTGAGGTTGACGGAGAACTTTGGTGTGCGGGGGCGTTCATCGGTGGTTTTCCTGGAGAGGATCCTCTTGAGTATATTTACATCTACAGCCCGACAGACGATGAATGGCGAGTAGGACCTACAATCCCGCGACCGGCAATTCTGATACGTCAAAGTATTTAACCTCCGAGGTCTCAATGCTAGTGCTAGCCTCCCCTTCTATTATTGCGCAGAAAAAAAACATCTTATAGACATGAACAGGATATCGAGGATGGTAACCGCACTTTTCTTTAGGCGTAGCATCAGGTCGTTTAGCCAATAGTTCCGCAAACCTAACGATTTATGAGGTGAGGTTTGCAACATATTCCAGATCGCCACTCTTTGATAAAACCAGACTCACACGCCCAAGACGCATTCTTGCAGCGAAACCTATTTCACCACATGAAGAACCACCGCTGTCTTGACTCTCTCTCGAAGCGCTTCAACTTCTTGGAATGAAATTCCCCAAAGATTTTCTCTTCGGAGTGGCTAATGCCGACCATCAGGTCGAAGCTTATGACCCTAAAACCCCGGATGTTTGGGATCTTTGGGAACAAACGCAGCAGCTCACTCCTCGAGGTCGGGCGGCAGACTTTACCACGCGTTACCCTGAAGACCTCGACCGAGCGGCGGCGCTGGGTTGCAAGATTTTCCGTTTTTCGATTGCTTGGTCGCGGGTGCAACCTTCCGAGAACGAATGGGATGAGGCTGCGCTGGATCATTATCGGAAGCTTGCGGAAACCATTCAAGCTAAGGGCATGAAGGTGATGGTGACGCTCGTTCACTTCGTTTGGCCCGTTTGGTTAGAGAAAAAAGGAGGGCTCATTGCAGACGAATTTCCCGACCTTTTCGCGGAGTATGGAGATCGAGTGGCTGCTCATCTGGGCGACTTGGTTGACTACTGGATCTCTTTCAATGAACCCACTCAACTCGTCTACGGCTTCATTAAACCTTGGTGGCAAAACCGCTACTACATGCCTCCTGGTATTCCCGCGGGCAAGGGAGCCGCGGGTGACGCGGAAGCAATCGGAAAACTGATCCCTAATCTCTTCCTCGCTCATGCACGGGCGCGAGTTCGCATCAAAGCTCATCACCCAGACACCAAGGTGGGAGTCAACCCCCTCGTCACTGGCATGCCTCCTTGGCTGCAAGGAATCCTCGATGCTCTTGGATGCAAAGAATGGTTGATGAGCGCGATGTATAAATTCAATTTCTCCGCGCCCCTCGCATCTGAAAACGCTAAAGTAGACCTCGTTATCGGCGGCCTCAAACGGGAAGACTACCCCAACCTCGCCTACAGCAACCCCTACCTCATCACCGGCAAATCCGTGCTGGTCAAAAATAAGTCGGAAGCTCAATCCCTCGCCAATCTGGCTAGCAAGCGCATTGCCCTCGTCGACCTCGAAGACGATCGCGCCCTCGCTGAGACTCACTTGCCCGCAGACGTCGAATTCATTCCTTTTCCTAGCTACGAAAAAGCCCGTAAGGCAATACTAGCAGATGAAGTGGATGCACTCTATGGCGACGCCGTTTCACTCATGCCTCCGCAAGTCAATAATGTGAATCGCTTCCGCTTCCTGATCGATGGACTCACTCGCCAAGCCCACTCTGCGGCAGTCCCCCAAGGTCATCGCGGTTTACTCGATATCCTCAACGCAGTCATTTCCGAACTGAAGTGTGAAGTCTTTGGTGCTTGCGAAATCCCGGATCACAGCGAACCACCCACCGACTACATCCCGCTCTCACTGGCGGACTATTTTGCCAACTCGAAACCAGAAAAGAACCTCTATGAAGGCGAGGGACTGGGACGAATCAAACGGCGAGGCTTTTTAAAAGTCGGGCTACAACTCGACTGCCTCGACTGCCCCGACGAGGCGAAATCCACGACAGGACAGAGCCTCGAACTCAAATTAGCAAAAGCGACTGCCAAGGCCATTTTCGGAGATGAATCGAAAATCGAAATTGTCCCCCTTGAGACCGGAGAAAAAGTCAAAGCGCTCAAAACCACAGTTGGTAAGGCCAACCTGCTTTGGCGCTTTCTGGGCACGGCGGGGCTCATTGCGAATTCCAATTGGTGGTATTTGGGTAGCCGAGGCAAACTGCCCGAACATTTGTGCCCGAAGGAAGCGCAAGGCGCACACGACTTCATCGGCCTCGATTATTACTGGGGACTTCCCACCAAAAAGCTTCATAAATTCGACCGCCTCGTCGAAGCTGGAGAGGGCCGCTTCCTCAATGCCCCCGTGTGGCCGGAAGGACTCGGGCATGCCTTGCGGCGCTATCACCGCTGGTTCCCGGATCAGGAGCTCATGATTGTCGAGAATGGCTGCGTTCCGCTTGCCAACGGCTACACCCGCAGCGCTTATCTCAAGCTCCATCTCCAGGAAGTGGCCAAAGCCTGCGCTGAAGGAGTCCCTGTCTCGGCCTATTTCTGCTGGTCCCTCACCTCCAACCGAGAATGGGGTCACGCCTTCACCCATCAAACCGACTTTGGCCTCTATCACGTGGCGATGGATACCGACCCCGATCTCGCCCGCGTGCCGAGTGAAGAAGTCGCTTTCTACAAGGAAGTGATCAAAAACGCGGCCCCAGACTAAACGACCCCGCCCCTCTCCGACGATTTCCGGTTCTGCAAACTGTCAGCAATGCTAGCCCTTGCAAGGGAATTATAGCGATAAAGGGTGCTGCACTTCACTCTTGAACTCTGCTAATTTAGGCCGCATAAACCTTCGCCAGTAACTCTCAGCCATGCCTTCAGATTCCGAAATCCAGAGCGAGCAAATTGAGCTCCCCCCCTATCCTGAAGCAGGTTGGTGGGACCGCACTTATCGCAAGTTGGAAAGACGGCTCTCTAAACTCTGCTTCGAGAATAACTTCTGGTATAAGGTACTCACAACCATCTATTTACCACTGGGCGCAAAATCGGGCATGCTCCTTGGCCGCTGGAATGGCGATGTCTACGAAACCGTGCTTCCCTTCAAGCGTTTCAATAAGAATTGGTACAATGCGATGGCGGGTTCAGTCCTCCTTGCCAATACGGAAGTGGCAGGCGGAATGGCTCTCTTCAAATTCGTGGGTGAGAAATACACCGTGGTTTGCAAAGAGCTGAGCTACAAATTCCGCTTACCTTGCCACGGCGATGCGACCTACCGAGTCCGGATTCTGGATGAACTGCAAACTCTCCTGAAGACCAAAGCGGAATTCAATATCTCTTGCGAAATTGATATCGTCGCAGAAATGAAAAATAAGATGCGCAAGATTGGGACCAGCAAGGTCACTTTCCACGTCGCAGCGAAAAGTCTCATGGCACAACGCCTCCACAAACAGAAGTTAAAGGCCAGCGCGTGAGCAACCAGTCTTCCCTTTCAGAACCATTAGACGAAAAAACCTCCAAAGGATGGTTCGCCATTTTAGGCTGGGGTTCCTATCTGGGCACCAGCTGGACTTGGGTGATCGGAATGGTTCTTCCCATCCTTCTCGTCCGTGACATGGGCATGGGCGGATTCCTCGCCTTTGCGCTACCGAATTGTATCGGCGCAGCGGCGATGGGCACGGTGCTCTCTCGGAAATCGGCTCACGACCTGAGGGAAAATCATAAAGGGATGGTGCTCACCTTCTCCTTTCTCACCATTGCCTACCATTTCTATGTGGCGGGGTATCTCCTGCCCAACCTCTTCGGGGTGGGCTCTTTGTTCACTTGTGCCGTGACGGCGATTGCCGCGATCTTCGTCACACTGCGTTGGAGTAATCGTGGTGCGCTTCTCTTTTCGATCTTCATCTGGAGCCTGAGCCTTATTTGCTTCCTCGTTGCTTTGATCAATCCGGATACGGCTACCTTCTCTATTTTCGATACCCCCCAGCGGCTTAACCCCAACTTTTTCTGGTTCTTTCTTCCGGCCTCCGTTGGTGGATTCTTTCTCTGTCCCTACCTCGACGCCACCTTCCTACGCGCTCGCATTCAGACTACCGCCACCAGTGGTAAGCTCGCCTTCATCGTAGGATTCTTGGTTCTCTTTGCCCTCATGATTGTCTTCTCCCTCGCCTATGGGCACGAAGTCATCGGAGCCTTGATCGGAAAACAAAACCAGAAGCTCTCCGGCATCTGGCTCGTCTTATTAGGGATTCATGTCCCGATGCAAATCGGGCTGACCCTCGCTTGGCATGGTAGAGAAATTCTCTCCCTCACCTCAGAAAGAGACCGAAATCTCCAATCAAAATTCGAGCAACTAATTTCCTCAAAAATCGTGCTGAGTTCCCTCCTCTTATTTGGACTCATCTTCCTCGTCGGTTGTTTCCTCAATGCCGCCAGTGCCATCCCTCTCAAGGAATTGGCCACTGTCGCCCGCTACATCACTCCCGGCGAAATTGGCTACCGCTCCTTCCTCCTCTTCTACGGAAGCCTCTTCCCCGCCTACGTCTTTCTCATCATGCTCCCGCCCTTCCTAGGCCCTCAACAAAAGAAGGCCTGGAAACTTTTCGCCGTCATTTCTGCCTGCTCCTACCTGACCGCTTACCTAGGAATCGTGCAAGACCAAGGCTGGGCCATTCTCGCCACTCTTGGTGTAATCTGTGTCGGACGGATTATTCTTGAGTGGAACGCTTTTAAAAATAAGGGAGCGGTCGAGAATCAGTCTAAGGTTTAAGTCGTACTAAATGATGATTTGGGGAATTTCAGCCTACTTCATCATTGGTATTAT
>CAYUHN010000193.1:0-4883 GCA_964444495.1 uncultured Roseibacillus sp. | reverse complement strand
CTTATTGTTTGGCTCGCCCCAAACTAAGTGGAGCCTTAGCCGGGGTGGCGATTGCCGCCGCTTTGGTACCACCAATTGCAACAGTAGGAATCTCCACCGGCCTCGGCCACTACAGCAATGCCTCAGGAGCAGCACTTCTCTTCGGCACCAATGTCGTTACAGTCATCCTAGGAGCTGCAGTCAACTTCTGGCTTGCAGGCCTGCGCGGACGAGGAGAAGGCGGCGAATGGCGAAGACGAATCTTAATCGTCCTCATGCTCGCCTGCGTCGGCTGCGCGGTTCCGCTTACTTTTTATCTACTAGAGAACTTAGGTTAAGTTCGAGGGGACGAAAATTTTTCAGTTTACAGGTTTTTGCATTATAGGGCTTAAGCCTTTTTCTGCTGATCCTTAACGAACTGAAACACTGTCAAACTCGCAAACTCCTCCTAGCTAGAAGAAACTTACGACTCGCCCTTAGCTCGAGGAGGCCCTCCACCAGGAGCGGTAACAAACGGCCCGCCTTCAAGGAGGGCGACACCAGTTGAAGCCACATCGGGCATCTCGGTCACTTTCCCTGCAAGAGGAAATTCTTTACGAAGTGGGTAGTAAGGATAGCCCTCCCACATCAGAATACGACGCATATCAGGATGATCCTTAAAGGTAATCCCCATCATATCGTAAACTTCACGTTCATGCCAATTGGCAGTTTTCCAAATCCCCTCAGCAGTGGGCACTTCTACGCCTTCCTCAAAACGAGAACGCACTCGGAGGTGCTTGCTATCATCCAAAGTAGCCAACTCATAGACCATCTCGAAGCGAGGCTCCTCTTGGTCGTGGTCGATACTAGAGATATCGAGAAGAAAATTGTAACCCAGCTCGTGGCACTTCTGAAGACAAGAGAGCAGGCCCTGGGGATCGACCACAACAGTGGTCTCACCGCGAAACTCAACCGTGTCTTTCACATTGTCACCAAGGTCGTCCTTAATGCTGCTCACATCGGAAGCAATTTGTTCAGCGTTCATAGCAAGGGAAAAAATAAAATTAGTCAGAAGCCTTCGAGAAAGTTCTCTCTCCCTCAATCTTGCGCTGAAGCTTCATCAAACCTTCCAACAAAGCCTCGGGGCGAGGAGGACATCCAGAAATATAAACATCAACTGGCAAAAGTTGGTCAATCCCCTGCAGAACCGCATAACTGCGATACATTCCTCCAGAAGACGCACAAGCACCCATAGCGATGCACCACTTAGGCTCGGGCATTTGATCCCAGATCCTTTTCACCGCCAGTGCCATCTTGTACGTAACGGTTCCCGAGACAATCATCACATCCGACTGACGAGGGGAAAAGCGCATCACCTCAGCTCCAAAACGAGAAATATCAAAGCGAGAAGCTCCCGTCGCCATCAACTCGATCGCACAACAAGCCAACCCCATCGGCATTGGCCAGAGAGAGTTCTTACGCATCCAGTTGATCGCAGTATCCACCTGAGTAAAGATGATGTTTCCTTCGATCTTCGAATCATAAGCAGCATGCGCCTCGTCTGCATTTTGTTTGGCCTCGTCGGTAACCATGACGCGTGAGTCTACCCTCGCCCCACGCACGGACAACCCCATAGTGGGCACTTTGTGAAATTTTTCACAATCTCGGCAATTCTAGCCAAAATAGCAGATTTTAGCCTACTTCGCAGCGTGCGAAAGCACTTTCCCATCACGAACCTCAAGAATACGATCGCCACTTTGGGCCAATTCACGGTCGTGGGTCACGATAATGAGGGTCGCCCCGAGAACTTCTGATAAGCCGAAGAGCCGGCTCATCACATCATCGCCATTTTTAGAATCGAGATTACCCGTCGGCTCATCCGCAAAAATGATCTGCGGCTTGTTGATCAACGAACGCGCAATCGCGACCCGTTGTTGCTCGCCTCCGCTCAATTCTGCTGGCAAATGGTCCGCCCGATCTTTCAGTCCCACCTCTTCAAGTAGGCGCATCGCTTCCTCTTTAACCGTCTTCCCAGCCAATAAGCTTGGAACCATCACATTTTCTAGCGCACTCAACTCAGGCAACAGGAAGAAACTTTGAAAAATATAACCGATCTTCTCGTTACGAAATCGAGCCTGCCCCTTCGAAGACAGCTCATAGATTTTGGTCTCCACCAGCTCCACTTCCCCACTTTCAGGGCGCTCTAAGCCCGCCAAGGTGTACAGCAAAGTCGTTTTTCCCGCTCCAGAAGGCCCACAAAGGAAGACCTTTTCTCCCGCTTCTACTGCCAGATCAACTCCTCTCAAGACTTCCAGAGTCTTCGAACCGATGGTGTAACTCCGGTGGAGATCACGCGCAACAACGATAGCCATAGCAAAACTTCCTCGGACTAACCCGCGATCTCTTCACCCTGCCACACGCCAAAGTCCCGAAACTTCTGATAACGCTCCGCACGAAGATCGAGAGCGCTTTTCTCAGCAAGTTCGTCCAAATGGGCTAGCAAGGTGGTTCGCATCTCAGCCGCAGTCGCCTCATGATCATGATGAGCGCCCCCTTGAGGTTCCGTAATCACCCCATCAATGAGACCCAATTCCGCCAAATCTGGCGCTGCTAACTTCATCGCCTCGGCAGCTTCTGGGGCATGCTTGCGGTGCTTCCAAAGAATCGCCGCGCAACCTTCGGGCGAAATGACCGAATAATAAGAATTTTCCAGCATGAGGACTCGGTTCGCCACTCCAATCCCAAGCGCTCCTCCTGAGCCCCCTTCTCCCAGCACCACTGCAATGATCGGCACGTTCAATGCCATCATATCACGCAGATTGGCAGCAATCGCTTCCGAAATATTGCGCTCCTCAGCCCCAATCCCAGGAAAGGCACCTGGGGTATCAATCATTGCCACAATAGGTAGTCCAAATCGTTCCGCCATACGCATTAGACGCATCGCCTTGCGATATCCTTCAGGGTGAGCACTCCCAAAATTGTGTTCTAAATTTTCCTTTGTATTCCGACCCTTTTGATGGCCGACGACCACACAGCGATGATTACCAATTCGAGCCAAGCCCGCAGGCATCGCTCGATCGTCTCCTACCAGTCGATCCCCGTGAAGCTCACAAAATTCGTCAAAACTCAATCGCAGATAATCGAAGAAAAAGGGGCGCTCCGTATGTCGAGCAATCTGCACCCGCTGCCACGGCGTCAAATTTTCATAAATTTGCTTCCGAGTTGAAACCAACTTCTCGCGCAAAGCAGAAAGCTCATTATCCACGTCCAATCCCTGCTCTTGCGCCTTACGCTGCAAGCCCTCGATCTCTTGCTCAAGCTCGACAATCGGCTTTTCAAACTCCAGTGGCTTTTGCATCACACTCATTCCTCACCCTTTTCCATTATAATTTCAACCTCGTTACCAACTCTCAGCAGCAACACCAGCTCTTCAATATCTTCACGGGCCAAGAAAAAACCGTTTCCTTCAGGTAACTCATTCTCTTCAAGCATCGCACGCAGCTGCCAACGCTCCTTATTCGCTAGCCAAACCACCTTCTGAGAACCTCGATAAAGCTCAGAACTCGTGATGACCGCCTGAGTTTCGACCATCCCCTTCTTATCCTTCACCTTGGTCGTTACCATCTTCGAACTCTGACTAGGCAATCGAAAGCGCACGATCTCGTACTCTTTCACGAATTGATTTCGCTCGGGGTCCTTTGGGTCAGCTCGGCGAAGCGTGAGTGACTTGCGATTCAGATCAATCTTCACCTTAAAATTAAGAGCTACCATCTCCAGTTTATCGCCCGGATGAATCTGCAAGCGGTTGAGACCATTTACCGCCATGATGCAATCCAGAGTGGTTTCGTATTTTTTTGCCAAAGTCAGAGGATACTCCCCCTTCTTCACCTCATGAACCTTCTTCCACTCGCTTTCACCCGGAGCAAAGAGTTCATCCAAATACATTTCTCCTAAAATCCGACGCGCTTCAGCTGCAGCAGGAGAACCCGGACTGAAATTATTGATAAAATGGAGCTTTTCCTTCGCATCAGTAAAATCTCCAGTCGCAATCAGCTCCGCAGCGCGCTGAGAAGCACGATCACCAGGCTCCACATCCGGTAGCTTCGTTGACTCCAACTCCGCCAACATCGTCTGCTTCTCCAATTCCGGCTCAGCAAATTCTTCTTTGAAGCGCTGCACCAAAAGGATTGTTCCCGCGATGATGGCCAAAACAATCGCAGCAGCAAATCCCTTAAGAATGGTGGAAAATTTCATAGTCAGGTTCAGAGCAGTCCTCTTCTCTTAAAATCAAACACATTAATGCCCTGAGACTTTGAAATCATCTCCATAGCAAAGCGTAGAAGGCAAATCTCCCAAGCGTCATCCACTCCCTCAATCACAACCTCCATCGGCCTCCCCCTCTCTTTGACTTCCTCGATAAGACGCCCCCGAACCTGATCAATCGGCTCGTGGACCGTCTCCTCCCTCACCTCCGTCCGCTTAAAATGAAAGCCATATTGGAGAAACTTTGGCATCTGATCATGCTCTTCCATCCAATCAAAAAGTTTCCGCGCATTCTCGCCGAACCCTTCAGTAAGAATCTCCTGATAACCCTCAGGACGAATGAGTTGGGGCTTACTCGCCTCAATCTCCCCCACCCGCACTCGAACTTGACCGACCGAATCCATCAACTCGCTCACAAGGTAGAATTCAAACTGTGTCGCCGCAAAAGTATCAATCCGTCGATCTGGCTCATAAAGCACTTGTGTGGTCTCAAGCGCGTATTGGACGGTATCTGGAGAATGTTCGCTCAAATGGATTGAGGGACCAAACGACGGAAGCCAGCGAAAATCAATGCGAAAGCTTGCCGAAAGGCGATCAAACGCCCCCTCAATCCGACTCTTCCTCGGTTGCAACCCAACACGTAAGCTCTAAAGAGACCTCTC
>CAYUHN010000192.1:0-5023 GCA_964444495.1 uncultured Roseibacillus sp. | reverse complement strand
CTGAAGCTGTTTAAACTCGTTTCACCCACAGATTCTGCGGAGGAGGCCTTTTTTAGGGGTAATTGTCAATGACGAAGGTTCGTCAGTCACGACGATCGTATCATGCCGGAATCAAGTTTATCTACTCTTTTGAGAAACACCCTCTCATTATTGAAGGAGTGGCTTTACTTGTCTTAAAGAAAGAGATCCAGCTGAGTTTTTTAATTTCGATGCGTTCTACTTTTTGCTTTTGAAGCGAGAATTTTTTCCAGGTTGGTTGTGGTAGCCGATGTCTTCTTTGGCGAAGTCGAGCTGCTTAAGGAGGCGTGCCACGATGTCTGGGTGGTCTTTGGCGACATTGGTCGTTTCTCCGATATCTGTCTTGAGGTTGTAGAGGGTGAGTTCTTCGATGTAGGGGCGGTCGGCTGGGGGGACGTGAGTTTTCCAGATTTCGCCTTCTTTGGTTTTATCGAGAGCGGTGTGGGAGAGGTGGAGTTTCCAGTCGCTTTCTCGGACCGCTCGGAGAGCTTGGTGCTGGTAGAAGAAGAAGGGGCGATTGAGTTCCTGCTGAGTGCCGTGGAAGATTTTGGAAATATCGAGGCCGTCGATGACTCGGTCGGTGGGGGCTTCTGCTCCTGCGAGTTTTGCGATGGTGGGCATCAGGTCGATGGTGGCAGTGACAAGGTCGTTGGTCGTTCCGGCGGGGACTTTGCCCGGAGCGCGAATGATGAAGGGGACGCGAAGTCCGCCCTCGTAGGTGCTTGTTTTGGCGCTGCGGAGAGGTTCGCAATTTCCGGCGTGAGGAGCTTCTCTCCACCAAGGGCCATTGTCGCTGGTGAAGATGATGTAGGTGTGGTCGTCGAGGCCAAGTTCTTTGACTTTATCGAGAAGGCGGCCGGTGTGGAAGTCGAGTTCTTCGATGACGGCTCCGTAGAGTCCTGCCTGTGATTGTTTTTTGAACTCTGGTGAGGCGTCGATGGGGGTGTGCGGCATGGGGTGAGCCAAGTAGAAGAAGAAGGGGCCGCCTTTGTTTTCTTCGATAAAGGAGAGGGCCTTATCGGTGAACAGCTTCGTGATATCCGCTCTTTTAGGCTTCTTGAGAGCAGTTTGCTCTCCTTCTCGGATGAGCTTGTTGGTGCTGGAGGTTTCCGACCAAAAGGAGAAATCAAATCCTTGGTTATGAGGACCGAGTTCGAGCCGGAAGGTGGGCGCTCCTCTTGTTCTTCGGCCTGCAACGTCCCATTTTCCAGCCATGCCGGTTTTGTATCCCTTTTCTTTGAGGATTTCGGCGAGGGTGATCTCATTGAGTGATAGGGCGGGATGGGGGATGAGGCCATCATCATGTGCTGCTCGCTCGGTGCGCATGGGATAGCAGCCGGTAAGGAGAGAGGCGCGGGCCGGGCCGCAGACGGTTTGGGCGTAGAAGCTGGTGAACTTCATTCCCTCTTTGGCCATCTGGTCAATGCGTGGGGTCTTGATGTTTGGTGAGCCGTAGCAGCCGATGTCTTGGTAGCCTTGGTCATCGGTGAAGATGATGATGAAGTTGGGCTTCTTTTCTTGAGCAAAGACGAAGCTAAACGATAGAACGGCGATGAGGAAAAATTTAGAGAACATGATGAGCGCTTTGAGTTTTGCCTATGGCTCCTGTTTCAGAGTAATCTAAGGATGCTCATTTATGGTGTTCTTCGTTTGATTACCATCGATTTTCATATTGTAGAGCTTGGCTTCTGTCTGAGAAGCTTCCCGATTGGTGAACTCTTTTATATGGATCGAGAGCTGAGTAGTTTTTAGAGAAATACTTAAGGGAGGACATTCAGAGGGTATCCATCGTAGTTATAGTGGGCGAAGGGGACTTCTAGTCCTTGAATCCGTTTCGCTAATTCTGTCTCCGAGAGTTGTCCTCCATGAACTTTGAGAATCTGTTGAACTACTTTGATGGTGGTTTCTTTGGTATGAATGGAGTGTCCTGAGATGAGACCGATTTCACAACGAGCGCCTTCTAGTTCTGCGCTCCAAAGAGGGACCACTCCGTCACCTTTGTTCTGAGCTTTTTCTGTCTGATAGTCAAAGGAAGGGACTCCTGCGACGGTGTGGTAGGTGACCTTCTCATCAATGGGAAGGTCAGCGAGCAGGTTGGTGACCGGAGAATCGGGCTTTAGGGTGGTGATGGAGTTGACTCTATTGGCGACAAAGGAGGCGAATTTTGGTTGGAGGCGTTCCTTATTCTTAGAGAGAAGAGCGCCGGAGAGGTCTTCGATGGCTTGAGGACGAGCTGATAAGTTAGCTCCGATGCGTCCAACAAAGGAGGTTGCGAGGTAACTTCCACGCTGAGGAGATGCGAGGAATATTACCGAGTTAACGTAGGGGCGTGGTTCGTAGCGAAAGGCATTGGAGAGCATCATTTTCTGTTGAGGCAAGAGGTCAAATTCCTCAACGGGGGAATTGAATGCGGTGTCCCAGAGGCGATCCCCAGTGTCAGAAACTAGTGATTTGGCAAGAATACCTCCCATGCTGTGCCCCACTACAATGAGTCGTCGATTCATCGAGATCTTAAAGTCGTTTTCAATCGTGGCGACGGTGCGGTCCAAGTGGCTTTTTAGCATTGCGGCTGAAGGGACGATCGGGGTGCCCGAAGGATAGGCGTAGAATAGGAATTGAAAATTTTCGCGAATTTCGGGATCTTTCTTTAATTCGAAGACCATTCGTTCCCACGTTTTTGGATCGGAGAGGAGTCCATGGATAAAGAGGACAGGTATTTTTTTGGGATCAAAAGGTTCGGTTAGATAGATGCCAGTGTGTTGTTCGGCATGTCCTTTGACGAGGAATCCTTTCCAGCCGCCAAAGGAGGCGGGATCTGTTTTTTCGATTTCGGTCGCTCGATAAGAATTTTCAAATCTGCCAAAAGCAAGCGGAGTAGGCTTTTCGTGCGTCGAACAGGAGGCTATGAATAAGGTGAGAAGGAGTGGTGCAAGCGTTTTCAAGAATAGCTTCATAATTATAGGGTAAACTTTTTTCTCAATTATCCTACAGGAAAACTTCTTAAGCTTAAGAAGTTTTCTTGAGAAGTGTCTTATTCAGTTCAAAAAAGTAGAATAAATTTGTAACGTTTCAGATTTTTGAGGCTTACCTAATGGGAGAAATGGCTACGCAAGGCCTCGGTCCTTCGAGTTATTCTCCCTCGAATTCGCATTGTCCTGAGGCGGAGTCTTCAGCATCCGATGTGAACGAAAAGCCCCAAGAAATTTAATCTAAATAAATTGAATCCTGTAAATAAATTGAATCCCATGAGTAAATTATTCCTTGCTTCAGCTGCGGTAGTGTTCAGCAATAACGTGTTTGGAGCTGTGATTATCCAAAATAATTTCGATGGCGTTGCAGACGATGTCGGCCCCGCTTTTCAAACGCTCAGTAATGGCGTTGGCGGCGCTGGCACTTTTGATCCGACCACAGGTGTTGTGACCAATCCTGCTGAAAACACTAATGCAACTGGTTTTAACAATGTAGCTTTGGTGACAGCCATACCTGCAGGAACAACGGAATTTACAGTCACATTTGCGGTTTCATCGGTGGTAAATTTTGGGAGTGTTCAAAGTAACGGATTCTTTTTAGGGCTTGTTACTGGTGCAGATGCAACTGGAACGGCTGGTAGCGCATTGTTTAATAATAATGATGCGGCTTCGATAGGCTTAAACTTGGACGACGACGACGACCGAGTTCTAACGGATGGCCTATCGGGTGGAGCCTCGGTTCTTGCGAATGTTGCGGATCCAACAGTTGCTTCTATTGAAGATGGATTTACCTTTACCCTGACTCTCCGGGACGATAATACGTTCGATGCTTCTTCAACCGGTTTAATTAATGATATAGCGATTGTGGGAGCTACGATCGACCCAACTGAGGATGCGAGCTTTGCAAATTTTCTCTCCGGAGGTATTGGTATTAATGCAACTGCGCAAGGTAATAGTGTATCGTTTACCGTCGATTCTGTTACGCTGAGTGCTGTGCCTGAGCCGTCAATATCTGTGCTTGTCGGACTTGTATCGGGATTGGCTCTGTTCGGGCGTAGACGCTGTAGTTAAGTTCATTTTCCGAGAGAGCAGCTTTTAGCTGTTATATTTGTCCCTAGCGAAATAAATGCCCCGCTGCAAATGAGCAGCGAGGTGTTCCGCTGGGGATTTTTTTGGTAATCAGGAAAGGGTTTCTCGCTTCGCAGGCGTTGGAAAAGGCCTGGCCAATCCGATTCTGCATCAGCAGCCGTGATAGAAGTGGATTGCGGCATAAAACTTCTAACTCTTTCCGAGTTTTGTGGAGTAGGCCGCAAGTGGAAGATGAGTCTCTTGAGCTATTGTGAAGACATTCAGAAAAGTGGAATGAATTTGTAACGTTTTGGATTTTCGAGGCTAACCTAAGGGTGATGAATGGCTAGATCGCAAAATACTCACCAGCTCAGCACAAAAAGGAAGGTTTATGAACCAATTACAGGAGAACCAGTTACAGGAATTTGTCGCCCAACTGACGAAGAGTCAGGGCCGGATTCGTGCCTTCATTGTGACGCTGATGCCGGGAAGCCCTGATGTTGGAGATGTTCTTCAGGAAACCAATTTGGTGCTGTGGAAAAGTCGGGAGCGATTTAAGCCGGGAACGAACTTCCTCGCTTGGGCCTTCAAAGTCGCTCGTTTAGAGGTTCTTCATTATCGAGGGCGCATGAAGCGCGCTAAGCGCAACGATGGTATTCTCCTATCCGAGGAATTAATGGATCTCATTGTTGAAGAAATGCCCGAATCCGATGATTACGAGGCTTATCTCAATGCTCTCGAAAATTGTAGGTCGAAGCTCTCGGAAGAACAACGCGAGCTCCTTGAAATTCGCTATCATTCTGACCGCTCTCTTGAGCAATTTGCCCAGCAATCTGGACGCAAGGCTTCGGTTCTTCGCGTTGCTCTCCTTCGAACTCGCACCGTCTTGAGGCGGTGTATTGAACAATCACTCCCTCAAAGCTCGACGTGAACGAACGGGATCAAGAAAATTTGCAAGATCAGATTCT
>CAYUHN010000191.1:0-5129 GCA_964444495.1 uncultured Roseibacillus sp. | reverse complement strand
GCACTCGACATTCTATGAAGAGCATCAAATCAATCTTCTCACCGGAATTAGAGTTTCCACA
Source organism: uncultured Roseibacillus sp. (assembly GCA_964444495.1). Lineage (GTDB taxonomy): Bacteria > Verrucomicrobiota > Verrucomicrobiia > Verrucomicrobiales > Akkermansiaceae > Roseibacillus. The sequence continues at coordinate 5,068 of CAYUHN010000191.1, read as the reverse complement.
ATCAATACAGACAACAAATCACTCACCACCTCAGACCGTCAGAATATCCCCTACGACACTCTTGTTCTAGCAACAGGCTCTCGCCCTTTTGTTCCCCCCTTCCCTGGCCACAACCTTCCAGGAGTTTATCTTTATCGAAACCTTGCAGATCTCGACCAGATCATCTCCGCCAGCCAAGGAAAAGAAAGAGCTGTTATAATCGGCGGTGGTCTTCTCGGACTCGAAGCAGCACAAGCAGTTCAAAAGCTTGGCCTCGAAGCAACCATCATTGAACGGGCTGAGTTCCTCATGCCACGCCAGCTCAATGAGACTGCCGCGCAGACACTGCAGCGCGAAGTTGAAGCTCAGGGCATTCAGTTTCATCTTTCGCAGCAAAACATCAACCTTCTTCCAGATGGTAAGAAACTCGTTCTCAAGCTAGACGACGAAAGCACTCATACCTTTGACCTCTGCGTTGTCTCAGCAGGTATTACACCTAATAGCGAACTTGCTGCCGAAGCTAGTATTGAAGTCGGCCTTCGCGGAGGGGTCGTCGTGAATGAATATCTCGAAACCAATCATCCAAATGTCTATGCAATCGGTGAATGCGCTCTTTTCCATGGGCGTATTTGGGGGCTTGCCGCTCCTGGTTTTACCATGGCCAAGCACTTGGCAGAATACCTTGACGGAAATAAGCTCCCTCCCCTAGCTCCTCCCAATCTTTCCACTCGCCTCAAGATGATGGGCGTTGAAATGGTGACTGTGGGAGACCCTTTGGAGCCGGGCCGAACTCTGGAATTCACTGATGAGGAGAAAGGAATTTATCGACTCTTTTCACTCGATGGTAAAAGCGGGATCAATGGAGCCCTTGCGATTGGTCCTTGGGAAGAAGCTAATCTTGTTCAAACGCTTTTCCAAGATGAAGAAATTATTAAGCCTGCCGAGGAAGAACGCTTTCTTGCATCCGGCAGTCTAAAGAAAGAAGGAGAACCCTCTCAAGCGGTTACCCAATGGCCTGACGAACGAATCGTCTGCAACTGCTTACAGGTCACAAAGGGAAACCTAGTAGATTGTCTCGATACCTGCAAACGAGACCCAGAGCTGCTCGCAAGAAAAACCGGAGCCTCTTCAGTCTGTGGTTCGTGTTCTCCTCTTCTTGCTAAACTCTGCGGCTCTTCCAACAGTGTTGCAGCTAAACCAATCGCCACCCGCAGCCTCCTCATTGTCTCTGCCTTAGCCTTGATCGGTGGTCTTCTCGCAATATTTTCTCCCGCTCCTGCCATGGCAGACTCAGTCGAATCCTCTTGGTATCAGTTCGACAAATTCTGGCGTAACAATTTCCTGAAACAAGTTACTGGATATTCCCTCATGGGGATTTTCCTTCTTGGATTGCTCCTCTCACTTCGAAAACACATTAGATGGTTTCGTATTGGACACTTCGCGCGCTGGCGGGCCTTTCACGCCATCTTTGGACTGACCTCTCTCGTGGCCTTATTTGTCCATACGGGCTTTCGCTTCGGCCACAATTTGAACTTCTGGCTCATGGCCACCTTCGTAGCACTCAACCTACTTGGAGCCATTGCCGGCGTCGCCTCAGCTATTGAGTCGCGCGGCACCAGTGAAGCAGCTCTCTTCGCTCGTCGTATCCGTCCTTCTCTTACCTATGCGCACCTCGTCCTCTTTTGGCCCCTTCCCATCCTCCTAACGTTCCACATTCTATCCGTCTATCTCTACTGAAGTAATCATAAATAAAAATCACTCTCCGTGACTCAATTCCTGCGCAAGCAAAAGAGCTTTCTACTCTGGTTCCTCCTCACCCTCGTCCTGGGAGGATATCTCGCGCACATCTTTCTCCAAGCCGATGACAAATCTCTCATTCTCCCCGGAAAAACCACTCACGGTCACTACCAGATTGAGCTGGCTTGCGCCGAATGTCATACCGATGAACCTCGCGAAAATTTCTTCACCTCTTCGGGTGTCCCTAACTCCGCTTGTAACAATTGCCACGGTGAAGATCTCAAGACCTTTAGCGATTCTCACCCAGTTCGCAAATTCAAGAATCCTGAGAATGCTGTCTTCCTCGAGCATATCGACGCCATGAGCTGCATCGCCTGTCATCGTGAACATGATGAAAAAATCACCCAAGCAATGGGGGTCACCATCCCGACTGACTACTGCGCCCATTGCCACGAAGTCACCCTCGAAAACCTTGAGTCTCACAAAAACCTCGCCTACAACTCCTGCGCCACCGCAGGGTGCCACAACTACCACGACAACATTGCGCTCGCTCCCAGTTATCTTCGCAAAAACTACGGCACCCCAGATACCCTTCCTGATGCAAAAGTAGCAGAAACCTCTGCCCTAGTTCGTTGGCTCGAAGAAGGAAATCAGGAGCGAAGCCCATTAACCGCGCGTGAAGCGGATGCACCTGTTACGCAACAACAAGACAAGGCGGTTATTGCAGAATGGGAACATACGGCTCACGCACAAGCCGGAATCAACTGCAGTGACTGCCACAATGATCCTAAAACTTCACAATGGATTCCAAAGCCAAGTCACGAGAACTGCAGTAGCTGTCACAACACTGAAGTGGCCGACTTCCTGAAAGGCAAACATGGCATGAGACTCGCTGCCAACCTACCCGTCATAACTCCTGCGGAAGCCAGACAGCCAATGAAAAGTTCTGCTGATCATTCTTCGCTCTCATGTAGCTCATGTCATCAACCTCATCGTTACGACCGCCAATTTGCCGCGCAGCAAAGCTGCGTTCGGTGTCACAACGATCCACACACCCTCGCTTACAAAGATTCAGCGCACGCTCGTCTCTGGGAAAATGAACTCGCAGGACATAGTGAACCAGGCACCGGAGTTTCCTGCGCAAGCTGCCATCTCCCCCGTGAGGAACGGAATGATAGTATTGTCGTGAACCACAATCAAAACGCAAATCTCACTCCAAACGAGAAAATGTTGCGGAATGTCTGCACCGATTGCCACGGCTTGCAGTTCGCCATGAATGCTATCACCGATCCCAAACTCATCGAAAATAATTTTAGTTCGAGACCAACTCAAACTCATCCCGGTATCAGCTGGGTCGTTGAAACAGCTATCAAACGAGGGAATGAGAAGATCATCGCCATCCACGAGCGCCTTGAAGGCGAGAAGGAACACGCTCAAGAAGACTAACAAGATCTCATCAAATTTTCATCATCTTATTCTCGCAAACCAACCACGGCTCCTGCTCGACCGCAAGGAGTTATCCTAAACGCTAAGTAACCCCAAAAACTACACAAAATAACAATGAAACAGAAAAAGAAAAAAGGAGTTGAGATGGCCATTGTGGCCGGAGTCACTACGGTGGCTTTCGCTCTCGCCTCTTGTAACAAAGAGGAGACCGCTAACACCGGTGGCGGCACCTATGATGCCGAAGCGGTTGCCGAGGCCCTCTACATCGTTCTCAAATCGGATCGTAAGGTCTACGCCAGTAAGATCGTCAATCGTCTAGTGAAAGACGAGAAAGTGATCAAGGCTCACGAAGAATGGGAAGAAGAGAAAGCACTCCTTCTCCCTGCCCAATTTTTCCGTGAAGGCGCTGAAGAAGTTGAGGGAGTCGACGACAAACCGTTTGAGTTCTCCTACTCTCTCCAGTCCTCTTGGCCACTAAACTACGAAAACGCTAAAAAGAAAACCCCTGCCGTCGAAGAAGGCCTCAAGGAAGTTTCTGATCCCGCGTCTGATTACTATGGTAAGAAGTGGACGAGCACTGAGGAAATCGGGGGAAAAGAATATTTCGTTGGGATCTATCCGGACCGCGCGGTTGCCCCCGCTTGTTGGGAATGTCACAACAATCATGAGAATCGCAAGCCCGAGTACCCTGAATTCAAGAAGAACGACGTCATGGGCGGCATCGTTATTCGAATTCCAACTGGCAAATAGCAAAATCATCCCCCTAGGCCTTTCTCCAAACATTTAGCACTTTCGTTTGGAGAAGGGTTGGCCGGGATTCTTTCCTAAATTTGGATATTATAATGAACAATCTTCGAAACCTTGTTACTCTAACACTCTCTGGAAGCGTATTTCTATTTCTCTCCTGCCAACCAGAAAAACCTCAGGAGGAAGCGGAGAAGAAACCAGTCCCCAAATACCCTTGGGATTGGGTGCCAGATGAGCAAAACCTCGCTAAAGGTCGCGAAATTTATGATTTCGAATGCTCGGGATGCCACAACGAAGGAGAAGAAGGCGCCCCTTCCCTAGCAAAAGCCGATGAGTGGGCTGAACGTCAGACCAAGGGCCTCGAAACTCTCTTTGATCACGCCATTAATGGCTTTCAAGGAAAGGATGGAAAAATGCCAGCTCGAGGCGGAACCCCTTCTCTTTCCGACGAAGAGGTTCAATTAGCTGTTCGCTACATGCTAGCGGCCCCTAAATAGGATCCATCTTCAATAGAATTTAATTACTACAAACATCATGTTATCATTCCTTAAAAAACTCTTCGGCTCCGCCGAAGACTCCATCAAAACAGAAACCAAAGAACCTATGACCGCCGAACCAGAACCTGAAGGCCCGCTTACCCTTGCTCAAAAGAACCTCGTGCAAGAATCGTGGGAAAAGGTAAAACCAATCTCAGAGACCGCTGCCGAACTCTTCTACAGCAAACTATTCGAACTCGATCCTGAGGTTAAGCCTCTTTTCGCGAAATCCGACATGAAGGACCAAGGAAAGAAGCTGATGCAAATGATAGGAGCAGCAGTTAAGGGACTCGATACTCTCGGCGAACTCGTTCCGACAGTTCAGGCTCTTGGTAAACGACATGTTGGATACGGCGTCAAGGCTAAACACTATGATACCGTAGGCGCAGCTCTTCTCGACACTCTCGAAAAAGGACTTGGCGATGACTTTACTCCCGACACCAAGGAAGCTTGGACCATTACCTACACGACTCTCGCTGATGTCATGAAGGAAGCCTCCTACGGAGAGGATGCCTAAATAACTTTAAACGATTTTTTAAAAAAGATCATGTGAGCTCACGTGATCTTTTTTAAGCCTCCTCCGCAGAATCTGTGGGTGAAACGAGTTTAAACAGCTTCAGATG
>CAYUHN010000190.1:0-5347 GCA_964444495.1 uncultured Roseibacillus sp. | reverse complement strand
GGAGACCTTCCCGAACCAAAATTCACCCACAGATTCTGCTGAAGAGCCATAAAAATACACAAACAACACTTGACTCTTTTCAGAAAAAACGCTCAGTCTGTTTGCCCACACTCGTCTTTAACGTTTTCATACACGCAAAAGACACAGGACACTAACAAATATCATTACTGAACTCTAATGAAAAAAACCTCAAGAAAGAAGACTACTAAGAAATCTGCAGCAAAAAAAACTACCGCCAAAAAGAAGGTAGCTAAGAAAGCAGCTTCAAAAAAAGCAGCTTCAAAAAAAGTAGCTGCAAAGAAAGTCTCTAAAAAAGCTGCTAAAAAAGCAGCCAAAAAGAGCGCAGCGAAGAGAACTACAAAAAAGGCAGCCGCCAAAAAGCCTCTCACTAAGAAAGAAGCTGCTGCGAGAGCGGAGCGAGCTAGAAAGTCCCGTGCAGCGAAAGCGTCTGGACCTAGAACCGCACAAGTGAAAGCACAAGCGATCTTCCGTAAAGCCTTTGCTGAAAGACTCAACGAAGAGTTCGACCGCTTAGAAATCACTCCGACCGATATCTTACATGCCTGCGACTTCAGCTACACTCAGATCGGGTATTGGGTTCGCGGCAAGCGCTCACTTAGCCTTCGTAACCTTCAGACCATCTACAATGCGTTTCCAGACCTCAATCTGGAATATCTCATTTCGTAGGTAGCTCTCTCTTTTTCAACAAAAACTCTCAGCACTTGATCCTTTCCCCGGACAGTGCTTTTTATCCAATTAGTGCGCCCGCCTAAAAAGTTTCATCCTTTTCCATTTGAGTACCATCAGGAACTCGAGGTCACGATCGATTCCCTTACAAACTTAGGGATCGGGGTGGCGCGCACAATTCTTCCCGAAGCGGTAGAGATAGAAACGCTTCCTGGCGAAGAGTCAGCGGAACGCCGTTGGGTCATTTTCGTCCCCTTTTCGCTCCCCGGCGAAAGAGTTCGTATCCGCATATACCGTAACGACAACAATTGCTCTCAAGCTGACCTTCTTTCGGTCATTGAGCCTTCACCTGAGCGAATCGAACCCAGTTGTCCTCTTTTTGGAGAATGCGGCGGCTGCCAATATCAACATCTTTCTTACGAAACGCAGCTGCTATGGAAGCAACGCCAAGTTGGCGAACTTGCTCAACGAATGGCTGGTCTCGAACTTGAAGTTCTCCCTCCGGTTCCTTCCCCACGTCAATGGGGTTATCGTTCTAAGCTCACTCCCCACTTTCAGAAACCTCGCAACGAAAAAGATAGCGTCGGCCCTATCGGATTTCTTGCTCAAGGCACTCGCAGCCGCCTCATCGATGTTCCCCAGTGCCCCATTGCAATGGATTCTATCAATGAAGCTCTTCCTACAGTTCGGAGCGAGACTCATGCTCGAGCCAACAGCTTTAAAAAAGGCGGCACCCTCCTACTCCGCGCTCACCCTAAAGGCGTAGAAACTAATCATCGCGCGGTGATCAGCGAAAAAGTCAATGACCTCCGCTTTCACTTCCTCGCTGGAGATTTCTTCCAAAATAACCCCTTCATTCTCCCTCATTTCGTCGATTACGTCGCAAAAGAAGCTTCCGAAACAGGAAACCGGCATCTGGTTGACGCCTACTGCGGCTCCGGCCTCTTCACTCTCTCTTTAGCTCGCTATTTCGATCAGGTCGCAGGAGTAGAAGTTTCGGACTCTTCTGCCGACTTCGCCCGCCGCAATGCCGAACTCAATGACCTCCCTCATGTGAAAATCCTCACTGCTTCTGCTGAGGAAATCTTTCGCGATATCGCCTTCCCTCCTGAAGATACCACTGTTGTGATCGATCCCCCTCGCAAAGGATGCACGGAGGGCTTTCTCACCCAGCTCAATACCTTCCAACCTAGTCGCCTTATTTACATTTCGTGTAACCCTGCGACGCAAATGCGGGACTTCCAGCAACTCTCTGAATCCGGCTATCAGGTAGAAAAACTCCAACCTTTCGACCTTTTCCCCCAGACGCGTCACCTCGAATGCGTCGCTACCCTCACTCGGGCCTAGCTATTTTACTTTTTAACAACAAAAGCTACTGCCTTCGCACTCCAAGAGCGCTAGAGTAGCGCCATGAGTTCAAAGGCGGCCAAAAGAGAACAGCCCAAAACAAAACAACGCCCCAAAGAGCTGGATACGCCTTCCGGCCTGGAAGCGTCTGTCCCTCTTTCCGCGCAGGCCTCCATTCATATTGGCGCCTCTACCCTCTCTATTCTTGTTACCGATGTTAGCGAGGAAGGCACTGAACCATTGGAATTTTTAGAGCAATCCCTTCCCATCGCTCGTGACGTCTTCTCAAACGGCACGATCAAACGAGAAACAATCGAACGTGCAGTCGAAATTCTACTCGGTTACCTCGCCAGCCTTCAAGAAATGGGCATGGGCCGCGAACAAATCACCCGTGTGGTCGTCACCAACATCCTTGCGGAAGCAAGCAACCATGATGTCGTCATCAACCGCCTTGCGGTCGCAACTGGCCTAACAGTCGAAATTCTCGATGATGGCGAAATGACCCGCCTCATCTACCAAAAAACACGTAGGAAAATTAGTCAATTCCGGTCTCTCAAGAAAAAAACGACCCTCGTCATCCACGTAGGCCCAGGAAACACCCGCGCCCTTCTCTTCAAAGAAGGCCGTATTCAGGACTTCGAATCTTATCGCCTTGGAACCCACCGAACAGCCGAGGTCATCGACGACTCCTTTGCCACCGGAGAAACCGAGCTCCGCCTCATTCGCGACCAAGCCTCTAGTCCAGCTTCTCGCATGAAGCACGACCTTGCTCCACACGCTTCTGATCCCGTCGAAGCAATCGTCTTCATCGGATACGAAATTCAACACGTTGCGACCTCACTCATCGGAAAAAACCAACGCTGTAGCCTCTCCGCACTTAAAAAGCTCTGCACCCAAATCTCGGAGCTCCCCTCTGACCAACGAGCTGGCAGCTATCACCTAGACCACCATGCCGCAGAGGCCTTATTACCCGCTTTGCAAATCTGCCTCTGCATTGCTGATACTTTCAAACTGAAAGATTTCTACATTCCTGACTCCCTCTACGAAAGAGGCCTCCTCTACGATCTTCCCTTCACTGCCTCCCTCTCCGAAGAGTTTGAGCAAGAAGTGATCCGCTCGGCTAAGAATCTAGCGAAGAAATACGAAACACACACTCGACACGGCAAAACAGTAGCCAACCTCTGCCAACTTTTGTTCGAAGCCACTCAATCTCTTCATCAGCTCGATAAACGCGATGCCCTGTTCTTACAGACGGCCGCCTTCACCCACGAATGCGGAGGCTTCATTAGCCCACAGATGCATCACAAACATTCCGAGTATCTCATTCTTCACTCCGAGATTTTTGGCCTCTCCGAACGCGAACGCACCATCGTGGCGCTCGTCGCTCGCTATCACCGCATGTCTCCTCCTAAGCTGACTCATTCCCTCTATCAATCCCTTGTCGATAGGGACCGCCTCCGCGTCAGTAAGCTAGCCGCCATCCTCCGAGTCGCCGACGCCCTCGACCGCACTCACACCGGACGAGTCAAATCCCTCTCCACAAAAATCGAGCGAGATCGCCTTCTCATCACTCTTCCTCAACTCGATGATGTCTCATCCGAACGCCTCGCCTTAGAAAACAAAGCTAATCTTTTTCGCGATATCTTTGGACTTGAAGTGGTCCTCGCACAATAACGTCATTCTCACACCGCACTTATGGCCCATCCCTTCATCAGCAGAGAACTCTCCTGGCTAGAATTCAACCATCGAGTCCTCGAACAAGCGACCCGCCCCAGCGTCCCTCTCCTCGACCGTGTGAAGTTCCTCGCCATCTCAGCTTCCAACTTAGACGAATTTTTTCAAGTTCGAGTCGGAGGACTTACCGCAATGCGTCGCACCGGAAACACCATCCGTGACCTCGCTGGCCTCACCCCCAATATGCAGCTCACTGCTATTCGGAAGCGTTGTCTGGCCATGACCCAAACGCAGCACGAAATCTGGCGAGACCAAATCTCCCCAGCCCTTGCAGAAGAGGGCCTCGTCCATCTGCACCCTCGCGACCTCAACCCCTCGGAACGGGAATCAATCGAAGAGCACTTCGAACAATTCATCTTCCCCCTTCTCACTCCGCTTGCCCTCGAATCATCACAACACACCGTCACTCTCCCCTCGCTTCAGATCGTCATCGGGGCTCGCCTCAATTCTGGTAAACGGCAACGCTTCGCCTTCATCCCCATCCCCCGTAATCTCCCTCGCTTTCTTTCCGTCTCTCGCTCAGAGGGAGAAGGCTTTCTCTTTCTTGAAGAAGTCGTCGCCTATTATCTCGACCGTCTTTTCCCCGGAGAAACAATCAACGGCAACGCCTTCTTCAGACTCACTCGCAATACTGACATCGCAGTAGATGAGGAGGATGCCTCCGACCTCGTCGACGAAATGGAAGAAGTGCTCACCGCACGTCGCTCATCCTCCACCGTACGATTGCAATTACGTAGTGGAGCTCCCCGCGACCTCGTCCAGCTGATTCAAGAGCTCACCAATACCGGAACCAGTCAACTGTATCGAATCTCTGGCCCCCTCGCGCTAAGCGACTTCATGCAGCTTGCCTTTCGCCCGGACTTCGATCACCTCCGGGAACCCGCCTGGCCCCCCCAGCAGCCACCCGGACTCTCGCCTCAAACCTCAATATTTGAGGCTATTGTCAAAGGAGATATTCTTCTCAACCACCCATATGAGTCCTTCGAACCAGTGGTCCGCTTCCTTCAGGAAGCAGCCCGTGACCCGCAAGTCCTCTCCATTAAACAAGTTCTCTACCGCACCGCAGAAAACTCCGCGATTGTAGACGCCCTCATTCAAGCCGCTGAATCCGGCAAACAAGTAACGGTTCTCATCGAAGTAAAAGCTCGTTTCGACGAAGCTCGTAACCTCGTACGCGCCGAAGAACTCCAAAGAGCTGGCGTGCAAGTTGTCTATGGCGTCAAAGGCCTAAAAACCCACGCTAAAATTGCCCTCGTCGCTCGCAACGAAGACGGTCGCCTTCGTCGCTACCTACACCTCGGTACCGGAAACTACAACGAGTCCACCGCTCGCCTCTACACCGACATCTCTCTCCTCACCTGCCGCCCCGAATACGGCTCCGATGGTTCCCTCTTCTTCAACGCGGTTACCGGACGTTCAAAATTGACCGGCCTCAACAAACTCGTCTCCGCTCCGACTTTCCTCAAGCAACGAATCTTAGACCTCATTGAAGGAGAAATTTCTCGCTCCGAACAAGGCAGTAAGGCCCTCATTATGGCCAAGATGAACTCGCTACAACATCCAGAAATCATCGCCGCGC
>CAYUHN010000189.1:0-5357 GCA_964444495.1 uncultured Roseibacillus sp. | reverse complement strand
TGCACTCGATAGTGTTCGAGGTCTTTTTACCGGTGAGATGGCTGAGCTGATTACCTACAACAGAACCCTTTCTGAAACCGAACGGCAAGAGGTTGAAGAGTACTTGAACAACAAATGGTTTACCGAACCAATTTCTCTTCCCCTTTCACTCACGATCCAACCAAGCCTTGAATCAGCTACACAAGTCACTCTTCAGGCAACCGGGCCAGTTGGAGACTATATTCTAGCGAGCACTAGTGACTTGGAAGACTGGGATGGAGAACGGCTATCCATAGAGATTCTAGACGGAGAAGGTTGGGAAATGAATTTCCCATTTGAAGAGACTTCCATGTTCTTTCGACTCGAAACGACACTTTCCTCAGAATAAAATCGCTTCGATTTTACGCTCTCCTCTATTTCATTCTTCGAGACGGTAAAACCTTTTAGGCCTATTCATTGGTAAACTAATGCCATTCATAATTTGAGTGCCTGTATAGGTGCCTACACTAGAAAAGGTGCCATTAAGATCTGTTGCGGCGCGAAGAGTGTAGGTTCGAGATACTTCTAAGTTTTCAGTCTGCAGGGTGAGACCACTCCCGCTGCTTGCTCGAGTGACGCTCAAGTTCGATCTTGAAAGATCAGCTGGGGGATCATTAGGAAGATTAGATGGACTTGCAGCAATTGGAAAAGATGGGAGAAGACCTACATTGATGCCCGAAAGCTGCCTAACTGTCGTATCTTGCCCGAAAGAAGCAATTGCTCGAACGACTTCGGTCCCATTCCGAGTGCTAGGGGCATTAAATGTTCCCGGGCCCTGCGATTGCATTTGTTGGCCATAGGAGAAAATGAGTTGAGTGCCGTCTGCGCTCCAGGTTAACCCTGACGGAAACAACCCAGTAGGTAAAGTGTGTCTCACTTGAGGACCATTCCCACTATCGACAACGATACTAGCAGTAAATGGCTGAGATAGAAAAGCCGAGTCTGGAGCAAAAACACTGAAATAAGCTATCGCCGCCCCTGAGGGGGAAATCGCAGGATAAATTTGGTAGTTCGAAGAAATACCGTACGCAGTTATGTTAGAAGAAGGTCGCGAGAAAACCCGCGAACGTGAAAAAGTATCATTGCCATCACGAGTGAATTCAATAATGCCTAGGCTCAGGCCATTGGGACTATTAGGATCACTCACATATCCAGAAGTAACGAAAGACCGACTATCTGGAGCCCAACTGATCCCAATAAACTCAGCTCGCAAGAAATCAAAGTCGTTAGAGTTCCCCCATTTCAATAATCCTACTCAAGCCACCATTCGTGGGAACTGCTACCAGATCGCTTCCAGAGCGGACAAGAGAGAGATTATTTTCTCTAATTTCGACGATTTCGTTCATAATTACAAACGTTCCATCTGGCGACATCGAATTGAAGGCAGCAGTCGTCGTTGTTACTCGTCCATTAAACGAACTAATTAAAGTTTCGTTCTCGTGGATTTTGATCGTTTGGCCGGTTGCACGATCAAATCGATAGAGATCAGAGCTAGCCACTTGGTTGACTGAAACAATCGCGTCTGGAGATGAAAACGTGATGAAGCGACCATCTCGAGAAATTGAACCAAAATTTTCTACATCGAAACCGGTGCTAACAGGAGTGATAGCACCCCCAGGAGTAAGCTGTTCAAAGAGGTTAAACGACAGTGGATTAGCTCCTGGGACAGAGAAGACAGTTTGGCTCTGTAAATGAGAAGACGTGGACAGAAATGCTAACGAAGCCAGAGAAGTAAGCCCTCGAATAGGGGAAAAAGCACTATGAAGTCCAAGAATGTCATTTTTGAGTTTTGAGAACATCGATTTCTAGCTAAAGTTCGTAGCTTTGACGCTAAAAAGAAGAAACCTTGCAAAGAATTTGGGGGAATTTGGCTTTTTACCGTTCTAAGTTCCTCCTTGCCCTTTCAAATCAAAGAAATCGCGAAAATTGCTCAAGATATGAGCAATTTTCTCATTCCTGAAGCTTGCCAGCGCCAATCTTTCCGATGAAGTAGGAGGCATGCCTAATGACGGATTGGACCAAGCCTATTTTGACCGAGGATTTCGCGCACTCGAAGACGAGCTTCACGACGTGACCTCTTGCCTTGGTGACGCTCTCCCCCTCCCCCCCGAGGCCATTGCCCAGCTCCCTTGGACCGAGAAATCTGCCGCTAACGAATCCCAAGCAGACCCTGCTCAATTCGCTCAACTCTCTTCCCTCGCCTTTGAAATCCTTAATATCGTAGAAGAACGAGTGGCTTGGCGTTTCCGGAGTGTTCGCCGTGCCGAATTTGGCCCCGAAACCATTCGCGGTCTCTGGCCAGGAGTCATCGCCCGGATGCAAGAAGCTAAACTTTCCGAAGACGAAGCCATTCAGGCTCTCAAAAACGTCGAAATCGAACCTGTCCTCACCGCTCACCCAACAGAAGCGAAACGCCCATTGGTGAGAGAAAAGCACCTCGCGATTTATCATCGCCTCGCCGAACTTGAGCAAGCTCGCCAAGATCCACTTCGAGAAAAACGAGTTCGCGAAAGCCTCCGTGCCGAATTTGAGAGCCTCTGGCACACTGGAGAAATCTTCGTCACCCGACCTACCATCAAGGACGAACGACGCAATGCGCTTTATTATCTGCGCGAAGTTTTCCCCGAAGTAGTCGTCCGTCTACACCGCTCCTTAGAGGTCGCTTGGGAATCCGCTGGCTGGTCTCTCGACCGCCTACGTGAGGAAGGAGCCTATCCACGCATCCACTTTGCAAGCTGGATTGGAGGCGATCGAGACGGACACCCCTTCGTCACTCCCGAAGTCACTCAAAACACCTTCGATGAGATGCGCCATCAAGCCTTACGCTTACATCGCCGCTGGTGCCGCGACGCCGCCGAAGCGCTTACTCAAAGCCATCCATTCGTTAAAGTTCCAATCGAACTCGAAGAAGGCATCACTCGCCTCGTGGAAGAACTGGGAGAAAACGGCCAACGCATCGCTCTCCGAAACGATGCCGAACGCTGGCGGTGCTGGCTCTATCTCTGTCGAGAAAAACTAGAACGTAATTTATCCAATCAAGAAGGGGGCTACCAAGACGCCGAAGAATTTGGAGAGGACCTTGAGCTTGCTCGTTGGACTCTCTGCCAAGTTGGAGGCGAACGCGCTGCTCGCCAATGGCTGGAGCCCCTCCTCCTCCTCGTCGACGTCTTCGGCTTTCACCTTGCCCGCCTCGATGTGCGCAACAATTCTGCCGCCCACGACAAAGCCCTCAACGCAATTCTTGTCGCTACGGGCGTTGCTGATGGAGAGAGCTTTGCCGACTGGCCAGAAGAACGCAGAGTTGAATTCCTTATGGAAGAACTGCAGAATCCACGCCCTCTGCTTTCCCTCAACCAAAAAGAGAATCTTCCTGAAGAAGCCAAAACAATTCTTGGCTACCTTTCCGTAGTAGCCAAACAGAAAAACGAGAGAGGACGTGACAGCCTTGGTCAACTCATCATCTCGATGACGCGTCAGGTCTCCGACCTTCTCGTCGTTCACGTCTTCGCTCGTGAAACTGGTCTCGCAGAATGGCAAGACGGCTGCTGGCGTTCAATTCTCCCTGTGAGCCCTCTCTTCGAAACTGGAGGCGACCTCGAAGCCGCACCTGAAATCTTAGCCAACTATCGCAAGCTCCTTCCTCCTCGCGGAGAAACGCTTCAACCTGCCATGGTAGGCTACTCTGATAGTAACAAGGACGCCGGAGTTTTCGCCAGTCAATGGGGTATCCATCGCGCGCAGCGAGACATGGCCGCCAGCCTCTCGAAATTCGACCTCGCCCCTCAATTTTTCCATGGCCGTGGAGGCACTATTGGACGCGGAGCGGGTCCAACTCAATGGTTCCTACGAGCCCTCCCTCCGGGTTGCCTCACTGGGCCAATCCGCCTCACTGAACAAGGCGAAGTCCTTCCCCGAAAATACTCTCATGAAGGAAATGCTCACTATCATCTCGAGCTTCTCATTGCTGGAGTGAGTGAAGCGGTTGCGATGCAGAATCATCGACACGGAGTCTCCGAGGCTCTCCAACCGGTGCTCGACACCCTTGCAACGACTAGTTCCGAAGCTTATCGTAATCTCCTCACCAGCGAAGACTTCATCACCTTCCATCGCTCCGCTACTCCTATCGATGCCCTTGAGACTGGAGTCTTCGGCTCCCGTCCGGCACGTCGAACTGGCAAGCCCTCTCTTCAAGATCTACGAGCAATCCCGTGGGTTTTCTCTTGGACTCAAAGTCGATTCTATCTTCCCGGCTGGTTTGGCATCGGATCAGCCTTGGAAACCTTGCAAAAAGAGAGGCCCGAAAACTATCAAGCTCTCCAAAAGGCCTTCAAAGCCACTCCTTTTTTACGTTACGTCTTCACCAATGTGGAAACCTCTCTCATGAGCGCCAACCTTGACCTCATGAACGAATATGGCGCTCTTTGTGAAGATCAAGCTCTTCGCGAAAGGGTCCTCACAACCATCCAAGATGAATTCCACCGCACCCGCAAACAAGTAGGTCACTTCCTCGGAGGAGACTTCGCAAGCCGTCGTCCTCGCATGAACAAAACTCTCGCCCTCCGCGAAGCTCCTCTCATGCAACTCCACCGTCAACAAATTGACCTGCTTAAGAAATGGCGCGCAGCTGATAGGCCGACCGAACGAGCAGACGGAAAAGTTGAAGACAACTTCCTCGCTCTCCAGCTCACCATCAACGCCATCTCTTCTGGCCTCAAAGAAACCGGTTGAACCTCAAATCTTCGCTTTTCTTGCGGCGGCCCCCTTGGGGATACCGTTATTGCGAGGACAAGACTTGACAGCTTCCTCCTTGGGTAAAGAGGTCCGTTATGAGAAAGCTCTCCATCTGAAGCTGTTTAAACTCGTTTCACCCACAGATTCTGCGGAGGAGGCTAATTTCTTACCATCACAGAAAGAGGAAAGAGAAACGTTCCTACTCAATTTGAACGCTGAACAACTTCAAGCCTACGCCTTCGGTTCTGAAAGCGCATTGGCTGACGAAACGCAGCCAGTGCTCGTCAACTTCGAGGATGGAAACTATGTAATGAGCTTCCTCGTAAGAAATGGCGGTCAAGAGAATACGGATGGATACAGCACAGATGAAATCTCCTACCATCTCGAGTTTACACCTTCGCTGGATGAAGAATGGATAGCAGTAGATTTGCAAACAGTAACCAACTCCTCGGGGCTACCAACTCCTCCGACTGGCTACACTTACCTGAGCCATCAGCTCCAAACCACTGAGGAGCCTAAGTTATTCGTGCGCGTTAGAATAGAGGTGAACTAGGTTACAAAATCGCTTACGCGAATCCTGCTACCTTCTCTGCGAAACCCCGATGAAA
>CAYUHN010000188.1:0-5377 GCA_964444495.1 uncultured Roseibacillus sp. | reverse complement strand
ACTTTTTGATACCTCCACATTAGTAGGAGGAGTCCGACCCAGGTGGCGCCGAACGAGCACAAATGAGCGAGTTTCAGCAGCTTGCTGTGAACAGGATTTATAGGAATAACAAAAATTCCAGCGAAAGCACCTAAAGTGAAAATTAGTAATAACCTGCGCCACATTCAGGCATTATTTCAAAATTGATTTCTGAAGTCCAATTTCTTCTCTTGAATATCTTGGGTCTTTGTTTTTGGAGAGCTTTTCATTTTTCGCTCAAAGGTGTTTTCCCTTTAACCTTAGTGGCCTTACGCTCTTGGTATTCTTTCTTTGTTAGGTAGGGGCGAACGTGATGAGGAGAGAGCTCGATGAGAGTTTCTTCGAGACAAGGAGCTGGGTTTTCGGGGAGTCGAGCAGCAAGTTGAGCTTTGATTTCGACAAATTTTTCTTCGCCTGCAAGGTTGTGCCACTCTTCTGGGTCTTGAGTGTGATTGTAGAGTTCTTCGCTATCAGTGGGCAGCGAGCGACGTTTTCCCACATTGCAAATTTGCGCCAATGTTTCTTCTCTCCGAGTTGCCAACCGTGGTCAGACCAAAGGATGATGATAGTATTATTGGAGTAAGGACTTTTTGCAAGAGTATCAAGAAGATTGCCTAACATAGCATCAGCATAGGAAATGGAGGCTAAGTAACCTTGCACTGCCTTTTTCCATTGTCCTGCGGCGATAACATTGGCGTGATAATCGTTGCCTCGTTCCACGATGTCGAGGGCACGTTGGCTGAGGTCCTTTTGATCGTCTTCTAAGAGCTTGGGAAGTTGAACTTTGTCTAGTGGGTAAAGGTCGAAGTATTTCTGAGGGACGTACCAAGGAAGGTGAGGGCGATAGATGCCACAAGCCAAGAAGAAGGGCTTATCGTGCTCAGTGTGAAGTTGGTCAGAGATCCAAGCCACCGATTTCGCATCAGCTGTTTCTTCATCAGAAAGGCTGAGCGGAGCCCAATCAAAGTCGCCGTACATTCCCTTAAATTTGGGCATGTTGATGGTTTCTTCTGGCGAGGGGTAGTGTTGCTCGGGCATCGGGTCCTCGATCGAAGGAAAATAGTCATCCCAGCCTTTCAGATCGACTTGGCTATAGTGAAATATTTTTCCAGCGCCTGCCGAATAGTAGCCATTTTTTCGGAAATATTGTCCGAGCGTGATTGCTTCGGGAATCGCTTTACGCCAATCTTGGTAGTTGGAATACATCCCAGTTGTGGCGGGATGATATCCAGTCATGACCGCCGAGCGAGAGGGGTTGCACCCGGGAGATGGGCAGTAATTGTGAGTGAAGGTGACTGCCTCGGAGACGAGACGATTAAAGT
Organism: uncultured Roseibacillus sp.; assembly: GCA_964444495.1. Lineage (GTDB taxonomy): Bacteria > Verrucomicrobiota > Verrucomicrobiia > Verrucomicrobiales > Akkermansiaceae > Roseibacillus. Next base: position 4,037 of record CAYUHN010000188.1, on the reverse strand, counting down.
TTGGGGTGCGAGCTTGTGGGTGTCCGCCAAGGGGCTCAATCCAATCGTTGAGATCGTCCACAGAAATGAAGAGAACGTTTGGCTTCTGGTCTCCAAACAGTGCACTCTGAGAGAGAAAGAGTGTTGAGAGCAAGAGAAGGGCTATTCTCATGTAAAATGGATCAATTGAGGTCTGTTTCGGCTTAAGGCTTTTTTGCTAAAGATTCTAAGAAGATAATTTCGGTAGAATAATATTGTGGAGCTAGTTTGTCGAATAAAGAGAATTCGATTTGAAAGATACGAAGAAGCTCAGAGGATTTTTATATTAAGGGCTCATGTTTTGGAACAAAAAAGCCCCGCCCAGAGGGGCGAGGCTTCGGTGTAGAGTTAGTTCCAAAAACGGTAATCGATTAGTTTGTTACGGCTTGGTAAAATTCTCGAGGAATGTTTGGATCTGCAGAAAATTCTTGGGTTAATTCACCATTTTCATCAAGTGTTATCAATCCGAGATTGAGGTCATTTTCATCAAAGATCAAATCTTGGGAAGCGAGTATCGAATAGGTTGTATTCGGCTCTCCGGATATTTCGAGGATTACAATTGGTGAGTTGTTCGATAGAGTATAGGTAAAAGATTGAATAACCGCGGGTTCAATCGGTGAGGAAACGGTTACTACGATTGCCTCCTCATCTTGCCGAACACCATTTATCAAGATAGTGTAGGTTGTGGTCACCGGTGGAGAGAATGTGAATGAAGTTCCGCTGTTTGCGTCAAGAATGGTTGGATTTCCTCCTTCGGGAGCGGCCTCAATGGTGGCAAATACGGAATTGGCAACTTTCCAGTTGAGGACGACCGAGCCGCCAAGTTCTATTTCTTCGGTGTCGGCATAAAACCCTAAGAAATCGTCTGCGGCTTCTAAAAAGGCGTCGGCATGAGCTGTAATTTGAGCTTGCGTCAAGGCGGACTCATAGATTGCGGTTTCATCAAGCCAGTCTCTCCAAGATGGATCGCCGACGATAGGAGTTGCGCCAATGACCCAGTTGCCTGTGTTGGCGTCAAAGGGATCGATTATGGCAGAGTCGTAAAGTTCTCCATCAATATAAATTGCCATCTCCCCTCCTCCGTTTACATCGTCAGCGGTGAAGATACAGTGAACAAGGCATGTGGTATTAGGCGGAAGCACATTCTCGTCAGTGAGAATCGTATTCGCTCCGTCGAGGAGAGTGTTCATCGTCGCCCGTCTACCGAGAATGGTCGCCCCAAGTCCGGTGCCATTTTGCATGGAGAGGATGTTCCTGCTGTTGTCGAAGATGAAGTCGGACACCTGAATTACTGAGACAAAAGAAAAACTTTCGCTCATTTCCGAGGAAGCAGGGACAAGAATGCCTCTTGCGCTAGGGTTAGCGCTCGATCCATAGAAGATGGCATTTTGTATTCCGCCAGGCCCACCTCCTAGAATGAGGTTTTCAGTGAAGTCGTTCGTATGAAAATCGTTGCCGGACGAATCACGAATAAAAGTCGAGTCTGCCAATTCTTCATAGCGATAGTAGAAGAGTGGAGAATCAGCAATAATGGCGGTGCTAAAGGCGTTGCTTGGAGCTTCATCCGCTGGGTCGATAATAGTGACAGTGGTTTCAGCTTCAAGAGGGGCTGCAATATCTGCTCGAGAAGTGGATACCTCGAAAGTAAAATCGCCGATAGGTGGTGTGTCGGAAAAGACAACTTGGCCATCACCGTCGGTATCCAAGGTTAGTAAATTCTCCGTTCCATTGGATGTGACAAGTTCGGCCACATTGGCAGAAGGATCGAAGGTAACGTTTACATCAATTGGTACCGCCAAATCAAAGACGGAAGCAGAGGTTGTTACGATAGGAGCTTCGAACTGGGCGCTCGTGGTGGTAAGAGTGACGCTTTGAATCACATTGTCTCGGGAGCCCTGTGTTCTTGCTCTAAAAAAATAGGTTTCGTTGAGGTCAATGGCTGTAGTTCCTGTCCCAGTGATTCCTCCGTAGGTGTAAGTGAAGTTACCGTTCCCATCAACTTCAAGGGTAATGGTTTGGGCTGACCCAAGCTCAAAAATAAAGCCGTCGAGGGTTGAGGTGAGGCCCTCGTCCGGCGCATTGGCATCAGCATCCCATTCGAGGAGTCCTTCATCCACGCTGCCGTTTCTTGTTCCTAGGCTAAATCCAATTGCATCAGCTACAGGGGTAAACCCATTAGACTCAAGAAGATTGCTGGTGCCATCACTATCTTCGGAGGCGAGCCCGAAGCTTAAATGATTGGAGGGAAAGGGGGATCCAGCGACGTTTGAAGCTATATCGAAGACGACTTCTAGAGTGAAACCATTGGTGAGGTTAAATGAATTTTCGCTTCGGAAGGTAGTGATCTGGCTACCGCTACCAGCGGGGAATCCTGTCGAGAGTCCTTCATCACCGTCGTCATCGTCATTCCAAAGAAATGGAGTTGGATCTGAGTTAACATTAAAGTTTTCCGATATGCCTCCCCCTCCGATGCCTGTATTCACATCTAGCCCGTCCTCGTCAAAGGTATCTTGATAAACGATCGTCTGGGAAAAGGCGGAGCTAGAGAATCCTATTACGAGAAGAGCTAAAGTTAGTTTTGATTTCATTCGAATCGATGTCTGTGGTTTCAGAGGTGAGGGGTTTATTGGAGCAGTTGGAATGCCGAGAGCGACGATAGATCTCAAAATTTTACCAACACAACTGAATGTGACCCAAAATGGGATGCAGTAAAAGCTAAAAAAGGAGGCTGGTTGGTTTTCCTTTTTTGGAGAAAGCTACAGGAGGGTTTTGGCCTTTTATTGTTTAAATTTTAGTTAGGGAATAGCCCGGCGGTTTCATCTCTCTACTAAAGCATGAGAGCATTTTTTATGTTGTTGACCTTGACTCTGGTGGGTTGTGGGGCAGACCAGAAAGGGCCAGTTGAGTTAGGCCAAGTGGATTGGAAGACTGATCATGACGCGGCTTTTGCGGCTTCAGCGAAATCTGGGAAGCCTGTCTTCTTTCTTTTCCAGGAGGTTCCTGGATGAGGACCGTGCCAAGACTTCGGGTCCGAAGTTCTCAGTCATCCTCTTCTTGTTGAGTCTATCGAAACGGATTTTGTTCCGCTTCTGGTTCGTAACAACAAGCCTGGTCGCGAGGCTGAGTTACTCAGGAAGTACAAAGAGCCTGCATGGAATTTTCCTGTGGTGCGCTTTTTTGAAGGTGAAGGCAAAGAGCTTCTTCCCCGCAAAGATCAGCAGTTTCAGCTGAGTCAGATTGTTTCGCGTATGAAGGCCGCTTTGGCGAAAGATGGTCGTAGCTCGGCGATTCTTCCATTGATTGAACCAGAAACTGCTGTGCTGAGCTCAGTTGCTCTCTCGCAGGCTTGTTTTTGGACTGGCGAGCTCGTCATTGGTGGAGTTCCCGGGGTGGTCAAGACTGAGGCTGGCTGGTTAAAAGGGCGCGAAGTGACGCTGGTTTCCTACGATGCGACAAAAGTGTCTCAAGAGGCGATTGTTGCCCATGCTAAAAAGAACTCCTGTGCAGATCAGGTGTATGGAGGGGCCGATTTGAGGCAGTATCGCCCAGCTCGTGAGTCGGATCAGAAACGTCAACTGCAAGGGACTCGGTTTGCGAAGGTCGACAATCTTTCAGCTTATCAAAAGACCAAGCTTAACGCCTTTGCGCGGGGGAATCCGGAGAAGGCGATGGAATTCTTAACTCCTCAGCAGAAGGCGCGGCTTTAAAGCTAGTGGAAGGGTAAGAGCTCGCTCGCTTGCAGGCTTTTGCGTTGAAGAGCGTAAGCTCCCGGTAGGGTTTTTACTGGCTCTGATATACGCGGGTAGCTGCGCTATGGCGGCCGGGTATGGGGGGTGGTATTCAGTGAGTTTAATGCTCAGTGTCTTGTTGTGTCCTGAAGCCGCTTTTTGTCGTTTGTTAGAGCATCATGCACACAAATGGTTCTAGGCTGAGTCAACCTGAGTTGTAGCTTGTTCTCTTTTGCCGTAAATATAGGTCAAAAGAGTGGCTCCGGATGTTGGATTCGAACCAACGACCTA
>CAYUHN010000187.1:0-5468 GCA_964444495.1 uncultured Roseibacillus sp. | reverse complement strand
GCAGGCACCCATCCCATTGTAGGACTGTTCGCTAGAGTATAAGTTAAAACAACGCAATATCCGTCATAACCATTCGGTCGAAGCACTAGCCTTCAAGTGCACTAGGCCTTATCTATCGTTCTTGTGGCCTTGCGTTTGAAAAAACTTACCCCCAAACCTACTCCAGCTTTCCTTCTTCGCTTCATTATCGTAATCTCGCTTTCTGGCCACGAGCTATCGCCATCTCATGTCGCTTACCCTTCCCAAGATTGATAATTCTTACGCTCGTCTTCCTGAGCGTTTTTATGAACGCCAATCTCCTAAACCTTTTCCCAATCCCAGGCTGATTGCCCTCAACGATAACCTTGCTGCCGACCTTGGCTTTAAGGCTGCCGAACTCAGAGAAGAAAAAGGTCTGATGCTTCTTTCCGGTAATAAGATCCCTTCCCAATTCGCTCCTCTTGCTCAGGCTTATGCAGGTCATCAATTTGGTGGTTTTTCACCCCAACTCGGGGACGGCCGAGCGATTCTGTTAGGCGAGATTTCAACCAACGGCAAACATCTCGATATGCAGCTCAAAGGCAGCGGTCGCACTCCTTTCTCTCGACGAGGTGATGGACTCTCTGCGCTCGGTCCAGTTCTACGTGAATACGTGGTCTCCGAAGCCATGCACCAACTTAGCGTTCCCACTACTCGCGCCCTTGCCGCAGTTGCCAGCTCACGCACTGTCTTACGACAAGAAGGAGAACTACCAAGTGGAGTGATGACCCGAATCGCCAGCAGCCACCTGCGAGTCGGAACTTTCCAATATTTTGCAGCCCGAAAAGACATTTCGGCTCTCAAGACCCTCACTGAATTCGCTCTTTCTCGCCACTATTCAGATCCTAAAAAAACGGAAAATCCCGCTCTTGAACTTTTACAGGGAGTCATCACTCGACAAGCGAACCTCGTCGCTCACTGGATGAGCCTCGGTTTTATTCATGGGGTCATGAATACCGACAACTGCAGTATCTCGGGAGAAACGATCGACTACGGTCCTTGCGCTTTCATGGAGCGCTTTCACCCCCACTGTGTTTTTAGTGCTATCGACCAAAATGGCCGCTATGCGTGGAGCCAACAAGGTTCCATCGCTCATTGGAATTTAACCCGATTAGCGGAAGCTCTTTTACCAATTATTTCGGAAGATGAAGACGAAGCCGTTTCCCTCGCAAAAAACGCACTAGCAGAATTCGCGAAACTCTTCGAAGATTCTTTTCAGAAACGCTTCGAAGCGAAGCTTGGTTTACACCCTTCTGCTGAAGATAGAGAAAACACCTCAGACTTTATCACCGAGACCCTTTCTTTTCTTGCTGAACAAGAGGTCGACTTCACCCTCTTTTTCCGAAATCTAACGATTCTCGCTCGAAGTAAAAACGAGGAAAACACCACCAAATTCACCAATCTCTTCCTAGAAGCCGAATCTGGCCTCAAATGGCTTTCTAGCTGGGAAAGACAGCTAGAAAACAATCCCGCCCGCTCGGCTCTCGTTGCGGAAATGGCAGCCGCAAACCCCATCCGCATTCCTCGCAACCATCGCGTGGAAGAGATGATTCAAGCAGCTTACGCTGGTGATTTCGCCCCACTGAAAAAGCTGCAAGCGGCATTGAGCCATCCTTACGAAGAAAATGACAAATTCTCGCAGTATGAACGACGCCCTCTGCCAAATGAGGAAGTTCACACCACTTTTTGTGGCACCTAATATCTCGCATTGTAAAATAAACTTTGCTCCTCTCCGTTTCATCCCTGTAACTCTTGCTAAATTATGAAAATAAAAGCTCTTGCTACTATCATCATGCGTCAATATCTCGAAGACTCTGAACTCTTCGAAGTCGAAATCGAACACGCCTCTTTTCTCTGGAAATCAGAACGCGAGAAAGAATGGCTTCCCTATGCGGGAATGGGAGAAAAGATCGGCCCGAAGCCAGGCGAGTCGTAACGCCTCTGAGCAAACAGTGTAAATTTGTTAGAGATGAATCGTGAAACCCTCCTCAAACTGCTTACGCTAGTTCGGTCTGGTGAAATCGAACCCAGCGAAGCTCTGCTCAAACTACAAACTCAACCCTTCGAGGAACTAGCCCACGCCACCCTTGACCTCCATCGTGCTCTCCGTCAGGGAGTGCCTGAAGTTGTTCTTGGTAGCAGCAAAAGCGCCGAGCAAATCTATGACTGTCTAAACAGTCTGCATGAGCACCACAATCGCGCTCTCGCGACTCGAGTTGCTCCAGCAAAGGCTCGCCGAGTACAGAGTCTCTGGGCTGAGTCTCATTCCGAGGCACTCAATTACGATCGAAACAGTCGCTGCCTCTTTCTCGGCTTTCAAACCGAAGCCCTTGATTCACCAGAAGACTCCACTCCCTATGTTGCCATCATCGCAGCCGGAACTTCTGATCTTTCAGTCTCGGCCGAAGCCGCCAATACCCTTGCCTATCTCGGCCACCCTTTCGTCACAATTACTGATGTTGGCGTAGCAGGGATTCATCGCCTAGTCCCCCACCTTCCCACCCTCCAACGTGCTACTGCTACAATTGCCATTGCAGGAATGGAAGGAGCCCTTCCAAGCGTCTTAGGAGGAATCATCAATAATCCCATCATCGCAGTGCCCACCTCTGTCGGTTATGGCAGCGCTCAAAAAGGCCTTACAGCGCTCCATGCTATGCTCACCTCCTGCTCTTCGGGCATTACGGTTGTCAATATCGACAATGGCTTCGGAGCCGCTCTTGCTTGCCATACCATTCTTACTCAAGTCATTCGATTCGGAAAAATTAATCAATAGAACAACAATTTTTCGACAGTTTATAAAAAATAATGCTATTTCCTTTCAATATTTATGACTTCTTAAGCACTAGTTTGCGGTGACCTTTCCCAGTATACATTCGAGTTGAAATCATTCTGCTTTGGCAACTGCCACAGCACTAACTCTTTCGCCCCTTTCCCGTGACTCAAGAATTGAAGCTCTCTGATTTACCACCTCTTGCTTTCGTTTCCGATTCCGATCGCTCGCCAGAGAGGGAGATTCTTGACGACTCACACGATTGGGACGCTCTCATCCTGAAAGAAATCTCTAAAGTCACCTTTCGATATGAAATCGGAGAGAAACTTGGCTCTGGGGGAACGGCCGACGTTTTTCGAGCCCTAGATACCCGCCTCGACCGCCCAGTTGCACTCAAGCGCTTCAAAGCGGAAGCGATTGAAAAGGAATCACCTGCCGAATCTGATTTTCACTCCGAACTCGAATCTGTTTCTCAAATCAATCACCCCAACGTGGTTCGTGCTTTTGACCTTGATGATGATGAACAAGGCCCCTTTCTTGTTTTCGAACTCCTTGCTGGTCAAAACCTTGAGGAGTACATGCAAGAATCTGAGCTAAGCCCCGAAACCGCTCGAGAATTTGTTTTACAGGCGCTCGAGGCCCTTTGCGCAGTCCATGATCGAGGTATCTTTCACCTCGACCTCAAGCCCTCAAATTTCATGGTCTCCCCCACTGCTAATGGCTGTCCTCACTTCACTCTCATCGACTTCGGGCGCGCTTGTGATCACTCTCGCGAAAAAGAGCGCCGTGCGGCCAAAGACAAAAAAAGCCTCCGCGGTTCCATTCATTATATGGCACCCGAGCAATTCACTCAGGCCCCTTGTGACAAGCGGACCGACCTGTATTCACTTGGCGTTATCGCCTACGAACTTTTCACCGGCATCCGCGCCTTTGATGGGGACAACGCAGTCCAGGTCATGTCAGCCCATCTCACCAATCGATTCGAACCAATCGCGGAAATTCAACCCCAGCTTCCCGATGGCATTGTTTACTGGATAATGGCGATGATCTCTCTCGATCCCGCAGCCCGCTTTCAAAACGCTCAAGAAGCCATGCGAAGCTTCCTAGCTCTTACCGATGTCACTCCTAATGTGCAAAATATCGCCCCCCCATCAATGGAGAAACGCTTCGCATAATTACGACTAAAGAGCGCAGCTCTTGAAGTAATACTAGCCCTCTGCAAGTTCCTCTTCGGTAAATTCTCGCTCAGCAAAGAGCATCAACTCTTTCGTAAAGTGCAGCGGGATTGTCCCAGTGGGACCATTTCGGTTTTTTGCTAAAATTAACTGAGCATGTCCTTCATTTGCTTCCCGTTCTTCTTCGGCATCTTCTTTTGTTGGATCGTTGTAGTATTCTTTTCTGAAGAGGAGCCCGATCATATCCGCATCTTGCTCAATAGAGCCCGATTCCCGGAGATCAGACATCCGAGGAGTTCCACCTCGTTGTTCTGGCCCCCGGTTTAACTGCGCCAAAACGATAACTGGAACCCCTAACTCCTTGGCAATAGCCTTTAGGCCAGAAGAAATTTCCGCCACTTCCCTTTCCCGCGAGTCACTTGATTGCTTCGAATTCGAGCGCATAAGCTGAAGATAATCCACTGCGATAAGACCAATCCCCTTTTCTCGCTTCAGTCGACGCGCTTTCGCACGAAGATCGCCAATCGGTAGCGAAGGAGTATCATCGATAAAGAGCGGAGCTTCTTTCAACTCTGCGGAAGCTTTCTGAATTCGTTCGAGTTCCTCTCGCTGAATCTTAAAGCCAGGCTTCATGTTCGAAAGAGCGAACTTAGCACGAGAGAATAATAGACGTTGCACGATTTGCTGTGCCGTCATTTCGCAGGAGAACACCAAAGTAGGAACCTTTTGGTTCACTCCGATTTCCTCGACCATGTTCATCATGAAAGAAGTTTTTCCCATGGACGGACGAGCAGCAATAATCATCATTTCCCCTGGCTTAAGTCCGTTGGACATTTCATTGAGCAATTTATAACCAGTGGGAATCCCTTCCAACCCTCGTTGCCCCGAAGCCAAAGTCTCAAAAGTGTCCATCACCTCCTGAATCAGGTCACTCATGTCAGGATCTTTTTTGACGGTGAGGCTTTCCTTAATTGAGAAAATATCAGTCTCCACCCGGTCGAGAAACGCTCCAACTTCAGGAGGGTTTTCATAGGCCTCATCAATTGATTTCGAGGAACTCTCGATGATCGAACGGAGAATCGACTTATCGCGAATCACTTCCAAATAATAACGGAAATTTGCATCTGAACTTGCTGCAGTTGAAAGACTTACAAGAGATGAAGCCCCTCCTACAAAATCAAGTTGCTTCCGATCTTCCAAAAGCTGATGTAAAAGGACCAGATCCACGGGCTGCCCTGTGTTGGTTAATTCCAAAAGAAGCTCGAAGAGAAGCCGGTGTGCTGGGAGGTAAAAATAGCTCGCATGAAACCCTGCTTCAACAGCCTCTCCAATGCGATCGACAGGACTTTGAATCATACTAGAAAGGACCATCCGTTCCGCTTCAGAAGCATTTGGAATCGAACGTCCTTCCAGCGCTTCAGATTTCGGAAGAGACTGCAAATCAGGTCCTTTCGAAGATTTCCGATCTTTCGATTTTTTTTGCGGAGAAGAAGTGGGATTTGAGG
>CAYUHN010000186.1:0-5486 GCA_964444495.1 uncultured Roseibacillus sp. | reverse complement strand
AGGGAACCGAATTTCAATGAAAACGCTACTTACTTTCCTAGTTGTATTTTTTAGCAGAAGACGATTGGGAAGTGCTTTCGACTAGAGATGGAGTCGAGGATTGGTCAGTAGCTCCTCAGTTATTTGTTCCCGCCATTGGCTATACGCGGATCAGCGATAATATCGATGTGCCCGATGGGGCCTTTGAGCGATTCTACCGTATGGTTATCACCCTCACCGAGGACGAGTAGAGGTATTGGGCAGGCTCCAAGCTGAAGGTCTCGAATTGCAAATTCGAGACCCCAGGGTAAGTTTTCAGGCGCGGCGAATTGAACCAAATTTTCGTTAGCGTTTACTCTTAATCCTTCTTCTTTAGAAGAGGGAAGAGGAGAACGTCGCGGATGGTCGGAGCACCGGTGAGCATCATGATAAGGCGGTCGATGCCGATACCGATACCGCCGGCAGGGGGCATGCCGTGTTCGAGAGTTTCGATGAAGTCGTAATCGACTCGTTGTTCTTCTTCTCCGCCAGCTTGATGTTCGAGACGTTGGCGTTGGACGTCGGGATCGTTGAGCTCGCTGTATCCGGGAGAAATTTCCTGACCGTTGATGATAAGTTCGTAGACTTCGACGGTTTTGCCACCGGGAGTGACTTTGGCGAGAGGAATGAGTTCGCTAGGAACACGAGTGACGAAGCAGGGGTCGAAGGTGTGCTCTTCGACTTTTTTTTCAAAGACTTGCTGAATGACTTCGTAGTCTTCCATTTCGGGCGAGATTTGCACTCCTAGCTCGGCGCATTTAGTGCGGCGGGCTTCGGGGGTGAGATCGAAGAAGTCATCGCCTGCCACTTCTTTTACCAGATCGTGGTAGTTAGCGCGCTTCCAAGGGCGAGCGAGGTTGATGGTGCGAGTGATTTCTTCCTCTTCGTTTTTGTGTTCGATTTGGAGACCTCCGCAGAATTTCTCTGCGAGATGGCAGGTGAGTTCTTCCACCATTTCCGCCATAATTTCGAAGTCAGCAAAGGCTTGATAGGCTTCGAGCATGGTGAATTCGGGGTTGTGGCGACGAGAGATTCCTTCGTTGCGGAAATTCCGATTGAGTTCGAAGATTTTAGTATAGCCACCTACGAGAAGACGCTTGAGGAAGAGCTCGGGAGCGATGCGGAGAGTGAGCTCCATACTAAGCGCGTTGTGATGGGTCTCGAAGGGGCGGGCGGCAGCTCCTCCGGCGACGCTTTGGAGCATAGGAGTTTCTACTTCGAGGTAGTTGCGTTCAGCAAGGAAGCTTCGAATCTCGGCGATCATCCGTGAGCGGGTTACGAAGATTTCCGCGCTCTCGCTATTCGACATGAGGTCGAGGTGGCGCTTGCGATACTTGGTTTCGCGGTCGCTGAGACCTTGCCACTTGTCGGGCATAGGTCGGAGAGCTTTGGAGAGGACAGTGAGTTCTGCCACTTGCAAAGAGGGTTCGCCTTTGCCGGTAGTGAAGGTTTTTCCACTTACTCCGATCCAGTCGCCCATATCTAGGCATTCGTAGACGGCCCATTGCTCTTCATTGAGCTGCTTTTTATTGAGGTAAATTTGAATTCGACCTTCGACATCACTAAGGGTGCAGAAGACGCTTTTACCGAAATCGCGGATGGCGAGGACACGACCAGCGATTGTGGCTTCGAGGTCGTCAGCGAAGTTTTCTTTAAGTTGTCCGGGGGTATGAGTGGTGGAAAACGCTTCTCCGAAGGGGTCGTGGCCCATCTCGCGGAGTTTGCCCAGTTTTTCGCGGCGAACGGCGATAAGCTCTTGTTCGGTCGATTGTTGGGATGGAGATGATGTATCAGCACTCATAATTTGTTGCGAGGCGGGGGTATCACTTGGGAGTGGTTGATGAACAGATGAAAATGAATAGGTTTCTCATTGAGAGGCGAAAAAAGATCAGAAAGATGATGAGAATTTTGACACGTCTCTACTCGAATACGTTGAACAGGGTGGGACCAATAGAGAAAAGGCCTTGGAAGCTCAAAGAGTGAGTTTCTAAGGTCCTTTTTGTTTCGAGTTTGCTTCTCTTTTTGAGGAATTGGGTTGGGTGATTCGCCAGGTAGCAAAGATGATGAGAGTTCCTCCGAAGAGTTCGAGAGCTTGGAAGCGTTCTTCAAAAAAAAGAAGACTACCTAACCCTGTGAGGGGAGGAATGAGCATTTGCAGAGCGGAGCCGCGAGCGACATCGAGGTGAAAAAAGCCCTTGGTGAGCAGGATTTGGCCGTAGGCGACGATGAATCCTCCGAGTAAGAGAAGACCCCACACAGCTAGAGAATAGTTTGTAAATGAGGGGGCTGCGAACGGAGCGGTTATGAGGAGGGTGATAAAGCACTGCCCAGTGTAGATGGTTGGCGCGGTCTCGGTTTTTGTCAGTTGACGGATCAATACAACTGTAGTGCCAGCCACGATGGCGCCTAAGATTCCGAGAAGATCATAGCTGCTGAAAGTGGCATTTTTAAGGCTAGGCCAAAAGAAGATAGCGAGGCCTATGGTAGCAATCGTAAGATAACCACTGATGCGTAAGGTCAAGCGTTCACCAAGTAAGAGGCTGGCAAAGATGACGCCAAAGATTGGGTAGCTGAGGTTGAGTAGCAGGGCTCGGCCAGCTCCGAGATGGATAATGGTAAAATAGAGAATGGTGATGCCGGTGACCCCTAGAATTCCCCTCAGGATGATAAGGGGCTGAGTGACTCGCTTGAGTTCGAGGCCACGTCCTCTTGAGTAGAGGGCTAAGACGAAAATTGTCCCTGCGACGCCTCGGGTGAAGGAGGCTAGCCAACCATTGACATCAGCAAAAAGTCCTGCCCACCTGATGATGAGTGAGTTGGAGGTGAACATAACCACGGAAAGAAGCATTACGAATACTCCCTTCCGCAATGATGGTTCCGGTGGCATGGCGTTGCTGTATACCAAATTTTCAACTAGAAAAGATGAATGAGAGAGTTTGATTGCTCAATGCGGCCTTTCTGAGTAACACGCTGTCGACATGGCTAATCAATTAGATCAACTCAAGCAGCATACAAAGGTGGTAGCCGATACTGGTGACTTCGAATCGATGAAGGAATACCAGCCTCTAGATGCGACTACGAATCCTTCTTTGATTTTGCAAGCCGCAGAGAAGGCCGAATACCGTCACCTCGTCGAGAAAGCGGTTTCTGAGCTCAAGGACTCGGGTATTGCGGGGGATCAGCTCGTGGAAGCGATTATCGATCGGGTGCTGATTTTATTCGGAATCGAAATTCTCAAGATTGTTCCTGGTCGGGTTTCAACTGAGACTGATGCTCGTCTTTCCTTTGATAAAGAAGGCACCATCGCAAAGGCTCGTCAGCTCATCGGAATGTATGAGAAAGAGGGAATCTCGCGTGACCGGGTTCTCATCAAGATTGCTTCCACTTGGGAAGGGATTAAGGCTGCAGAGGAACTTGAGAAAGAAGGGATTCATTGCAACCTCACTTTACTTTTCGCCTTCGCGCAAGCTGTGGCCTGTGCGGAAGCAAATGTTCAGCTGATTTCTCCTTTTGTAGGTCGAATTTACGATTGGTTTAAGAAAGATACTGGGATCGATTATCAAGGTGCGGAAGATCCTGGTGTTCAGTCTGTACAGCGGATTTACAATTACTATAAGAAGTACGGTTATAAGACTGAGGTCATGGGAGCCTCTTTCCGTAACAAAGGTCAAATTACCGAACTTACGGGTTGTGATCTTTTGACGATTTCTCCAGGTCTTTTAGAAGAACTTCAGAATGCGGAGGAGGCGATTGAGCCGAGATTGAGTGTGGAGACCGCTGCTGCTTTTACTGAAGAAAAGATTTCTCTTGATGAAAAGGCGTTTCGCTTCCTCTTTAACGAAGATGCTATGGCGACCGAAAAGACTGCAGAAGGAATCCGTAAGTTTTCTGCTGATATCGTGAAGCTTGAGAAACTTATCGAAGGGATGCTCTAGTAGCGATTTTCTTTTTTTACAGAGCCTCTGTCGTTTTTTCGACGGGGGCTTTTTTGCTTTTAAGGGAAGGGTTTTTGAATTGCTGGTCTTCTTCTTCCATTGCTTGAAGGAGGATCTCAAGAGCTCCGCCACTCACGCTGACTTCACGAATGAGGCAAAGGAGAGAGCCAGCCATTAATACGAGCGCTGCGCAAAAGCTGATTCCTCCTACCAAATGCCAATTGGCAAGAATGGTTAGCATTGCGGTAACACAGAGAAAAAGGCTGAGGGCTCCGAGGAATTGCATCCAACGGATGAGAACGAGGCGTTTGCGGAGATTCTCGATTTGATCCTTGATGAGCTCGCTATGCTCTTCCCTCCAACGAGCGTGGAGAGTGCGAATGAGAGCGGAGAGGTGCAAGAACCGGTTGGTGAAGGAAAGAAAAAGAAGGCTAATCGCCGGAAAGAGCAAGGCGGGGGTGGAGACTTGTAGGCTCATAGCATGCTTTCGAGAATCGTAGGCAGAGCCTTAGCAGCGATCGCTGAGATCTTGAGTCTATTCGATGTCGAGAGTTTGGTCGATTTGCCCGCTATTCGTTGGTGGGGGGATGAGGCTACTTCCTGAACCCAAACTTGGGATTGGAGCGGGAGTGAAAGTCGGTTGCGCGGAGGCTGGTGGAGTTGTTGGGATAACGATCTCGCTTGGGGAGTTTCCGGTAGAAGGAAGAGATGGGGCCGCGGTTGATGACTGGCCAAAGTTGGAAGGAGGGGGAATGAGTGAGCTTCCTCCGGTATTGAGTGGAGCGGTTGGAGCACTAGGAGGGATGCTTGCTGGAGCCCGATTCGGAGAATTGCTTGGCTGAGGAGGGAGAAGCGGACCATTGCTAGCACGTCCGGAGGGGCTGGCAACCATGATGGTCGGAACATAGCCTACAGAGCCGTTTTCGAGTTCAACTTTGAGGTAAGAATCACGAGTGGAAAGGACCTTCAGAGGCGTGCGGTTTGGGAGAATTTGGTCCGCTTGTGCATTCCCACGTGGGACACGGCGGAAAAATGTAGCGTTGGCAGTGGCTGTTTCAACCCATTCCCCAGCTTCGTAAGAGGGGCCGGTTTGTTGAAGATTTCCATTTCGAAGTGAGACGCTAGGGCCGTCAAGCGGGTTATAATCACTGGAGATAGGCTCGTTGAGACTGGCGATGAAGTCCGAACAGCTGACAAGACCAAAGGTTAGGCCGCCGAACAACCCTAATGAGAGAGTGTTTCCAATCCGGGAACTCCGCTGACTTTTCATGACAGGATATTGAAGTGAGACGCCCTCTTGGTCAATGGGCGATTTGGAGAAGTTAAGTCGGATTTTGCTTTCGCGTGTAGTATCAGCGATTTTCACCGGTATAGAGCGCTTCTTAAAAATCTGTTCGCTGCTTTTGGCCGAGAGCAAGCGGGAAGGAGGTAGCAAAACGGTTCTTAACCCAAGTAATTGTTCTCATAACTTTTTGATAATCCTATATTCCGCAGTTGGAAAATAGGAAGTGCGCCTAAAGCCTTTATGAGGTA
>CAYUHN010000185.1:0-5501 GCA_964444495.1 uncultured Roseibacillus sp. | reverse complement strand
CGCAGACCGCTTTGATCGTCCCGGCTCGTTCAGCCTTGATTTCATTCATCACCTTCATCGCCTCAATGATACAGAGGGTCTGCCCCTCGCTCACCACGCTCCCAACCTCCACGAAAGAAGCCGCATCAGGAGATGGTTTGGCGTAAAAAGTTCCGACCATAGGAGAAGTGATCTCATCGCCACTCGCAGCTGGTTCTACACCACCTGAGGCTACTGGAGCACTTGTCGCCACCGCAGCAGGCGGAGCAGCAACCTGCAGTTGAGGGGCCGAATAAGCACCAAGCGCTTCCCGAACACTATCCGCATCCAGCCCTTTTTTAAGCTTCAAATTAACCCCTTCTTCTTCCAGATGGAAGTAGCTGAGCCCGTGCTCGTTCATGAGCTCCACGATATTTCGAATTTCTTGCAAGTCCACAGCAGTGATATGGTTGAGGTTCTTTACCTTGGCGGGAACAATAAGAAGCCCTTCCCCATGGTCAAGCCCTCCTCACCATTTCTGACACCAATCTTGTCTTGCACTTCAGAACGCTCAGTCTCTAAAAGGGTCAAAATTTTTGTGAAATTTCCGCAAATTGACTCAATTTCGCCACATATTACCCTGAATTTAGACACTTTTTCACTACAAAGCCCTGAAAAAGCTCCAACTTCTTGTCTTTACCTCATGTTTAGGCCACAATCTCTGCCTTAAACTAAATTATGAAACATCTACTCGCCATCGAGGACCTGTCGACTCTTGAACTGAACCGCCTCATTGATCGGGCTGTCACTCTCAAGACTCGCCGAGGAAATCATGAGACTCAACCCCTCGCAGGCCAGACTTGGGCGATGATTTTCACCAAATCCTCAACCCGCACCCGAGTTTCTTTTGAGGTCGGCATCCGCGAACTTGGTGGAGCACCGATGTTTTTATCCAAAAACGACATTCAACTCGGCCGCGGCGAACCCATCAAAGACACAGCCCGCGTTCTGGGGCGAATGGTACATGGCATCATTATCCGGACATTTGACCAGCAAGATGTAAGCGATTTTGCCCATTTTGGTGAGCTCCCGACTATCAATGCTCTCACCGACCAAGAACATCCCTGCCAAATCTTGGCCGATCTACTCACTATTCGTGAAAAATGCGGCACTTGGGAGGGCAAAAAAATTGCTTTCATCGGAGACGGATTCTCAAACATGACTGTCTCATGGCTCTGGGCGGCCAAATATCTAGGCTTTGAATTCGTTGTTGCCTCTCCTCGCGAGCATTTCCCGCCAGCTGAGCTCATTTCAAAGCTAGATGCTCCTAATATTAGCTTCACTTCAAACCCTCACGAAGCAGTGGCTGGCGCCGAAGTGATCAATACCGATGTCTGGCTCTCCATGGGCCAAGAAGGACAGGAAAGCAAAGAAGCTCTCTTCAAAGATTTTCAGGTAAATGAAGAGCTCCTCTCCAATGCTAGTGAGGGACACATCGTACTTCATTGCTTACCAGCCTATCGAGGAAAAGAGATCTCCGAAGAAACACTCGAAAAGCACGCCGACACCATTTTTCAACAAGCTGAAAACCGCCTCCACGCCCAAAAATCGATCCTCGCTCAACTAGCTGAACATCGAGCACTCTAGTCACCAAAACATTAACTAAGGAACAGGGTTTTCATAGTAATATGAGAAGGGTAGTCATGATAGAAGCGAGATAATTTAATTTGGCTCATCCTTCTGGTTAACTTGTAAAATCCATCTTAATCGAGCTATAAGCTTCCTGTGAATGGCTCAAAGCGGGATATCTACCTTGATGCAAATGCAACTACTCCGGTACTACCGGCTGCAGCAAAAGCGGCAATGGAAACGATGGAAGATTTATTCGGTAATCCGAGTAGCTCCCACATTGCAGGTCTGAGAGCACGAAGAATTCTCGAAAAAGCTCGCGCTTCCGCCCTTCGTACTCTTGGAGCTGAACAAGGACGGATCGTCTTTACGAGCGGTGCCACCGAAGCCATCCAAACAGCAGTCCTCTCTTCCCTCTGCGCCTTACATGAAAAAAATAGTGCCAGTCAAGAAAGCCACCTCTGCTTGTATGGAGCAACTGAACACAAAGCCGTCCCGCAAGCTATTTACCATTGGCAAGAAGTTCTTGGAATCAACCTCGAAGTAAAAGCCATCCCAGTTGATTCGAAAGGCCGACTCGATCTCGAATTCCTGAAAACCCATGCTTCCAACGCTGCCCTCATTTGCACCATGGCGGTCAACAATGAGACTGGCGTCATTCAAAATTTGGATTCGATTGAGAAAATCATTCGCGAAGCAAATCCTAATGCGCTCTGGCTAGTCGACTCGGTACAAGCGATTGGAAAAACTGAACTAAATCTTGCAAATTCTTCTATCGACTACGCCACTGCTAGTGGACATAAATTATATGCACCAAAAGGAATTGGCCTCCTTTATGTTCGCGAAGGCGCTCCCTTCAAAGCGCTCATAGCGGGTGGAGGGCAAGAGAGCGGAGCACGAGGAGGAACTGAAAATCTGCCAGGAGTCGCCGCCATCGCTGCTGTTTTTGACGCTATGGCCGAAGGAGAGTTTCAGGACCATGAGACTATGCTTTCTTTCCGAGAACAACTCGCTAACTCGCTAGGCCAAGCTTTCCCTAATATTGCCTTCAACTCACCTTTTGAGCACAGCGCCCCCACCACGATCAACTTCTCGGTCCCCGGCTTAAGCAGTAAAGAACTCCTTGACCTCTTTGATGCGGCAGACATTCGAGTCAGCTCAGGCTCTGCCTGTGGCTCTGCATTGGTAAGTTCCTTTGTCCTTGAAGCAATGGGTCTTCCAGCTTGGCGCACCGAGGGCGCAATTCGACTCTCGTTTGGTCCTATGATTTCACAATTCGAAATTGTCACAGCCTGCAAACGAATCGAAGAAGCTGGAAACGCTCTCCGAAACTCTTGCCTTATTGTTCGCGAAGAAACACCCAATCCTTCTGAAACTCTCGACGGACTCATTCAACTCAAACGCGGTTCGATGTGCTCGTGGATTTATCTCGATGCCGAAAGCAATTCCGCAGTCATCATCGATCCATTTGAAGAACTTTGCGAACGAATCGAAACCATCATTCGTTGCCAAAACAGTAAAGTTCTAGCCATCCTCGACACTCATGCACACGTTGATCACGAGTCCCCTCGTCTCCAACTCGTGCAAGCCCTTGCCGATCAGCTCGTCCCTTCTGCCCACAGTCAAGATCTCCTCGGTTGGCCTGAATCTGACGATGACGAAATGAATGTTGTTAAAGTTGGCAACGGCAAGAATGCTCCTATTTTAAGAATCGGCCAAAAGAACGTCCTCGCTCAAGTCGATCTACCAGGTCATACTGTAGTAGGTTGCGCTTACTTACTTGGCACTCCTAAAGATGCTGAACTCTCAGCAAACGCTACGCGACACGCTTTCACTGGCGACACCATTTTAATGGGGGGAATTGGTCGCACCGATTTTGATAGCAGCTCTATGAAGTCCCTCTATAGCTCTATCTGTAGCCTACCTACTCTACTAGGCCCGACTACAGTGATTTGCCCAACCCATGACTACAGCAATGATTTTGCTACCACCCTTGAAACTGAAAAAAGAGAAAACCCTTTCCTTGCGGCGCTCCTTTCTCCCCTTAATCCCATGACCTTCGAGGAATTTTCTAAGGAAAAGCCTCGTCTTGATGAAGGTATTGACGATGAATCCAACTGTGAACTGGTTTGCGGAAATATCCGCCCTCAATCCAAGTTTTCCTCCCCGCTACAAATTCTTCCTGAAAACCGCAAAGAATTCTTCCATAAGCACCGTAACGCTCTTGTCATCGACGTCCGCGAACCTCACGAATTCAATTTCGTTCAAGATTGGAGAGCACTTGGGCTACTAAAACCTCCGCTCAATGTTCCTCTCACTCGTTTTACAGATTTTCTACAAAAATTACTTTCCGAACATTCTGATCCTTCAGCCTTAGAAATCATTTGCCTTTGCCGCAGTGGGAGCCGTAGCACCAAAGCTGCAGAAACTCTTCAACGTTGCGGACTTGCTGCTGCATCGTCCCTCAAAGGCGGATTAGCTCTTAGTCAATCAGATGCCTCTGAAGCTTTGGAAATCGAATACGCTATTTGAAAAACCATAGGCTCAAGCACACAGCTCGCTCCCAATCACAAAGAGACCTGCCATCAGCACGAACCAACCAAATCCCCGCTGAAGCCAATAAGAAGGGAGCTTCTTCCCGACCTTCCCTCCTACAAAAATCCCCACTGCCGAGAGGCCAAGAAGAACTAAAAGAAACTTCCAATCGAGCGCGGATGAAGCCTGTAGATCACCCACGAATCCGAGCAAAGACTTCGCAGCAATAATCAGCAACGAAGTCGAAACCGCCCGCTTAATTGGCAACCCCATCAACCAGACGAGCGCCGGAACAATCAAAAATCCTCCTCCCGCTCCCACCATTCCGGTAATCCCTCCTATAACGAACCCTTCTGTAGCGGCAAAAAAACGACGATACAAAGCTGACTTTTTCTTCCCATTCTCTGGTATTTCACCTTCATCCTTCGCCTTTCCTCGAATCATCAAAACCGCCGCTACTAGCATAAAACCTGCGAAAACCACCATAATCAGTCCATCTCGCGTAAGCTCTATTTCCCCCAAGCTCCCAATAGTTTCTGGCACCGCAGGTAATAGATAGCGTCTTGTAAAATACACACTTATAACCGAAGGGATTCCGAAAGACAGGAATGCCTCGTGGTCAAACTCCCCACGCAACGCATAGCGAAACCCTCCCGCTGCTGCAGTAGTTCCTACCAAAACTAGCGAGTAGGTAGTTGCCAAGGTCGCATCAATTCGAAAAAGATAAACTAAGATGGGAACAGTTAGAATCGAGCCTCCTGCACCAATGATGCCCAAAGTTGCTCCCATCAAAAAAATCGCAGCAAAACCAATAATTTCGAACCAAGGCACTCCGCTTCTTATCCCTTCTTCAGAGATTCGCCACCCTAAAGACCACAGTGTAACAGAAAAAACCTCATAGTCTTTTCCTGAGATCGTTCAGTTTACACATCAACCTTTCGCTTCCTTCGTCGAGTTGCGAACACTCAAACTACGGTGTTACTCACTTATTCTTGAATAACCCATTGCTTAAGCTTTCTTTCCGTTCCAAGCACTGGCTTCAATGTGAGCTTCCTAGACATATAGGGCCCAGCCGCATCACTAGTTCCCGCAACTACTAGGCAAAGATTTGAATTACTCTCTGGTCGAAATTCCCCACTCCGCTTGTCATAGACAAATTTTTGTTCACTCGAGTCAGAATTACTTTTCACAAGGCTTATCGTCATGCCTTCACTGGGACCCCCTATCATTGCTGCACAGTATCCAGGATAGGTCACTGAACAAATTTGAAGCGTATCAGCGTCATAACTAAACAACACATCATTCCCTTCAGGCTTACAGGAATGAGCTTGTAAAGTATCGCTAAACCCCTTCCCGTCTGTGTCAATGCACCACCCTAG
>CAYUHN010000184.1:0-5530 GCA_964444495.1 uncultured Roseibacillus sp. | reverse complement strand
CCGCGCACGGCAATGCCAGCGGAACGACTGCGGGGGTGAAGTGTAATTTATGCTAAGCAACGACATGACTCCATGGACTGAAGCTTCGTGCCTGTTTATCGATGCCATGCTTTCGAGCGAGTTTGGGGACAAGTCCACCGGGAATGAGCTTGCAAACTTGAGCAAGGACAACGACTTTCGATTTGGCTGGTTTTTTCAAAGTAGGCCGATCCTAAGTGGGAGCGGCCGCCAGCTACCCTCAAAAATTCAACTTTCTGTGGGATGGCTGTGAATGAAATCCTAACCCTCGATGCTCAAATAACCGCCAGACAAGGCAGCTAACAACAAGCATCGTTTAGAAAGAACACCTTTATAGATGAAATTTCTATTATTATAGTAGATAACATCTACACAGGGGGATTTTTCAAGCCTACTCCGACAACCTTCTGACACACTACAGAACCGTTAAAGCTTTTAAAAAATATACTCGCCTATTTTCAAAACAACTTTCCTGAAAGGAGTGACCTATTCGGCTTAATGGTTGAAAAACACTGAATCTATCAAGAAAATCTGTTCAGATTCGGCTTTATCTCTTTCAAAAAAATCTAACTTGACCATCCAAAAATTCTCAACGAACAAATAAATTTGTGTAAGAAATTCTCGCTCACTCTTTTATGAAATCCCGCAAAGTCGGCGAAAAGATTTTCGTCTCATTCCCGACGAAGTAATTGACCATGTCAGCAGGATCCGAATCCTAACAGAAAATTTTTTAACACGGAAGTTCACATGGAGTAATCATAATCCATGACACTCATACTCAACAGCAAGACGTTTGCGGTAGCATCTCATTCAAAACAAGTAAATGGGATAAGACCCATTAAAATCTAAAATAATCCCTCAATGCCCCAAAAAAAATCTTACCTAATTTTCCCTTGCCACCCCCTCTTCTGTGTTGGTAATCGATGAGTTGCGTAAAGAATTGGGTGATTTTTGACAAAAATCGCTTGGCTTCGCATTGAACAGCTCCGCATTGAACAAAAACCCCATTAACTAGAATGAACAAAACTAAACGAGCGTTTGCCCTCGCGGCAACCACGTTAATAACCCCAAACTTCGCTTCCGCTCAGTTTGACGATGACGATGTCATCAGGCTCAACCGCAGTCAGCCTATTATTACCCGCAGTATGTTCCCCAGCAACCGTAGGAGTGACGGTGATAATATTAATGGTCCAAGTTTGATCAGAGTTCCTAACTTCATTTCTCGCGGAAATCGAGTGAATCGTGATGCGAACTATTACTTGTACTTTGCCCATCACAATGGCGAATACATCCGGATGGCCTGGGCCGAAAACGTGACTGGGCCTTACAGGCTCTACGATGCTGGCGCAAGCGTTGGTGATCGAGGGGTTTTAGATGATAACCGAAATCGTATCGATTTGGATAACGGTGTTGGGATCCAAGACAACCACATTGCCTCTCCTGATGTTCATGTCGAAACCTCACCCAACAGAATTGTCATGTATTTCCATGCTGGTGGATATCGTTTCGATGGGAGAAACATCAATTCTCAACGTACTTTTGTAAACACCTCTAGCAGAGGAGCTGAGTTCCGTCGTCGTGACACTGAACCAGTGGTATTAGGCGACTCTTATTTCCGTGTTTTTGAGGATAATAATACCCTCTATGCGATGGACAATCGCGGTATTCCTCGGAGAGCGCGAAGCTTCAATAATCCATGGCGCCCAACCAATGGTTACTACAATGGAAACAGTCTTGCTTCGCTTTGGCAGCAAAATAACAACGACTTCTATCAAGATAGAATTGCAGACGAGAGAAATCAAAGCCGTTCTCAACGCCGTCTTCGCCACACAGGAGTTCGCGTTGCTGGTCGAGAGGCACAGGTTTTCTTCACGGAAAGAGGAGACAGCCAAGAACACATTAGACTCTCTCGTATCAACTTGAATGTAAGCAGCTGGAACAACTGGAACCCGAGCTACCCAGGTAACGAGATTCTCCGCCCTGTTTCTGGTTGGGAAGGTGGACAGTATAACCGTCGAACTTCAGAGGCAGGCGCAGCTCCGGAAAGAGTCAATCAGCTCCGAGATCCTGATGTCTTCGTAGATGACGATGGTTCAATCTATCTCCTCTATGCTGGTGGAGGTGAAGACGGAATTGGTATTGCGGCCCTCCGAAATAATCGACAGACCATCAGAGTCGCCGGAGCAAGGCATGATGCCCATGCTCGTCGTGGCAGTGATTCTGGACGTAACTTCCGTAACAATGATTTGGCCATTCAAGATGGAAACGGTTCGAATGATCGTCGCACTTACTTGAGGTTTGATGAGCCTAATTCTCCTCGCAC
Source organism: uncultured Roseibacillus sp. (assembly GCA_964444495.1). Lineage (GTDB taxonomy): Bacteria > Verrucomicrobiota > Verrucomicrobiia > Verrucomicrobiales > Akkermansiaceae > Roseibacillus. Next base: position 3,189 of record CAYUHN010000184.1, on the reverse strand, counting down.
TATTCGTGCTGCCGTTCTCCGCCTTTATGCAGAGAACAGCGGTTCAGGTCGTATCGAGGTTTTTGGAATTAGTAACCCAACCTTTAATGAATCAAGCCTCAACGGGAACAATGCTCCTGGCCAAGGAAGTCGATTGGCGCGAGTTGATATGGGACCTGGTAGTCAATGGTATGAATTCGACGTAACTCCACACGTAGAAAATGCTCGTCGAAATGGACGTGACATCGGTTTCGTAGTGAGAGGAACTAGTAATTCTCAGATTCGTTTCACCAGTTCTGAGGGTGCAAGCTCTCGTAGACCACAGATCAAGTACATGTTCCGTTAATAGGCTACTGCATTACTTTAATCATAGCGGGCCATCTACCGGTGGCTCGCTATGATTTCTTAAGTGAAGGGGCAATGGGATGAGTTCCACGTAACTAATTACGTGGAGAGGATCGCGATGTCAGCCTTCTTCTCAAGCTCCTATAAAGTGAAAGAGCAATACCTCAACCTTTTCGCTTAAAATTTCTTTAACTATGTCTCTCTCTAAAAAGATTTTATTAGTTGCCATCTCAGGTACGATCGTAACACTGAGTTACTTTAAAGTCTCAGAACACCGTTCTCAAAATGGGGCTAACTCTAGCTCAAAATCCTCGCCTCCCAAGGTAGCTCTTAGCAAACAACCTAAGATTACCCATAGAACACATAAGAGTTGGGCCGAGCTGACTGCTTTAAGTCTTCGGCAAGGTTCTGGTCGCAATTTTGCTCAACAAATGCAAAAGGTTGACTCAGTGGCCCTCTCCAAGATTTCTTCCACAATTCTCTCTACTCACAAAGAGAACCCTGCTGATACGATTGCCTGGTTAGAAGAACTTTCACTCGAATTGACAGCCTTGAATGCTCATGGCCAAGCCGCTCTCCTTTTAGACCTCTTGTCTCCGTTTGAAGAAACATCGGCCATTACCGGCAAAGTCTTCAGTGACTGGATTCAAACAAACTCAGCTGAAACCTTTAGTTTTTTAAAAAGGCTCTCTGAAGAAGATGAAATCTCTCATTGGCAACTCTCTGTAGTTGCGGAACTCTTTCAAGGACCGCACGTAGAGCTCTTCGACACATATCAAAATTGGATCGAGGAGAGTGACTTGAACTTAAAAGGAAGCCTCGTTGGAGCTCTTGTTCCTCATCTTCTTCCTGAGAACATTGATTCGATTACCGAAATCATCCTCGAAAATCTAGAGCACGAGCGTCAATTCGGATTTACTCTCTCTCAGCTAATCGAAGTTCGCTCGCCGGAAGATCCCGCTCAAAACCTAAAATGGCTTTCCCAGTTGGACTTACCTCGATCTCAAATTGGAACACAAGTAGCGGCCTTTGGAGCAGCTATTAGCCATCTTGCTAGAAACGATATCGACGCAGCCACCCAAATTATCAGTCAGGAGACCTTCCTCCCCTCTTACTTTCCGGCCTCTCAGGAAGAACTCGTGGATGAAAATGGAAATTGGAGCGGAGATGCTCGTTGGTTCTTCGATGAAGTTCTTACTCATTTCATCGAAGAAATTCGCGACACGGATCCAGAACTCGCACGCAATTCGGTTGAGTCTTTCTTTGACCCTATTCGCAGAGAAGAATCTCGCCTCTCTTTTCAAGAAGAAGACGACATTACTGAATAAGAAATTTTTATCAGTTTCTTCCTCTACATTTCTCATTACCTGACTCCCTAACAATGATAATTTCTCTCACCAAAAAATTAGCTCTTCTAAGTTACCTTCTTTTTCTCCCCCTACAAGGACATGAGGATGATGGCCCTGAGCATTTGATTGAGCATTTAAGAGCCCGCTCAGCCAAAGGGGAATCAGAAGCAACCTATTTACTTGCTTCTGAATATGATCGAGGCGGCATTCTTGTTAAAAATGAAAAGAAGGCCCTTGAGCTTTATCACCAAGCCGCTGCTCTCGGAAACTCCGCTGCACAATGGATTTTGGCAGGAAAATATTCTTCCGGAAAAGGAATCGAGAAAGACAAGGTTGAAGCTTATAAGTGGGCCTTGTTATCCATAGAGCACGGCAGTGTGGTCGCCCAAAAACTAACCCCAAATCTTGAGAAAAAACTTTCACCCGAAGAGAAATCAAAAGGTCAGGCTCTTGCCACTCAATGGCTTAAAAATACTGAAGAACAGAACCACAAAGATTCAGGTACAAAAAAATAAAAATTGGCCTTCGCCAAGAATCCTCCTGATTTCAATTCTATAAATACCCTCAATGATCACTCGAAATAATACTCTCGCTCTTCTCTTTTTATCCTCTTCAATTTTCGCAGAAGAAACAGAGTTTAAAAACTTAGAAGAGAAAGCTTCCTATCTACTTGGACGCAATATTGGCAATAGCCTGCTGCAAGATAAAATGGAAGTAGAAGTGGAATCCCTTCTCATTGGACTTCGAGAAGCGCTCTCCAGAACCGAGTCTCGCTTTTCAGATGAAGCCACGGAAAAAATCTTGAGAGAAAACTTCGCTCGTCTCGAGAAGAAGGAAATAGAGAAAATGAAAGCCTTGATTCAAGAACGCTCGAAGAAAGCAGAGGCATTTCTCGCTGAGAACAGGAAACGTGAAGAAGTAACCACTACCGATTCTGGCCTTCAATATGAAATCCTTTCAACCAGCAAAGGAACTAAACCTCGAGAGTCCGATTATGTAATAGCCCACTTACACGGAACTTTGGTGAACGGGATCATTTTTAATAGCACAGTGGACGAGGGAATTCCAGGGGACTTTCGAATTGATCAAGTGATTCCAGGATTGGGGGAAGCTCTGCAACTGATGTCTGTGGGGTCGAAATGGAAAGTTTATCTTCCGCCAGCGCTTGGGTTCGGGGAACAGGGCTCAGGAGAAATCATAGGGCCGAATGAAGTCCTCGTTTATGAGATTGAATTGCTCACAATCCAAGATCTAAGCGCGAAAGATTAAAACCAGGGTGAATTCAAATATGGGCTACTACGCCGCCACCAGCCCAACCCTTCCCCTTCTAAAACGGTAGTGTCCCGAATCTTTCGCAATTAAAAGGTAAATAATCCCAAACGGAATAATAACACATGCAACTCCAACCCATGGGCTCTGGTCAATATCGCGACAACGTTTACTGGCATTAAGCAATAGGAATCCAATAGGCAGCCAAGCCAACAAAGGTAAAACTTCGTAAAAGGGGCTGTTTTCC
>CAYUHN010000183.1:0-5556 GCA_964444495.1 uncultured Roseibacillus sp. | reverse complement strand
TGGACCGCTTTCACATTGTGAAAAAACTCAATGAAGCTGTCGATCAGGTTCGACGATGCTAGCACATCTTGTGAAATCAAAGCATCGACGAGACACGTGATCATTCCTTCACAACTCTCGGCAACGACATCCAACAAGATTCGCTCAGGATTGAGCAGATCGACTAATTTCATAGTAAAGAGCGCCGAAAATTCCCTTGCTTACATATAAACCAAGAAGCAAAGGATGAATTCGACTGAGCAAACAACTCAATACTGATAGTTAATGTAGAAATTGAATTGGCCTCCTTGATCCGCCTCATCATCGTCATTAGGCACAAGGACAGGAAGAGCGTAGTCAAGAGCGAGCGGACCAACGCCAGGCAAATCAAGGCGGAGCCCGAGTCCGGCATCGGCGTAGATGTCCTCGGGGGAAAAATCAAAAGAATCGGGATTAACGAAACCTGCATCTACAAAGGCTGCACCACGAATATTCGAGATAATAGGGAAAGAGACTTCAGCTGAAAAATATCCAGAAGTTTTTCCTCCAAGTGCTTCCAAAGTCGCAGGATTGCCATTCGTAGATACGCCATTATCACGAACCCCTAAGTCACGAAAGATGAAACCTCGTAAGTCACGAGCTCCTCCGAGGAAGAGACGATCGAAGATTGGGACATCTCCGCCTCCGAAGCTATCCACGGTTGCAAATGAACCACTTAAATTAAAAATGAAATCCGCTGGCAGAGCCCAGTGCTTAGAACCAGTAGCCTCGAATTTATAGATCTCAACATCTCCTCCTACACCAAGAGTTAAACCCAGATCAACTTTGTGCCCCTTCCGTGGAATGACAATGCTATCTCGGCTATCGTAAACATAGCTCACGTTAAATGCGCTTCGAAGAAAAGATCCGTCCTCTTCTTCAAAAATTGATGAAGTGGTTGAGTCGGTATCAATGTCGATTTGTTCAAGACGATACTCTCCTCTTACATAGGAGCGACGTCCAACTGCTTTCCGAGCAAAGATCGCTCCACCGATATTGAATTGATCGTATTCAGGACTCAAAAAGAGGCTATTCTGATAGTAAAGCTCTCCCCCCAAAGAAAGACGACGACCAAGAAACCAGGGCTCAACTAAGGATACTTTAAAGTCCTGGCGTTCGGCTCCGAGGCGCAACTGAGCAGAAAACCGCTGACCACCACCAGTGAAGGAGCCCCAATTGGTGATATCGAAATTTCGTTGCTCAAGGTTAATGAACCCAACAATACTATCAATAGAGCTGAATCCTGCTCCGAGATTTACGGAACCAGTTCGCCCTTCTTCCACGAGAATATTCAAGTCACGGTAACCAGCTCGATCATTACTAGCAGTTGTAACCTGAACGCCATCGAAATAACGAAGCCCCTCAAGACGCTTCTGAGTGACTTCCACATCAACTCCATTAAAAAATTCGCCTGGAATCATGGGAACCTCCTGACGTATCACCTTATCTTTTGTCTTAGTATTCCCCTGGATATTAACTCGTCCCACCCGGAAACGAGTTCCTTCGTCTACTCGATAGATAATGTTCAACAGGCCCTGCCCCATATCCTTGGTTTCAGCTACGACTCGAGCATCCGCATACCCTCGAGAACCGTAGTAACTCCGAATCGCACGTCGGTCATCATTCACTTTCTTAGCAGAATAGACATCGCCAGCAATGAGGCTAATACCCGGCATCAACTCAGAAGGTTCGAAAACCGTCATCGGACCAAATTGAATCTCATTGATACTATACTTTGCTCCCTCATTAACAGAAATCACAAGGTCCACTCGTTCATTGCGAGCTGGAACCCGGTCTGCTGACAAAACTTCCGCCCGTAAGTAACCATTGTCTCGGTAATAGGAGCGAATTTTTTCCAAATCCCGTTGGAGAGCTGTATTATCGATACGACCGGATTTAGTAATGAATGAGAAAATCCCCTTCTCTTTGGTCTCCATTTCCTTGCGAAGATCCGCATCAGCAAAGGCCGTAGTGCCCTCAAAACGAATCTGACGAATCTCTGATTTCACGCCCTCATTCACCAAGAAAATAAGAGCAGTTAAGCCATTACCCTCGTCCTGAAGCCGATGTGTCACGGCAACATCAGGGTAGCCATAACCGCGGTAGTAATCCTGAACCTTTCGGCGGGCGGTTAAAATCTTTGCATCAGAAAGAATTTCTCCAGCGGTGAGGTCGACTTCCTTCACCAATTTCTCATCCGAAAAGACCGTGTTACCCTCAAATCCGACGGTATTAAAAACACTTTGCGTGCGGACCTCAAAGATCACCTTCACGCCTGCTTCCGCTTGATCTCCCAAGACCTGCACATCTTGTACTAAGCCACTCTCGTAGAGTCGCTTCACATCTTCGTCCACCACCCCAGTATCAAACGGTTGCCCCACTCGTGTCTCTGTGAAACTTCGCAAGCGCTGTTCGGAGATCGAAGGAGGTCCCAAATACCGAAATTCGACTTCAGTAACCTTGACGTCTGGCTCGTTTAAAAAATCCTGCCCAGGAAGAACTCCTAAAAAAGAGAAGAGGAAAAAAACCGAAAGGAGAAACCTTAAAACTGAGCTCTGAGAGACGCAAACCGTTGCTGAATTCATCTTCCCAATGAGTCTTTCCTACTCCCCATTTCGTCAAGCTTAATACAATGCCAAATAACTAAAGAAATATTAATAGTAAAGTAATATAGAGGGCAACAAAATCTTCTTACCTGAGTCATTTTCCGTGAAAACGGGTAAGAGAAGATTCGTAAGCTTCAGTCTTCGCTAGCAAGAAGCTCTTCAAACATGGGGGAAATTTTCTTAAAGAGAGAGTTTTTGCTTCCCCTAGAAAGTTGTTCGGCGATGAGATCTGCCGTGTCATTTGGATCGGCTGGCGCGTTTTGTTCGACCCGATGCCCAGGAGCTTCGAGCAAGAGCTGAAGATGAGAAGAGCCAGTCTGACGACAAACACTTACTCTCACTTCATTTGCCTGCATCGCCACTTTGCTAATAGCAGATGAGCCCTCACTAGAAGTCACTTCACAGGTGATTGCACTCCCTTCCTGATTTTCAAAGACCAAGACTTTCGCTCCGCTCTTTTCCTTATTAAAAGTCCACTGAGCCTGTACTGCCAGCCATGAAACGAACATCAATTGACTGACTCGATGTATAGGATTTCCCTCAATGGACAAACGGTCAATTTGCGACAAGGACTCTAACGCAACAGGATCGTCAAACAACCCCGCTAGTGCCAGTCGGTAGCCGAAAGTTCGCGTCCACTCCATATCTTGCACCACCAGTTGGCCCTGCGTCTCAGATAAGGTCTGAGTGATCTGCTTGTAGCCTGTAACAGCATTACTCCAATCCGAAGAATCGAAAAGAAAGCGATCCGTGTGCTTATAAAGTCTTTCTTCAAAGAGGTCGGAAAGTTCACCCTGCCACCAAAAAACAAGAGGAAGATCGCTATTGAGATTCGCGAAAAGAGTATTACGAAGCCGCCCAATCGCTCTTCCTTTGAGAAGAAACGAAATCTGCTCACAGCAAACAGTTTTACTACCTCCTGCAAGATGGCAATGAGCCGTTATCCAGGCTTCGGCAGATAGCTCAGAGGTGTCCCGCTGCATCTCAACGAGAATCGCACGACAAGCATGGTCTTTGGTGAAATCAAAAACAGTTCGCGAGTTTTCTGCCAGCGTTCCAGCTCGCTCCGAATAGACGACCAAATTCATCAACGATGCATTGGTCGCTGCTTCGTCAGCCTCCCAGAGCTTTTTGAGCTCCCTGCTGATTTGGCTAATCTCAACTGGTTTTCCTAAATTCGCACTCATCCTGTTAGAGTTTTCTCCATTCATGGCCGTTTTCTCCTAGAAGAGTGTCTGCTTCTTTAGGCCCCCAGCTTCCTGCCGCGAATTCAGCCATCGGCAGCTTCTCATCACTTTTATGCCAAGCATTTTCAATATGATCAACGAAGCGCCAAGCCTCTTCAACTTCATCACGACGAGCAAACAAGGTGGCATCGCCAGCCATCGCATCGAGTAGAAGACGCTCGTAAGCTTCTGGGCTACTTTTACCAAAACTATTGGCATAGTGAAAATCCATCTTCACTGGTTCCATGCGAACTGCTGGACCAGGAAGCTTCGAGTTCATGCGCAACGAGATTCCTTCATCCGGTTGAATCCGAATAACCAAAACGTTACCACTAGGAACTCCCCCGGGGATCGCATTAAAGAGCACTCCAGGAATATCTTTGAAATGAATTGAAATCTCGGTCGCCTTTTTTGGGAGACGTTTGCCCATTCTTACATAAAAAGGCACTCCGCTCCATCGCCAAGTATCGACAAGGATACGAAGAGCTACGTAGGACTCGGTTTCACTTTCTGGATTCACCCGATCCTCTTCCCGATATCCCGGAACTTTGTCTCCGTTGATATAACCTTCCATGTATTGCCCTCGCACCACGTTCGCAGCCACTTTCTCAGGAGAATCCCACTGCCTTAATGAGCGAATGACTTTTACCTTTTCATCCCGAACTCCGTCTGCGCTCAAATCGGTAGGAGGCTCCATTGCAACCAGACTAAGAAGTTGGAGGAGATGATTTTGGACCATATCACGAAGCGCTCCCGATTGATCGTAATAACCACCGCGCCCTCCTTCCATCCCAAGGTGCTCAGAACAAGTGATCTGAATGTGATCAACATAGTTCGAATTCCAGAGCGGCTCAAAAATTGCATTAGCAAATCTTAGAACCATGATGTTTTGAGCTGTTTCCTTTCCTAAATAATGATCAATTCGATAGGTGTCCTTCTCCTCGAAAGTCGCATTCACGACCTGATTCAAATGTTGAGCCGTTGCTAGGTCGGTTCCAAAGGGCTTTTCAACAATGACTCGGGACCAACAATTCTCGCAAGATTCATTCAGTCCCGCGCCTTTGAGATTTTCGAGAATATCATCAAAAAACGATGGTGCGCTCGCGACATAAAAGAGACGCGAGCCGTTACCTCCTCGCTCGGCATCGATTTGGTCCAATCTCTCAGCGAGGGATTTGTAACCATCTGTATCAGTGAATTCGGAGCAATGATATTCAATGCTTTGAGAAAAGGACCGCCACAACTCATCATCATGACCACTTCGCGAAACCTCGCGATTGATCTTTTCGAGGCTTTCACGGAAAAATTCACTGCTCCAATCACGGCGAGCGAATCCGACAATACGAACCCCGAGAGGCAAGTCCCCTGCTGCCATGAGGTTGTAGAGGGCTGGAACCAGCTTTCGGTGGGTTAAATCTCCCGTTGCCCCAAAAATCACCACGGTACAGGCCTCGGCACGTTGCCGAGCAACCAAATCTTGTCGAAAAGGATTACTCACAGGCGGAAGCTTTAAGCAGAATGAGCTCTGAACAAAACCAAATTTGTAAAAGCGATGCTAGATTTTAGACATTCACTCTCTCTTTCTCACTTGAAAGCCTAGCTAGACCAGCCTAATCCCTCTCTCCCCGGGCGAAAGGCCGGGCTTAATTCTCATTGTTTATGTCCGATTCCTCAACACTCGCTGACCTCCTGGCGATCGACACTGC
>CAYUHN010000182.1:0-5560 GCA_964444495.1 uncultured Roseibacillus sp. | reverse complement strand
CGCTCATTCCGCGAAAAACAACGCAAAATCAAAGGGTATAGGCCATCGCCTGCTCTATGGGATGGCTGTGAAAGAGGTTCTTGGAAAGAGTTCGCCTCGGTCGAGCAAAAAGCTTGCGATTCGTCATCAAATTGGTGGAGCCATTGTTCAGGCTTTCGTGATTGCGGTGGTGAGGTAAGTTCGGGCGTCCTTGAGTGGACGAGTCGATATGAAAGTAGCTTTGGCCCAGATTAACTCGGTGGTGGGAGATTTCCCTGCTAATGCAAAACGCATTTTAGGAGCTTATCGAGAGGCTCTTGAGCTGGGAGCCGAATTGGTGGTGACGCCGGAGATGTCGCTCGTGGGATATCCGCCGCGGGATATGGTCTTCAAAAGCCAGTTCGTTCCGCGTTGCTTGCAAGCCTTGGACTATCTCGCGGGTGAAGTGGGTGAGGTTCCGCTCTTAGTGGGTTATGTCGATCGTTGTGACAAGAGGCCTGGGCGTCCCTTTCGCAATGCGGTGGCTTGGTTGGAGGATGGTCGAGTGCGGAGACGGTTTTGGAAGACTCTTTTGCCTACCTACGATGTTTTTGATGAATGGCGCTACTTCGAGCCGAATGAAGAAGTGGATGTGATTACCCATCGAGGTGCTACGATTGGGGTGACAATTTGTGAGGATATTTGGACAGACGATTTTCTCTATCGACCTCTTTACGAACGAGATCCGGTCGAGGAGTTAAAAGGGAAAGGCGCTGACTTGATTGTTAATCTAAGCGCTTCTCCATTTTCGCTCAATAAGCCGGTAACTCGGAGAGATCTTTTTTCTAAAGTAGCAGGTAAGGCTGGCGTGCCCCTTGTCTATTGCAATGCGGTAGGAGGGCAAGATCAGCTTATTTTTGATGGTCACTCGGCGGGAGTGAATAAGAGGGGAGAAGTGCTCGCTAGCCTGCCAGGGTTTGTCGAAAACGTATCTGTTGTGGATCTTGCTGCGCCGGCGGAGGAAAGAAAGGCTGAATTGCAATGGCCGGAATTGGAAGAAGACGCTCAGCTTTATCATGCTCTTGTTCTTGGTTTGCGTGATTATTCCAAGAAGTGTGGCTTTGATCGGGCCTGTCTTGGCCTAAGTGGAGGAATTGACTCTGCAGTGACTGCGGTCTTGGCCGCTGAGGCCTTTGGGGCGGAGAACGTGCAGGGATTGACGATGCCGAGTGAGTTCAGCTCTGAAGGAAGTGTGAATGATTCGGTGGTTTTGGCCAAGAATCTAGGAATGACTTGTCAGGAAGTCCCAATTAAGGAGGTTTTTGAAGCGGCTAAAGAGAGCCTTGCTCCGGTTTTTGAAGGCCGTGCTCCCGATGTGACAGAGGAGAATATGCAGGCTCGGATTCGAGGACTGTTCTTGATGTCACTTTCCAACAAGACTGGAGCGATGTTGCTAACGACCGGGAATAAAAGTGAGTTGGCAGTGGGATATTGTACCATGTATGGCGACATGTGTGGCGGTTTGGCGGCGATTTCGGATGTTCCCAAAACACGAGTTTATGAACTGGCCCGCTGGATCAATCGGGAAAAAGAAATCATTCCTTGGTCCACGATCGATAAGCCTCCGAGTGCCGAACTTGCTCCCGATCAAAAGGATCAGGATACTTTGCCGAGTTATGACATACTCGATGGGATTCTAGAGCTCTACGTCGAAAAGCAGATGAGCGCGGCCGATATCATCGAGCATCATGACTTCGAAGAAGCCACGGTGCGCTGGGTACAGCGTAGGGTAGACCTCAATGAGTGGAAGCGGCATCAGGCGGCTCCGGGTCTGCGGGTGACCTCGAAAGCCTTTGGGATCGGAAGAAGGATGCCAATAGTGAACAACTTTCAGGGTTGAGGGTTGAGATCAGATACGGCAGCCTCGGCCCCCACTCCCCCCGAGTGCCGACTGTTGTCCCATGAAATCTAGCTCGAACATGCCCCTCGAAGAGGCCCTCCGAATCCTAGGGCTCGCCCCTGGAGAATCGGTAGAGAACCATCAGCGCGCCTTTGAAGAGGTTCGTAGCCATCTCACGCGCATGCGGGATGAGGCTCCTACGCCCGAAAAACGTGAAACCTGTGGGCTGGAGATCGAGCGTTTTGAAGAAGCTCTACGAATTGCTTCTGCTCAGAGCGAGACTACTCCTGTGGCGACAGCTGTTGTTAAGCCGAAGAAAAAGAAGTTCTCTCTCGCTGCTCTTGCCGCTTTGCTCATTCTTGGAGCTTTGCTGGTCGCTGGGGTGATTTTTGGTTCGATATTTTTCAAGGATCAAAAGACGAGGTTAGACGCAGAGAAGAAATTGCCAGCGGCGGAAAAGGCCGTAGAGGGGCGTGATTGGGACGATGCTGAGAAAATTTATGCGAGCATCCTTAAAAAGAGCCCGAACTCGAAAAAAGCGAAAGAGGGGCTTGAATATGTGCGCAGTGAGAAAGAGGTCGAGCGGATGATGCAGGTTCGTTTTGCTCTCGGGAAAGTGCAGGGTTTGATGGATATTCAGCGCTGGGAGGAAGCGGAAGTTGCGATGCAAGACGTTCTCAAGATGGAGCCAGATGATGCTCAATTGCAGGCTTTTGCTAGTCAAATGCAGGCCAAGAAGAGGCTGGACGAAATTAATCGCCTGACTGGAGAGATTAAGCAGGCGAAACGAGAAGAGCAGTGGCAGGAAGTGGTCGATAAGACGAATCGCCTCGCTGAGCTTCAACCAGATCACGAAAATTTGCCTGATTTGCGGGTAGATATGAAAGAGGCGCAGCTTGTCCTCAGCGGCTTCCGTAAAAAAGCCGACGAGCTTTATGACAAAGCGATTGCTCTCGATGAAGGCAAGTATTCTGACGAAGCGCTGCAGCTACTTCGCGAAGCTCAGCAGCTTGCCCCTTCTGATAAAGCGACTAATCTCTATGAGAAGATGTCCGCCTATGTGCAGACTGTGAAGGTTCCGAGTCAGGCTGCTACTATTGCTGAGGCCCTTTCTCTGACTCGTGCTGGTGACCGTGTGATTTTGGCCCCTGGGACTTATCAGGAATCGCTGCTCATTCCCGCTGGAGTGAGCATCGAGAGCGAATCCGAGAAGAAAGATAAAACAATTATAGCGGTGCCTGCTGGAGAAGGTAGTGTCATCGTAGTAATGGGATCAGGGGCGCCTGTTCGTCTGGTGGGTCTTACTATTCGGCACTCTGGAGTTTCTGCTGAAAAACAGCGCTATCCAATCGTGCTCGCCAATGATGGCGCCCAGCTCATGATGCAAGACTGTGACGTCAGCTATAGTGCTGGTCACGGGGTAGCGGTGCTGGGAGGTGCGCGTTGCGCTCTTTCGAGTTGTGAGGTGAGAGGCTGTGGCTGGGATGGAGTATTTGTTCGTGGCGCTGGGAGTGAAGCATCATTGCAAGATACTCAGTTAAAATCGAATCTTCACCATGGACTTGATGTTTGGGAAGGCGGCCAAGTTTGGGTGAAGCGTTCTCGTTTTCAGAACAACGGCCTCACGGGGATTTTTCTCGGTTCGCAAGACCAGCAATGCCGTATTGAAAGCTCTACTATTGAAGGGAATCGTGAGGTTGGTCTTATGGCCACCGCAGGAGTGAAAGTTGATCTGAAAGCTACTATGCTTGCTAAGAACTCTCTTGGAGGAGTTTATGTCGATGGTGTGGGAACGGTTGCTTCTCTTACCTCTAATTCGATTTTGAAGAATGGAGAAGTCGGTCTAGTCGTCTCTAAGGAAGCAACCTTAGGAGCGAATGAGGACAATAACATTGCCGATAATGACGGTCGTCAAATCTGGCTCGACGTTGATTTAGAAAAAATCAAAAAAGAGCGGAAAGAGCTTTCCTTTGGGGAAATGTAGTCTCTTTGAGGAGCTCATTTATCTCGTCTACCTAATCCCAAACTGCTAGCGAGAATTGTAAGGAAAAATCTCTGACGCCTGAACTTAAACTTAAACGGGATTTCGGGACATAAGATGAAGTTCGTCTTTAAGTTGTTAGCTCCTTATTTGGCGATGGGTGTCTTTTGGACGATCTTTCAAAACGCTTGGCTCAGTATTCTTGCTTACCATGTTCAAATTGTTGCGTGGAACTACCGAAAGTTTCGCTTCGAGAAGTTGACCTTCGATAGGCTATCGATTGCTTTTCTTTCTGTCTCTGCTACCGCCGGAGTGGCGACTTATTTTATTCTTCCACATGTGGTGTCTGTCGAATTGGAGGATTGGTTTGTTCAGTATCGCTTGGAAGGAGTCGCGCTCCTAGTAATGGTTCCATACTTTGGTCTGCTTCATCCTTATTTAGAGGAAAAGCATTGGGAGGAGTTACGAGATCAAACATGGATTTCTCATTTCGTTTTTGCGGGATATCACTATCTAGTATTGAGCACGCTCTTGAAATGGGAATGGGTGCTAGCGGCTCTCGTGGTGTTGGCTTCAGTTTCTTTTGCCTGGAAATGGATGCGAGATCGTTACGAGTCGAATTCAGTTTCAGTGCTATCCCATAGTGTCGCTGATCTGGGGATTGTTTTGGCAGCGGTCATATTGATATAAGACTGGCGAATGTTTGCTTTCAGGTTGTATGATTCTGGAAGCGAGAGATGAAACAGTTGAGTCGAAATTCCTTTGAAGCATGAGCATCGATGAGGGCGATATTTTGATCTGTGATTTGCTGAGATTTGTCCCAAGGACTGATCGTTACGTCGTCAGCATCTCCTTCGCCATTGACGTCTCTTAACTCTATGGGCAGGAGATAGGAGCAGCGTATATTTATAGTAGCCCCTCGATACGATTGCGGAGCGCTTCTACGCGAGTTTGATTTGAGAAGGATGAAAAAATTTCTAATAAGTCTGGACCAATCGCATCCGCGACAAGGAAAGGTTCTAAGTCTTCTAGTAAAATTTTATCAGGCATAGCTTCCAACTCATTCAGTATTTCCTCCTCAGTAGCAAAAAGATCGCTACGAGCGGCAGTATAAATCGGATACCCGTCTCCGTCTGCCCTGTCGCCATAAAAAGTTTCTTCTATAATGATATCATTTTTCTTAACTTCAGTGCCTGAAAATGTATATACATTCACTTGAATATCTTCTTCTGCATCTTTTGCTTTAAATGTAAATTTAACCCTAGACGTCGAGGTTAATTCAACATTTTGCAATTTTTTACCGGCCGAACCATGAAGATCCGACATAAAAAGACCGTCAGGAACAAAAGCCGCCCAATAAACAGGCTTCCAATTTTGTTCAGCTTCTAAAGGCAGGTCGAGCGAATACATTCCAATTGGTGGCGCTTGATAATCCTTAACCGCCTTCATAAGAACATATGTCTGTGCAGAAAGAACTAACACCGCTAACTCATCTTGAGATTCGTAAACATCAATAAGATAAGTTAATGCGGTCGAATACGGACTAAAGGATCTTCCTTCCTCTATAAAATAAAGCTCTTCATGTGAAGAATCAGGTAGAAGTTTACGAACAATACCTGATTCACTGCCCGAAACTACATACTGATAAGTAATTTCATCTTTCGCTAACTCACTTACAATTTGTGGAGTCTCTGAGTCAAAATCAGGATGATAAAAATGAG
>CAYUHN010000181.1:0-5586 GCA_964444495.1 uncultured Roseibacillus sp. | reverse complement strand
TGAGTCACTTTTCTTCTGGAGAGAGTCGGAGGAAAATCGAGAATTGATAGAGAGATATCGAGTTTTTTCGCTTATCGAGGCATTTTCTGCCATGCAGGTAGATGAATTTTGGGAACCTTATATGGATGACTATTATGTTGAAATGCTCAACAAACAGGATGTTTATTTGCAGCATCCAGAGGTTTCAGGAATTACTCCATGGTCGAGGCCTACTTGGTTTGTTGATGAAGCTGTTTTGGAGGCAATGAGAGATAGAGATGCGACTCAATTTTTGTCGCAAACATCGGAAGAACTTCAATCTGGGATTCCTGCTGACATTGTAGTTTTTCTTGATGATGTTTTGAGTCATCGCTTGGCGTATGAAGCTGCTAGCTATTTGTTGAACAAAGAGAAGACCACTGCCATTCGGAATGTTGAAGATAGATTTTACGCGCTAAGTGCTCAGCTCGATGAATTAGCGGAAATTACTAATAGATAAAGGTTATTCTGATAATTTCGGATCTTTCAAGAGGCAGGTGCAGAATAGAGGTGCTGTCAGTAGTAATAGTTATTCAAGCGGGTATTTTATCCCTTCTGCAACGTAGCCGATTTTACTCGTTTGTGAAAGGACTGTTCATTGCAAACGAAGCCAAACTCCACTCGTTATGAGTAAACGAAAACAAGCGGCATAATAGGCTCGAGTCCACCAAATCACAGTCTACCAAAAAAATCGACCTTGAATATGGGGTCTCGTTTCGGCGCTTACATCAGTTCTGAAAGGAAAAGAGAATGAAGCCGTCGAGTTATTCAACGCAATGATGCTCTTCGCTTTTGAGTGGTTCTTCCAGTTTGTTCCGAGTTTTCCTTCTTGCGATTGCCATTTACACTGGGCGGGAAATCAAAATGCTTTTCTTTGTATAAAGATTAAAGGCTATGGACCATCAAAACTTAAATGTTTTGATTGGTTCTAGTAACTTGATCTCTCAGGGCTTCGGTCCAAGGTTTGATTGGGTGTTCGAGGTTTTGGAGGCGCTCGGGTTGCATGGAGGTGTGGCGAGGGCGGCCGGTTCTAAGGACTGGAATATCGTCCATTTTGCGAGGGGTGACGGGAACGGCTTCTGAAATGAGCTCGAGTTCATGAGCGGCGGCTACGACTTCGCAAGCATAGCGGTACCAGCTGATGGGTTCGTCGGCTGTTTGAGTGAGATGGAAGAGTCCGCTTGCTTCTTTTTCTAGGAGGAAATCGATCATGCGGAAAAGCTCGGGAGCGGAGGTGGGCATAGAGTACTTGTCCGCCACCGCTTCGAGCGGGGCTTCTTCTTTGAGCAGCCGAAGTATTTTTTCGAGGAAGGCCTCTCCGGCTGTGGCGAAGACCCAAGAGACGCGAGCTACGAGAGCATTTTCGCAAGCAGCGAGGACTTGTTCTTCGCCTGCGAGTTTTGTGGCTCCGTAATGGTTGTTTGGTCGAGTTGGGGATTTCTCAGTTTTGAAGTCGGGTTCTTTTCCGCAGAGAACGTAGTCGGTGGAGAAGTGGATGAGGCGAGCGCCTTTTTCTTTACAAACTTGGGCCATCACCTTGGGGGCGTCGACATTGACAGCGATCGCAAGTTCGTGGTTGTCCTCACAGGCCTCGGGAGTGGAGAGGGCGGCAGGATTGACGAGGAGGTCGAAGTCGGTTTGTTGCAAATAGTTTTCGAGGGCGATCGAGTCACTGAGGTCAACGGTGGAGCGAGTGAGAGGAATGATATCGTCATCTGGGCGTGTGAACTTCCAATCTTGGGCGAGAGCTCCTCCAACTTTTCCGGAGGTGCCAGTGAGAAGGATTTTCATGTGGGTGCGTTTTGGTTTTAAGTTGTGGGCAGAATGTTGCCTCAGGAATTGATTCGCAAGAAACGAAATGGTCTCGAGTTGAGCTCCGAGGAGCTTCGATGGATCGCGGCAGGGATTGGAGACGGGCGTCTTTCAGAGGGGCAGGTCGCGGCATTTGCGATGGCGGTTTACTTTCAAGGAATGAGCCGGGCGGAACGGGTTGCGCTCACGGAAGGAATGAGAGATTCGGGACGGGTTTTGTCCTGGGACGGTTTGCCGGGGCCAGTGTTGGATAAGCATTCGACAGGAGGAGTGGGAGACAATGTGTCCCTGATATTGGGGCCTTTGGTGGCGGCTTGTGGAGGTTTTGTGCCCATGATTTCGGGTCGTGGATTGGGGCATACTGGAGGTACTTTGGATAAATTAGATAGCATTCCGGGTTATCGAAGTCAGCCGGGGGAGGAATTATTCCGGAAGGTGGTAGAGGATTGTGGGGTTGCCATTATTGGGCAGACGGAGGACCTCGCTCCGGCGGATCGGCGCTTTTATGCGACGCGGGATATTACGGCGACAGTCGAGTCGCTGGATCTCATTACGGCTTCGATTTTGTCCAAGAAATTGGCGGCTGGATTGCAGGCACTCGTGATGGATGTGAAGACGGGTAACGGCGCCTTTATGGAGAAGAAAGGTGAGGCTCGTGATTTAGCGCGAAGTATTGTCGAGGTGGCGGAAGGGGCTGGAGTGCGGACGCGGGCATTGATTACAGATATGAATCAGCCTCTCGCTTCGGCGGCAGGGAATGCCTTGGAGGTGCGAGAAGCTTTGGCTGTCTTGAAAGGGGAGCGGAGGGGTTCACGGATAGAAGAGGTGGTTTTTGCTCTGAGTGCTGAGTTGTTGGAATTGGGTGGGTTGGCGACTTCGATGGGGGAAGCTCGCGAAAAATTGGAAGCCGCGTTAGTCAGAGGGAGAGGAGCGGAGGTTTTTGCAAAGATGGTTCGGGGTTTAGGTGGTCCTAGCGATTTGTTGGAGAATACAGAGAAAATTTTGCCGCGGGCTCCCTATGAGACTGTTTTGAAATCAACAGTTTCTGGCTGGGTGATAGGCGTCGAGACTCGCCAATTGGGTTTGGCGGTGGTTGAGCTTGGGGGAGGGCGAAAGCGGGCAGAAGATGCGATTGATCTAGCGGTAGGACTGAGTGAAATCGTGCCTGTGGGTAGTCGAGTGGAAGTGGGGGAACCTCTTTTACGAGTCCACGCTGCTAGTGAGGGCGCACAGGACAGGGTGTTTGAGGGTCTCAAGGATGTGTTTATGGTTTCGGACGCAAAGCCAGGGGAAATTCCCCTTGTCCTGGAGAGGATTGTCGAGGAGTCGTCTTAGATTGGCGGCGAGACGTGATTTTTTGCCTTTAAAGTGGGCCTTACTCGATTTGGATTGCCTTTCTAGTGTTGAAGGGGCAGAAGGCGGGGCAGTCTATGAGTCAGACGACATTTTCGAAACTGAAGGTGGTTCTCGGGGCCGATCACGGCGGGGTGGAAATCAAAAGAGCGCTCAAGTCCTTTCTAGAGGGCGAGTGCGCAGAAGTCGCGGATTACGGAACCGACAGCCAAGATTCTGTTGATTACTCCGATTTTGCCAACGAGGCATGCCGGGGAATCACAGATGGGCGCTTCGATGCGGGGATTCTCATTTGTCGAACGGGAATCGGCATGTCGATTAGCGCCAACCGTTGGACAGGTATTCGAGCAGCAAAGGTGGACAATGTGGATGAAGCTGGGGTGACTCGTAGGCACAACGATGCTAATGTTCTTTGTTTAGGCTCTGAGCAGACCACTCCCGAAGAAGCGGTCGAGTTGGCAAAGGCTTTTCTGACCACTGAATTTGAAGGTGGTCGTCATGAGCGTCGCCTCATTAAGGGCTCGGGAAGCCGGCTTGCCGTCACGGATGGGAAGGTTTTCGACATCATTGCAGGCGAGCATCAGCGCCAGCGAACTCACATCGAGCTGATTGCTTCTGAGAATTTTGCGAGTCCGTCTGTAATGGAGGCTCAGGGTTCAGTTCTCACAAACAAATATGCTGAGGGTTACCCAGGTCGTCGTTGGTATGGTGGCTGTGAAGAGGTTGATAAAGTTGAGGCGCTAGCGATTGAGCGGGCGAAAGAGATTTTTGGGGCGGAGCATGTGAATGTGCAAGCGCACTCGGGGAGTCAGGCAAATACGGCGGTTTACTTCGCGGTCCTTGAGCCTGGTGACAAGATTCTCACAATGGACCTGGCACATGGTGGTCACTTGACCCATGGACACCCTGCGAATTTCTCGGGTAAGCTCTATGATGTGGTTCACTACGGTGTGAAAGAAGGAGAGGAAGTGATCGATTATGATGCGCTTGAGGCACTCGCTAAGGAGTGCAAGCCGAAGCTGATTACTTCCGGAGCCAGTGCCTACTCTCGCGAAATAGATTTCGAGCGGATGGGGAAAATCGCCAAGGAAGTTGGTGCCTATCTGATGGTTGATATGGCGCACATTGCTGGTTTGGTCGCCGCAGGAGTGCATCCCAATCCTGTTCCTCACGCGGACTTCGTGACCTCGACTACGCATAAGTCGCTTCGTGGCCCTCGGGGTGGAATCATCCTCTGTAAAGAGGAATACGCCAAGAAAGTGGATTCACGTATTTTCCCGGGCATTCAAGGAGGTCCATTGATGCATGTGATCGCGGCAAAGGCGGTCTGTTTTGGAGAGTGTCTCAAGCCTGGTTTCAAGGAATACCAAGAGCAAGTTACTAAGAATGCCGCAGCAATGGCCGCTCGATTAACTGCAAATGGGATGCGTATTGTTTCTGGAGGAACTGACAATCACGTCTTTATGGTAGATCTCCGCCCAATCGATCTTGATGGGGCCAAGGCTTGTGATGTGCTCGATAGTGTGGGTGTTACAGTGAACAAGAATTCGATTCCTTTTGATACTGGAACGGCGATGAAGCCGAGTGGGATTCGAATTGGTACTCCGGCTGTTACCACGCGAGGAATGAAGGAAGCCGATGTTGAGCAGGTTGCCGATTTTATCAGCGAGGCTCTTAAAAATATCGGAGATGATGCAGCTTTGGCTGCTATCAAGGAACGAGTCTTTGCCTTCAATGCTGATTTCCCAATGCCTTACTAAACAGGCAATTATTTGACGAAATAATAACTACTAAAATTTTAGAAATTAAAGGATTCGATTATGTATGATTTGATTGTTATTGGCGGAGGCCCCGCTGGTTATATTGCTGCGATTCGTGCTGGGCAATTAGGTAAGAAAGTAGCTTGCGTTGAGGTTGAGCGTCCTGGAGGGACTTGTCTGAACTGGGGTTGTATTCCGACCAAGGCTCTTTTGAAAAACGCCCATGTCTATCATCAGATGAAGCATCAAGCTGAAGAGTTCGGAATGAGCTTTGATAACCTCAGCTACGACTGGAGCAAGGTGATTAAGCGCTCTCGTGGCGTGGCTAATCGTCTCGCTGGTGGGGTGGAGTTTCTCTTCAAGAAGAACAAAGTCGATTACTTGAAAGGTTTTGGCTCTATCGAAGGAGAAGGAAAAGTTGGCGTGGAGAAAGATGGTAAGAAAGAGGTCTACGAAACGAAGAATATCATTGTCGCGACTGGTTGTAAGCCTCGCGAATTACCTCCCCTTCCTTTTGACGGGAAGAGCGTGCTGTCTTCCAAGGATGCGATGATTCTCGAAAAGCAGCCTAAGTCTATGTTGATCGTCGGAGCCGGTGCGATTGGGGTAGAATTCGCTTATGTTTACAATGCATTTGGCACCG
>CAYUHN010000180.1:0-5629 GCA_964444495.1 uncultured Roseibacillus sp. | reverse complement strand
AGGTGCCTTCCAGTCGATCAATTTTTGGCTCTGAAGATTGAAGGTATTTCGCGCCAGCTGCATTGTGATGGTGGAGCTTCCTTGGGCGAATTCTCTTCGTTTAATGTTTTGAAAAATGGAACGGGCAATCCCTCGTGGATCGACTCCAAAGTGACGGCGAAAGTTGTTGTCTTCGCGTGCGATGAGAGCGTCTTCGAAATGACCAGAGATTTCCGAGAGAGGGATGATTTTGCGGTTTTGGCCATGAAGACGAGCAATCTCCTTTCCGGTGCGATCGAGGACTGAAGTCCGTTCCGGCATTCTTCGAACTTCGGCTAGGTCGTAGTTTTTTGCTCGGACTCCATAGAAAATGGCGACTGCTAGGAATGCGAAGAAGCCGAGAGAAATCGAGAAGGCAAACCAGCGGGAAGGAGCACGGAAAATGAGTGGCCAGTTTTTAGTAAGGCGAGCCGCTAGGTGATAGGGAGCGAAAAAGAGCCAACCAAAGAAACCCGCTTCGCGGATGACGACTCCCTTTTTTTGACCCTTTTTCTTAGGAGTCTTGCGGGCTCGAGAGCCTTTTTTTGCCGGACGGCGGCGGTTGACTTTCTTTTTTGCCATGAAATTGGGGCGATAGGAAGAAAGGCCTCGAAAGGCTCATTTACAAGGAAACGAGCGGATTGCGATCGAGAGAAGCAATCCGATTTCGTGGCTTCTTGCCTAGATGAAGCCGATAAGATCCGCGACCCGGTAGACCGCGTAGATAAAGGCAATAACGAGAAGGACGATGAATCCCTTGATGCAAGTTTCGATTTGTGGACGTGTCACGGCGTCTTCGATAGTCTCGAAATCTGAAAAAGACAAGTTTTCTGCTTATCCAAGTCGGTTAAGAGGAAGAGAAGAAGCTTTTTGAAATGGAGTCGACGGTTCTTTTGTAAAACGCTTCTCCATAGAGCAAATTTTGTTAGCCTGATAGAATGGCAGCGAATGCGAAAGAGCGTTTGGAGTTGGCCCTAGAGGCTTCCAATGAGGGAATTTGGGATTGGGATTTTGAGAGTGGAGCTCTCGATGTGACTCCAAGAGTCGCCGAATTTTTTCAATGTCAGCGGGAGGAGGTGCCGAATTTTTTCGTAGAATTGGACCTTATTCATTCAGATGAGCGGGAGAGCTTTAAGGCTGCGGTGGCTGCTATTCGCGCGGGTGAGAGCGATTTTCTGTCTGCTGAGCCACGAATTTATTGTGAGCCTGATAAGGAGTGGAAGTGGTTTCGAGTACGTGGAGTAGCGGTGTGTTTTGAGGGCAAAGTGAAAGGAATTGCAGGCTCGTTGATCGATATTTCGGGGCGAAAAGAGGCGGAGTTGGCTCTTTTGGAAGAACAGCATTTAACGCGAACGTTGATTGAGAATGTGCCTTTACAAATTTATTTCAAAGACTTGGAGTCGAAATTTGTGATGGTGAATACTCCCATGGCGCAATGGATTGGGAAGGGCAGTCCCGATGAGATTGTAGGTAAGTCTGATAAAGATTTTTTTGAAGAGGAGCATTGGAGGCAGGCCCTCGAGGATGAGAAGGAGATCATGGAGACTGGGAAGGCTCAGGAATCATATATTGAACGGGAAATTTGGGCAGGGAAGGAGGAGACTTGGGTCCTGACAACTAAGATGCCTTATCGAGGGCCACGAGGCACTCTTCTTGGAACATTTGGGGTCTCGAGTGATGTGACTGAGTTAGTGCAGACTCAGAAGTCATTAGCTGAATTGGCCGCCGAGCTGAAGCAGCGTAATCAAGCTTATGAGGAAGAAGTGTCTTTGGCACGGGAGATTCAACAGGGGCTTCTTCCAAGAGAATACCCGGAGGTTAACACTGCAAAATTTGGGCATCGTTATTTGCCAATATCGGGTTTGGCAGGAGACTTCTTTGAGGTTTTTAAGTTGGGCGAGAATAAGGTGGCTCTCCTGATTTGTGATGTGATGGGGCATGGAGTGCGTTCTGCACTGGTGGCGAGTCTCTTACGTGGACTTATTTCACAGGCGAGGGACCTAATCGATGAGCCCGCAAAATTTCTGAATGCGCTTAATCAGGGGCTCGTGGATTATCTTAGTAAGGCGCAAGTTACGATGTTCACGACAGCCTTTCATGTGGTGGTCGACTATGAGGCTGAGACGATTTCTTACGCCAGTGCAGGGCATCCTGCTGGTATTCAAAAGACAGAAGAAGGAGCTAGTCGTTTGCCCATGGAGAAAGAGCGAAAAGGACCGGGTTTAGGGCTAATGGCAGAGGCTCAATATGAGAAAGAATCGATACCGCTATCTGGAGTGGAGACTTTGCTACTTTTTACAGATGGAATCTATGAGGTAGAAAATGCGGAGGGAGAGGCTTTTTTGCAAAACCGATTGGTAGAGACTGTGGACCGGGCTGGAGGTTTGTCGTTGGAGGATTTGCTTGAGCAGGTTCTCTCCGAAGTCAAAGTTTTCACGGAAGGAGGAGGCTTTGATGATGATGTTTGTCTCCTTGCGATGCAGCTGTGAAGAATTTCTATAGTTTGTGGCCTAGTTTGGTGCGTTTCGTGTCAAGATATGTCTGATTGTCAGGATTGGACGCAATCTGAAGAGGGACTTGCTCGGTGATCTCAAGGCCATAACCTTCGAGGCCAACCACTTTGCGAGGATTGTTGGTGATAATGCGAATTTTCTTAACTTTGAGGTCGGTGAGCATTTGCGCCCCTACCCCATAGTCGCGGAGGTCTGCTGGATAGCCTAGTGCTTGATTGGCTTCTACAGTGTCTAAGCCTTGTTCCTGGAGTTTGTAGGCTTTGAGCTTAGCAGCGAGCCCTATCCCCCGCCCTTCCTGTCGAAGATAGAGGAGAATGCCTCCTTCTTCAGCAATCATTTTCAGCGCGGTATGCAGTTGCTCGCCACAATCACAACGTCGTGAACCGAAGACATCGCCCGTTAAGCATTCGGAGTGGACTCGTACGAGGACCGGTTTTTCGGGATCAATTTTGCCTCGAGTGAGGGCAAGATGATTATTCCCATCAAGTTTTACATTATAGAGGTGGCAATCAAAGTAACCGTAGTCTGTGGGAAGTTTGATAATTTCTTCACGAGCAACTAGTTTCTCAAAATGGCGTCGATATTCGATGAGCTGAGCTATCGTACAAGCTTTGAGGTTGTGGCGCTTCTGATAGTCACCAAGTTCGCCAACTCGAGCCATAGAGCCGTTATCGTCCATGATCTCGCAGATGACTCCGGCTTCGGGAAGATTGGCGAGGCGAGCGAGGTCAAGTGAGGCCTCTGTATGGCCAGCGCGTCGCAGTGTGCCACCCGGTTTTCCTTGGAGGGGAAAAATATGGCCTGGCTGGACGAAAGAATCAGCGGAGGCCTTAGGATCTGCTAAAAGTTTCACCGCTTGAGAACGGTCTGGTGCAGAAATTCCGGTAGTAATTCCCTCCGCGGCGTCGATTGAGACAGTGAACGCGGTTCGCTGCCCCTCGGTATTACGGCGAGTCATGGGCGGGAGTTCCAGTTCGGCAGCGCGTTCCGCTGTGATTGGCGCACAAATCAGGCCGCGGCCGTGGGTGGCCATGAAGTTAATCATCTCGGGCGAAGCGAGTGCCGCAGCCCCAATCAGGTCCGCTTCGTTCTCACGTTCGGGGTCATCAGCTACGATGACAAGGCGACCCGCTGCAATTTCAGCGATGATTTCAGGAATAGGATGAAAGGTAAGCATACCGCTGGCCGGACTCGGTAGGACAATACGTGAATCAAGGAATTCGGACAGTTCTTTTTATCAATATTTGGCGAAGAATTTTCTTCACTAGGAGGCGAAGTAGGATCCTTTTTACGAGTAATTCCAGCAAATCATCTTCACCAAATACCCGTCGTCGCCATCTAGGTAGCCATCGGTGGTAACATTGTTCGCGTAGATTTCGAAATTATTCTAAGTCCACTTCTTGTCGAAATATCGATATGAAACTAGATTTTCAGTAAATTAATCTTGAATTAGAAAGTGCCCATCGTCGAAGAGTAGGAATTGGCCTAAAATGATTACTCCGCTCCCCTTCTTGATGATTCGAAGTGGCTCCGTTTTGAAATTCAAATATTCATTTCTAAGGGATTTTCTGATGACCTTACCTTCGTCTTAAATTACGAGATATTAACGAATTTTAACAGTAGGTTCGCCAATTTCTTTGAAGATGTCGCTCATCTCCACAAGGTCAGGGAACTCCGCGAGTAAGGCTTCCGCAGCAGCAGAGATCTGGGGAGTGGTGTGCTCAGATTTTGAGCCACCCTTGCTACCAATCTTTGCGTAGTGTTCCTGCGAAAATTCGCTCAGGCTTACTCTTGCTTTAAGGTAGCGTTGGTTCTCGGATACGGCGGCGAGCTTCTCATGCAAGAGGGTAAAGACACCCTTAGAGCTGCTTGCCATTTTACAAGTATTGAGGAGGTGGTCTGTCCAGAAATAGGCGAGATGAGGCTTATCCGCCAGCTCTTCGGTTAGGTATTTGTGAAAACGAACTTCGAAGCGGGCAATCTCATCCATACGCTTGTCAGGATTATCGTAGAGCTCACGGGTATAGAGCCAAAGAACGCCTTCCGTTGAAATCTCCTCGTTTCCAGTTGAGTGCTGTCCTGGGTAGAGTCGGTGGATTGCTTTGTCTTTGAGCTGATTAGCGGCATGGGCCGAGAGGTAGCGATTGAAGTCGGTAGCGCCAGTGCCGATATAAAAATAGTCTCCGTTGTTCGGAACCTGTCCACTAGGCATATAACCGATGTAAGGAAGTGCTCCCGCACATTTAATTTTATCGGCATTGTAAAAGGCGGTCGCCCCCCCTCCCGAATTACCAGAAAAGAAAAGTCTTTGAAAACTCACTGGGAGAGTGTCTTCAAGCTTATTTAGACAGTTCACGGTGTGCCCATTATTTATCTGGAAGGCGTTGGATTGGTTTTTACTTTCAACGGAAGCCGCTAGAACCATACCAGTCAATTCGGAGGCTTTAATGAATCGCTTGAGCGTCTTGTCATTCGAACGACCGGCACCGGTCCAGAATAAAACAGGTGCCTCTGTTCCTTCGGCCATTGTACTCGGGAGGTAAAGGTAGTAGCTACTGCCTGCTTCGGCCTCGATAGGCCCGAGCATTTTTCCGAGTTCGTATTCTGCTGCTTTAACTTGAGCGGGTATTTGACTTGGTGGTGCGGGTTGCAGGCGTGAGAGAAAATGTTTCTTCAAAGTGGTTTGATCCTCCGTAACCAACTTTGCGAGCGGAACTTTAAGTTCTCGGCCTTCGTTTGTCTCAAATGTAACTGTTGAGTCGTTCAGTGAAATTGCTTTCGCGGTAATCTGAGTATTGGCGGTTGAAGTCCAAACGCGTTCTTCAGTAGCTTCGCCAAAAGCAGCGAGGATTCCGAGGAGGGAGAGAAGAATAAGTCGAGTGATCATATGTTAGATGCTTTTATACATTCGAATGAAGGTTTTCAGCAAAAATTTGCTCGAAAGAATACGCTTTCCTGATCTCGATAAATTAGAAAAAGTCGGCAGCGTTTCTCTACTTCACAGTAGTTTTTTCAACCAATCACCGACTTGCTTTAAATGATTAGGCTGCCGAGTCAGTGCTGCAAAAGTAATTCCGCCTTCAAGAGCATAAAAGAAG
>CAYUHN010000179.1:0-5635 GCA_964444495.1 uncultured Roseibacillus sp. | reverse complement strand
ATCATAGCCTCTTCTTTCTCCCGCCATCTCAAATCCCAAGAAGACAAATTAACCACCACCATATCGCGGTCTCTCAAACCTTCCTTTGCTTTGCCTAAAACCTCCCGCACTTTATCCACTCCCTCTTTTTCAACACAATAGACAAAAAGAACTCTCTTCTCCCAACGCCACGAATCAAACAAAGCCTTCACGGAATCAGGCTCTTCTCCGAAAGAGCGCGATGATAGCGATGATACCAAAATAAAAAAAACGAAGCCGAGCCGCCGCATCATGCAGGCTAGACCCAAACTTCGTTTTGTCTAATGATTCAAACAAAAGGGCACTAGGCGTGCCCTCTTATTGCGTTACGAATCTTCCAGAATTTTTTCAAGGAGATCACTCATTCCGCTCACCACTTCGACCGGATTCTCCACGAGACCAGCAGCCAAAAGAGCATTCTCAGTTAACTGCTTCGCGATTCCTTCAGCCAACGCAGGATTACTATCATGTACAGTAGAAAGCTTTTTGATAAGTCCATGACGAGGATTAATCTGAAGCTTCGCTTTTGCGACCGGAGCATCATCACCCATCGCTTTCATCATCGCGCGCATCTGTGCATTAGGAGCATCCTTGGGAGTCAGCGCAACCAAAGGATGGCTCACCAGACGTTTACCCGCTTCGACTTCGTCTACTCGGTCTCCTAGAACTTCTCCCATCCACTTGAGAAGACCTTCAGTTTCTTTCTCATCGAGAGCATCTCCTTCTTCCGCAACATCATCGAGTTCAATATCAGCTCGATCTGCCGCCACTAATTTCTTCTCATTAAAGGTCCCGAGAGTCTCGAGAACATAATCGTCAACAGACTCGGTAAAGAAGCACACCTCTAAGCCACGCTTCTGAAAAGCTTCAAGGTAAGGTCCACTTTCAATGGCTACACGAGTCGGAGCTACTAGATAATAAATCTCGTCCTGCCCCTCCTTCATCCGATCCACATATTCCTGCAAGCTAGTGCTCTTACCCGCTTCGGTCATGGAGCTTTCACAGCGAAGCAATCCCGCGATAGTCTGCTGATGCTCATAGCTCTGCACAATTCCTTCCTTCAGGAAGCGCCCAAAACGAAGATAGAACTCTTGATAGTCGTCCGCATTGCTTTTCGCCTCCTTCTCAAGAAATTTAAGAAAACGCTTCGTCATCACGTCGCCCAACTTCTTAACGAGAGCGCTATCCTGCATCGACTCGCGAGAAATATTCAGCGGAAGATCCTCAGAATCGATGACGCCTTTCACAAAGCGCAACCACTCCGGAAGAAGATTTTCTGGAGCGGCATCGATGAGAACTTTCTTACAATAAAGAGAAACTCCCGGAGGAGTCTGTCCCATCCCCATCCGTTCCATATTATCGTTAGGAACAAAGAGAATCGAATTAATCATCAACGGAGCATCCGCCGAGAAATGAAAGGTGTAGCGAGGAGCTTGATAGTCCTTACCAACAAATTTGTAGAACTCTTCATAAGCCTCTGGAGTCACCTCATTCTTAGGCTTCAACCAAATCGCATCTACGGTATTAACCGTATCTTCTCCTAATTTCACGGGGAAACCCACAAAATTGGAATAACGCTCGATTACGCTTTTGACATTCTCGTCTTTAGCGAATTCCTCGAAATCTTCTTTAAGGTGCAGCACCACTTTGGCTCCTCGCTGCACACCCTCGACCTCTTCAATGCTGTAGCTAGTAGTCCCGTCACTTTCCCAACGCAGACCAGGAGCATCTTCACGCCAAGAGTGAGTGTAAACCTCAACCTTATCAGCAACCATAAAGGCACTGTAAAAGCCTACCCCAAACTGACCGATCACATCGGCCTTGTCTCCACTTTCCTTCAAGCTCTCCAAGAAACGCTTGGTCCCTGAACTCGCAATGGTTCCGATATTGGCAATCAATTCCTCGTGAGTCATCCCAATCCCATGATCGGCAATGGTCAGAGTTCGCGCCTCCTCGTCCGCAGTAACGGAAATCTCTAAAGGCAGATCCTTTTCAAAAACGGAGTCCTCTTTTAACTGCTGCAGGCGCATCTTCTCCAAAGCATCCGAAGCATTCGAAATCAGCTCGCGGATAAAGATCTCGCGATCCGTGTAAAGGGAATGAATAACGATATCAAGTAGCTGGCGCACCTCGGCCTGGAACTCGTGATTTTGTTTCTCGCTCATGGTTCTTTCTGTGTGCTGGCCATCAGTTTCTCCTTCAAGGCCGTTGCGAGCGGAAAAAAAGAGGATATCGCTTCTACTGTCAATGCAGAGACCTCCTTCTTGGATGAAAAGTTGGAAGCCTGAAGAAGAAATCACCAAGAATCAGAAAAAATGACTCTAAAGAGTAAATTCTCTGTGCGCTGTTCTGGACTCTTTCGCAAGTCAGCGCTACATACCTCATTCACGAACGTCACTAAACCTCTCTAAATCCGTACACTCTATGGCTTCCGAACTCAAAATGCCCTCGCTCTCTGACACCATGACAGAAGGCACTCTCTTACGCTGGCTTAAAAAAGAAGGCGATCCGGTCGAAATCGGAGACGAAGTCGCCGAGATCGAAACCGATAAAGCCACCATGCCCATGGAAGTCTTCGATGAAGGGATTCTAAGCGAAATTCGTATCAAAGAAGGTGAAAAAGTTCCCGTCGGAGCAATCATCGGAATTATTTCTAGTGGTGACGGCAGCGATGTCCTCGGTTCACCCGAAGCTCCCACTGCGGAGCCGGAAGCTCAAGCTTCTGCAACCACCTCAGAGCCAAGCACTCCTGCCGCTCCGACTCCGGCTCAGCCAGCAGCCCCTGCTGTTTCCTCCGACGGCAAGCGCATCAAAGCTTCTCCCCTCGCTCGTAAAATCGCCGAAGCAAAAGGAGTCGATCTTTCCACCCTCACTGGCAGTGGCCCTGGTGGACGTATCATCAAGAAAGATGTCGAGGCCGCTCCTGCAGGTGGCGCCGGTGGCGCAGTCAGTCCAGCTTCAAGCGGAATCGCCACCACTCCAACCGCAAATGCCATTCTCCCCGTCGCCTCTGGCGAAGACCAGCGCATCGAGCTCTCCTCCATGCGTAAAATCATCGCTGAACGCCTTCTGACCTCAAAGGTCACCATCCCACACTTCTACCTTCATGTTGAAGTCGACGCCGGCCCACTCATGGCACTCCGGAAGCAGATCAACGAACAGATGGCTGAAAGCACCGGCAATAAGTATACCATCAACGACTTTATCGTGAAGGCTCTCATCAATGCGGCCCTTGCAGTCCCCGCAGTAAATGCCTCTTATGCTGGTGATCATATTGTCCAATTTGCTTCTGTCGGAATCTCAGTCGCCATTGCTGTTGATGACGGTCTCGTAACACCAGTTGTGAAGAACGCCGAAAGCAAATCGCTGCTTCAAATTTCACGCGAAATCAAAGACCTCGCAACCCGCTCACGCGACAAGAAGCTTCGTCCCGACGAATTTGATGGCGGAACCCTAACCATCTCCAATCTTGGAGCTTATGGAATCGATTCCTTTGATGCCATCGTCAACCCACCCCAAGCCGCGATTCTCTCAGTTGGAAATATCGTGAAAAAACCAGTTGTGGTAGGCGACGAAATCAAACCTGGCCTCCGCCTCAACCTTGGCCTGTCATGCGACCACCGAGTCGTAGATGGCGCGGTCGGAGCCCAGTTCTTATCCGAAATTAAGAAATTCATCGAGAACCCCGCTCTCACCCTCGTCTAAGCAAACGCGACATTTTCTCGCTCATTTTCATTCAAGCAGAATCTCTTCGCAGATTCTGCTTTTTTGTGCCTTCCCCAAGAACGACAACCTACTATCAGTTGAAATGGAGTTCACGACTTGCTCCGCCCACCAAGTACGCATAATCTCCGCCCTCAGTTAATACCGACCGCTTAAGCCCTATGCACTCATTTCACTATCTCAATGGCTCCCTTCACGTCGAAGATGTTCCGCTTGCAACCATCGCTGAGAACTACGGCTCCCCTACTTTCGTCTACTCTGCGGCCACCTTGCGCGAGCGCTTTCAAAGCCTCACCTCAGCCCTCTCCGGCCTCGACCACGAAGTCGCATTTGCAGTCAAAGCAAACTCCAATGTTGCCGTTCTCTCTCACCTTAAATCACTCGGCGCCTCTTTTGACATCGTCTCTGCAGGCGAACTCTATCGCGTTCTTCAAGCAGGAGGCGATGCCTCTAAATGCACCTTCGCCGGAGTCGGAAAAACCCGTGAAGAAATCACCTACGCCCTCGAAGCCGGAATCCACGCCTTCAACGTAGAATCAGAAGCAGAACTGAACTTTATTAACAAAGTGGCGGGAGAAATGAGCTCAATCGCTCCCATTTCAATCCGCGTCAATCCCAACGTCGACGCCAAGACTCATAAGTACATCTCCACGGGAAAATCCGAAAATAAATTTGGCATCGACTTCGAAGTCATCACCGAAGTCTTCGAGCGAGCGTCCAAGCTTCCTAATATCCAGCTCAAGGGGCTCCAAATGCACATTGGCTCTCAGCTAACTTCCGTTCAACCCTTTCATGATGCCGTCACCAAAGTTGCGCCTCTCGCCGCTCAACTCAAAGAAAATTATGGCATCGACTTTTTCTCCATCGGTGGCGGAATCGGAATCGTTTACGAAAACGCTCTCGCATCTGGCCAGTCCGACTGGTGGGACCAGCAAAACCCCAAAACCAAACCTCTGACCGCCGAAGAATACGCTTCTATTCTTGTCCCTCTCCTCAAAGATCTCGGCTTAAAGATTCTTCTTGAGCCAGGGCGTTACATCGCAGGCAATGCCGGAGTTCTTCTCACCCGTTGCCTCTACGAGAAAAAAGGTAGCGCCAAGACTTTCAAAATCATCGATGCTGGAATGAACGACTTAATTCGTCCCGCCCTCTATGAAGGCTATCACGAAATTGTTCCTATCATCCAAAAAGAAAATCAGGCCTCGCTCAAAATGGATGTGGTCGGCCCAGTTTGCGAAACCGGAGACTTCTTCTGCCAAGATCGAGAACTCCCTGACTTCGCTGAAGACGAAATCATCGCCGTCATGTCAGCTGGTGCCTACGGAGCAGTCATGGGCTCCAGCTATAACTCCAGACCACTCCCCACCGAAATTCTCGTAGATGGCACCGAGCTCAAAGAGGTGCGTCGTCGTCAAACATTCGCAGACCTTCTTGCACAAGAGAACTACTAGGATCTGCTTGAAAGCAGATCCTAGCATTGAACTCTAAGAGACACTCCGATCATCTCTCCCAGATACTCATTTCATAAGAATTGAGCTCGATGTGCCTTTTTTGAGCCTCATTAAAATGAGTGGGAAAGCTACAGCACTTCTCACAAACCTCTCCAAACGCTTGGCGCATCTGTTTTGTTGCTGTCGCTGGCTTTCATTGGCCACATCCCGTTCCCAAACCAGGGATAGCCACTATGTTAATTCTCGGTTCCCGAGCATGATTCAATACCGCAACGAGCGCAGCCTTCAGCCTTCATAGCAAGATACGGATTCACCGTTTGCCGCAACCTCATCGGAACCCTCATCGTAGGAGCGGAAATAATCCACGGAACCAACTCATTCTCTGTCTCCACAACAAGAGCCTCTCCGACTAATAACTCTCCAAGAGGTCTCTTGATGACCTT
>CAYUHN010000178.1:0-5705 GCA_964444495.1 uncultured Roseibacillus sp. | reverse complement strand
ACTGCTACGGATTACTACCGCGCAGGTGAGGTCGCTCTCAAAGAGGGCGACGCCGAACTTGCCGAAACCCGCTACCGACAAGCCCTCCAACTCAACCCCAATCATGGCAATTCACGTGCCCGATTAGCCTCCATGAAAGATCTCAAGCCAGCGGCACGCATTCGGGCACGTCAAAACCAGCTCAAGAGTATCCGTCTTCCAAATATCGCCTTCGATAATGAAACGCTCGCTGACTCTCTCACCGCTCTCGACCTCATGGTTCAGGAAGCCAGCGAAGACACCTTTATTCCCAACTTCGTCATCGTCGACCCTAACAAGAAAATCTCTAACGCATCAGTAAGCTTGCGTCTTCGCAATATCCCAGCTTCCGAAGTACTCAAATACGTCCTGACTCAAGCAAAAGCCACCGCCAAATGGGATGAGAACGGGATCACGATTCGCCCCGCTGACACGACACCTCCTGTCGTAGCACAAAAGGAAGAAAAAGCCCCCGAACCCAAAACTAAAGATCCCTTCGCCAAGTAGCCAAAAAGTTTGCAAGTTTGGCAGTGTTCCAGTTTGTCAAAGCCTAGCTCAGAGAGCTTACACTCTTTCATACCCAAAACCTGCCAAACTAAATCGCTACATACTAATAATATCTAGTAGTCTGCATTTGATCGTTTGTTGACACTCACATCTCCATGCAGTGCTTTATAGGAGTCGGCAGATTTCCAATAATCACCCTTAAGCAGCCGAGCAGCCGCATCTGTTTTTCGAAATTGCGATTTTTTCATGGCTTGTCGGATACAGGTCCCAAATGGAAGACCCGTTTTCCATAGAGTCAGAAAGACAGGATATTCGAGAGCTGAATTCGTATTAATGTCTACCGAGCCCGCACCACAAGAAAACCCCGATTGGACCATCTCTTCCGCGAAATGATCACCCCAACACGCCGTCGTATAAAACATACGAAGTCTCTCCTCGGAAGCGAGTTCTTCAATCCTCTCCCCAATCGTTGTTGTTAGAACCCTTCCCCTTCCTTCGGGACTATCCGACGGATAGTCAGGATCGGGAGCGAAATAGACATAGGTCTCACCGGTTTCTTCTCGATATCCTCCGTGGCTATTAAATATCACATCAACTTCTTCAATCCCATCATCAAAGAGCGCTTCCTCTAGACTCTCGATGAACTTATCTAAGGTAGCAGCTGGTCCAGTAACCGGAATTACTCGATCATAAGATCCTTGCAGAAGGGTCATCGCAACGCTCAAACCGCTCCTTTCAACGAAACGATATAAACGACGAAGAACCTCTGGATCTTCATCTTCATTAAACTCTGAATACACGATCAGGGCGCGCTCATCACGTTTCACCACTCGCTCATCTCGCTCTTCGCGGCGTTCTTGACGATCTTCACGGCGTTCTTCGCGACGCTCCTGACGATCTTCGCGGCGATCTTCACGACGGTCTCTCCTCTGCTCGCGTCGAACCTCACGATTAGTTTGCCGGTTCGCACGACGTTCTCTTCTGGCTGTTCGTCTTTCTTCTCTATTTCGATCTGTGTTGTTCTTCATAATTCTTATTTTTTCATTATTTCACTCCAAGCCCCCAATGATTCGGCATCTTCACGAATAACCGAATCCATTGATAAGCTCATGCACAAACAGGGCCTCCTCTGATAGTTCACTCGGATCTCTGATAGAGGATCTCTGATAGACTAAGTTTCACTTCATTCAGTCTGCCCCGTCACCCACACAACGAGATCGAAATTGGAAGTGCTAAAAAATTTCACGAGGTTTTTCTAAAGATGAAAAATTCGATATTTAGTTGGCAGATCATCAAAGGGTAACCTTCCCACCACTGCATCTAACTCTTCAAAAGCGAGACCTCCAAAAGACTCGGTTGATTATCTCGGATAAAAGCAGCTTCTTGAGTAAGCCTCTTGCCTAAGCTTTATCCGCAAGCATCTTAGCAGCGATGTCCCAATGGGTTTGACCGAATTTGGACCTAACATAAACGGAGGAGATGGATCTTACGATCTTCGTCGTTTGGTGAACAACGTCCGTAGCAAATATCCAGAATATGTCTTTGCTCACATGTGGCATAGTTGGCCAGGCAATGAAGTTGCATATGTTGACAATCATTACACTTGGGATCTTTTCAATGACGATTGGGTAATCTCACGAGAAAGTATCAGTTTAGGAGAGGGCAATGAAATCTCGGGCGAATACCGAATAAGAAACGTTTGGACAGGCAATTATCTTGCTAGCTCTTCAAACCTCGCGAGGCAATTTGTCTACTCATGGAGATACGATCCTAGTTGGTATAGCATCCGCTGGCATATTGAACCAACAGGAGCAGTCAATGAATATCGCCTGAGAAATTCTTGGCGAGTTCCTGGTCAGCCATTCAACTATCTACACAGTTCTACGACTCAGAACAACGTTCAGATTTATGCTTGGGAGGATCAACCTTGGACATGGCAACAATGGATCTTCGAAGAAATGAGTGAGAATACCTACCGAATTAAGAACAAACAAAGTAATTTATTTTTGAACAACAATGCGGACCAAACAGTTAGAGGATACGAAGATCAAATAAACTGGACCAGTCAACAATGGGTCCTCGAGCCTACAACCTCTTAAAAGAACACCGCCACAAAAAAAGCCCGCTGTTGCGGGCTTTAAATGGCAGAGGGGGTGGGATTCGAACCCACGATACGCTCTCACGTATGCCGGTTTTCAAGACCGGTGCATTCGACCACTCTGCCACCCCTCCACGGACGACGCGTTTTGCAGTCGGCGCGCAAAGTGAGCTTTTCCCAGAAAAAATGCAAGAAAAGTGCACGCCAAAATAAATTTTTTTGCATCTCACGCAAATCGACCCACTCTCTGCCCTCTTTCATGAACTACGAGGAAGCATTGGATTGGCTCTATTCTACCCAGAATTTTGGGATCAAACTTGGACTTGAGAACATGACACGGCTCCTTCGTGAGACTCTCTCTTTTCCCCGCTTTGAGACCCAAGTGATCCAGGTCGCTGGCACCAATGGCAAAGGCTCAACCTGCGCTTTCCTCGATTCTCTCATCCGTGCCACTGGCCGCCGCGTTGGTCTCTTCACTTCTCCTCACCTCATTTGCTACCGCGAACGAATCCAAATCAATGGCCAGCAAATCCCCGAAGAAACCGTCGCTCGCGAGCTTTCGAGTCTTCGTGAAAGGGTGAGCTCTTGGGAGAACCATCCCACCTTCTTTGAACTGACTCTAGCCTTGGCTATGAGACATTTTTACCAGGAAGAATGTGAAGTCGTCATCCTCGAAGTGGGAATGGGAGGACGCTTCGATGCCACTTCCGCAGTCCCCTCTGATGCTGCAGTCATCACACCCATTGGACTCGATCACCAACAATGGCTTGGCGATACTCTCGCTGAGATCGCAGGAGAAAAATCGGCCATCTGTCGTGAAGGTAAACCCGTCGTCTCCGCCCAGCAAGAGCCCGAGGCAGCCCGGGTCATCGCCGAAACTGCAAACGAAACTCGCGCTCCTCTCACCTGGGTGACCGAACCAATTCGCGGCTACCCACTCGGACTCACTGGAAACCACCAAGCGGAAAACGCCGCGCTCGCGCTCGAAACTCTCTCTGCCCTCGACTATCCCCTCAACTACGACAGCGTCCATCAAGGACTGGAAAAAGCCACTAACCCTGGGCGATTCGAGGTCAGTGAAAGCAAAACAGGACAGAAATTCATTTTCGATATTGCCCACAATCCTCACGCGATTGCCGCATTAGTCGGAACCTTAAAAGCATCCTATTCCAGCCACCCGCCCGCCCTCATTTTTGGGGCTGCCGAGTCGAAAGATATTTCAAAGATGCTCGCACTCCTTTCCCCTCTGGTCTCCACAATCCATTTCTGTCCCATCAACTCCCCTCGCGCGGTTTCTCCAAAAGACCTTCGCTCCCTCCTTCCTGAAGAAATTCGATCCTCAGCCCACGAACACGACTCCCTAGTGACAGCTCTTTCCTCCACTAAATCAGAAAATACAGTTTTGGTGGCCGGCTCAGCATTTCTTGTTGGCGAAGCCAAAGCCCTCCTCCAAGAGAGCGAACATCGCACTACCAACCAGTAAGCTATGCCTTAACCTCGAGATATCACTTTAAACTATTTCTCTTATTTTCACGATTTTCTTTCCCGGACAAATTTCTCGATTGTCTAACGAGCAAACTAACAGCAACTTTCCGCAACCGAGCGCTCAAAATCTAGTGATTCGCTTCCCAAAAACTAAAAACCAATAGAAAGGACAAAACCATGTCAGACCTATCCAAATGCCCCGTCATGGGTGGCGCACGCAGCCAACCCGCCACTGGAGCCGTAGCCAATCAACAATGGTGGCCCAATCAGCTCGATCTTCGCATCCTCCACCAGAATCCCCCTGTCGGAAACCCCATGGGTGATGACTTCGATTACAAAGAAGAATTCAAGAGTGTGGACCTCGCAGCACTCAAAAAAGATATCGAAGAGCTCATGACCACCTCTCAAGAGTGGTGGCCTGCTGACTACGGGCATTATGGTCCCTTCTTTATCCGTATGGCTTGGCACTCTGCAGGAACTTACCGCACCCTCGACGGCCGTGGTGGTGGAGCTTCCGGAACTCTCCGCTTTGCCCCTCTCAACAGCTGGCCCGACAATGTCAACCTCGACAAAGCTCGCCAGCTCCTCTGGCCTATTAAGCAAAAATACGGCCGCAAACTCTCATGGGCCGACCTTATGATCTTCACTGGCAACGTCGCCCTTGAATCGATGGGCTTCCAGACCTACGGCTTCGCTGGCGGACGCGAAGACGTCTTCGAACCTGAACAAGATATCTACTGGGGACCAGAGAGCGAATGGTTAGGCGATGAACGCTACAAAGGCGACCGCGAACTGGACAACCCGCTCGGTGCTGTCCAGATGGGGCTCATCTATGTCAACCCTGAAGGGCCTAATGGTAACCCCGACCCGTTGAAAGCAGCACACGACATCCGCGACACCTTTGAACGCATGGCAATGAATGATGAAGAGACCGTCGCTCTCATCGCGGGTGGTCACACTTTCGGAAAAGCTCACGGAGCAGCCGATCCAGAGAAGTACGTTGGTCGCGAACCCGAAGCCGCCTCTATCGAAGCACAAGGACAAGGCTGGCTCTCCAGCTACGGATCAGGTAGTGGATCCGACACCATCTCCTCCGGCCTCGAAGGTGCTTGGAACTCCACCCCCACCCGCTGGTCGCACATGTATCTCACCAACCTCTGGCTGTTTGATTGGGAACTCACCAAGAGCCCAGCTGGAGCACAACAGTGGATCCCTAAAAACGGCGCTGCCGCGAACAGCGTTCCCGATGCCCACGAAGCAGGAAAATACCACACTCCTATCATGTTCACTACGGACATCGCCCTCAAAGAGGATCCCGCTTACGCAAAGGTCTCCAAAGACTTCTTCGACAACCCGAACAAGTTCGCTGATGCCTTCGCAAGAGCATGGTTCAAACTGACTCACCGCGATATGGGGCCACACAGTCTTGGCGTGGGAACCTTAGTTCCCGCCGAACCCCTCCTCTGGCAAGATCCCACCCCAGCACCTCCTGCTGAACTCATCGACGAGAACGATATCGCTAGCCTCAAGGAACAGGTCCTTAACTCCGATCTCACCGTTTCTCAATTGGTCAAAACTGCTTGGGCCTCTGCTTCTA
>CAYUHN010000177.1:0-5733 GCA_964444495.1 uncultured Roseibacillus sp. | reverse complement strand
ATTCTCTTTCGCTAATTTGAAGTTCATCGAACGAATTAATTCGAACCGAATAGAAAGTCTTTTTTCCTTCAACAGTAAACAAGTGAAGTGCTCCCCTTTGTGTTGTCAGTAAATTTGAAGTTTTATTGATGCTGAGCTTGAGGTCTTAAGGAGGGCGGGGCGGCCAAGCTGGTTCAGCTTGGAGGGTTTCTTCGAATTGTTTGTTGGTGGCGCGGCTGTGAATCTCTCCCGCAAGGAAAGCCAGCTGATCGGCTCGGTGGGCGACTCCTTTTGGAGGGAGATATGTTTCTTGATCCCAGCCAAGGCAGGAAGCGGTATCGGAAAGAAGTTGAATTTCGCGAAGCCGAGCGGAGAGAGTTTCGAAAGCTGTCATGGACGGGATGATGCCCGTGAATTTTCAGCTGGCGAGAACGAATTTCCGCTTTTGTTCAGCTTCAGGGAGCAACAAAACTGGGACAACGAAATCGTTTTTGATAATCCTCGACTAGGGGACTTTGACCTTGCTTAAGAGACGTTCGATGAGGGTGTCGGTGGTGATGTTTTCCGCCTCGGCTTCGTAGGAAAGGAGAATTCGGTGACGGAGGATTTCAGGAGCGAGATCTTTAATGTCCTGTGGGGTGACAAAGGAGCGACCATTCATGAAGGCGCTCGCTCTTGCTGCAAGCGCGAGGTTGATGGTTGCTCGTGGAGAGGCCCCTGCACGAATCAGTGGCTTGAGCTGGGGATCGGCCTTTTCCGGTTCACGAGTAGCATGAACAAGATCGACGATATATTCCCTAACCGCTGGGTCGAGATAGACTCTGTTGAGAAATTTGCGGCTAACCTCGAGCTCTTGCGCACTAGCGACTGCCTGTACCTGAGGAGGCTTCGAGGTATTGGCCATGAGGTCGAGGACCCGAAGTTCTTCTTCTTTGGAAGGGTAATCGACGAGGACTTTGAGGAGGAATCGGTCGAGTTGAGCTTCGGGAAGAGTGTAGGTTCCTTCTTGGTCAATGGGGTTTTGAGTAGCCAGAACTAAGAAAGGTTCGGGGAGGGCGTAACTTTTTTCTCCGAGGGTTACCTGACGTTCCTGCATGGCCTCCAAGAGGGCGGCTTGTACTTTGGCTGGAGAGCGATTGACTTCGTCCGCAAGAACGAGATTGGCGAAAATGGGGCCAAGTTTAGAGTCGAATTTTTGTGCCTGTGGATTGTAGATAAGAGTTCCGAGTAAATCAGCGGGAAGAAGATCAGGGGTGAACTGAACGCGGGAAAAGCCGAGTTGGAAGCAGGAGGAAAGGGTGTTGACTGCCAGAGTCTTCGCTAGGCCAGGAAGTCCTTCGAGAAGGATGTGTCCATTGCAGAGAAGACCTAGAAGGAGGCGATCGACGAGATGACTTTGCCCAATGAGGACGCGGCCCATTTCATCGCGGACGTTTTGAATCCAGCGCGACGATTGTAGAATTTCCTCGGCTAGCTTCTTGGCGTCTTCAGCTGAGCTAGGAGCAGGAATGGGAGGAGCGGGTTCGGTTGGAGGAACGGAAAGGTCTGACATTGGTTGCAATTGCTTTACCGCGAAAAAGCGTGAGCGTGAATAGCGATTGTTTGAAAATTTTGACTGTTTTTGAACAAATCCTAGTCGAGCACTAGCGTCGGATTCGCTCCCAGCTCTTCACTCGCTCATTTTCGAACCAAACGGTGCCTGCGCGAACCGGAATGTAGCTTACTGTGGGCCCGAAACCACCGAAACCACCGAAACCACCAAATCGTCCTCTTCGGCCAAATCGCCCTCTTCGGCCAAAGCCGCCGCCATACCCGAAGCCACCATGGAAATTGTTCGTGAACACAGGGGAGAGGCTTGTGTAGTCCCAACGCATGGTTTTGGTGCCTTCATTTTGGCCTTCGAGGTTTCGGTCGGGAGTGCCAAGCGCGAGATAGACCGCATCGGGAGACATACCTTCTTCAATTCGGCCTTGTGAAACGAGTTCTTGTTCGTTTATAGAGAGTGAGTTATAGAGTTCTGGGCTTTTTTCGATACGGTCTGTTGGGGTGGTGGGCGCGCAGCTGGTAAAGCTGAGAAAAGTGACGAGAGCTAGAATGGGAGGTAGAAATAATGATTTCATTGCGAGTAAGATAACCCGACTTTGAGAGCTGAAAAGGGGGAAAATTGTTCTGCTGCCAGAGGCAGGGATTTTTTTGCCGCTTCTTTTGGCGTGAGATGGGCTGAGAAGTGAGAACGATCGGGGTGTTAGCAGGCAAGGGGCTCTATCCAGAGGCCTTCATCGCAGGAGCGCGTCGTCAGGGTGAACCTGTGCGAGTGGTGATGGTCGCTTTTCACGGCGAAACGAGTGAAGAGGTTGCGGCGCAGGCTGATGTCTGTGAGTGGCTTCGAGTGGGTCAGCTGAATAAATTGATTAAGTTTTTCAAAGCAGAAGGGGTGAAAGAGCTCGTGATGGTGGGGCAGATTACGCCGAAGAATCTTTTCGAATTTCGACCTGATGTTCGCATTACGATGACTGTTGCACGTCTTAAACGGCGAAATGCGGAGACCCTTTTCGGAGCCCTCGCCGATGAGTTTGCTAAAGATGGCATGACGGTCCTAGTAGCGACGACTTTTGTGGAGGACCTGCTTGCAGGGGAAGGGTGTCTAGTGGGACGCGAGCCTAAGCCAGAGGAATGGGATGCG
Organism: uncultured Roseibacillus sp.; assembly: GCA_964444495.1. Lineage (GTDB taxonomy): Bacteria > Verrucomicrobiota > Verrucomicrobiia > Verrucomicrobiales > Akkermansiaceae > Roseibacillus. The sequence goes on along the minus strand of CAYUHN010000177.1, from coordinate 3,071 downwards.
GCTCGCTATGGATTCGACATCGCGAAGGAAACGAGCCGCCTCGATATTGGGCAAAGCGTTGTTGTCCGAGAGGGGACAGTCTTAGCAGTTGAGGCCTTCGAAGGAACAAACGAATGTGTGAAACGTGGAGGGGCTTTAGGAAAAGGAAAAAAAGTGGTTCTCGCTAAAGTTTCTAAGCCCAATCAGGACATGCGTTTTGATGTTCCCGTAATCGGGCCTGATACGATTCGGAATTGCGCCGAGGCCGGAGTAGGGACGATTGTCGTAGAAGCTGGCAAAACTCTCTTACTAGGAAAAGAGGAGCTTGCTGATTTGGCGAAAAAGCTAAAGGTGGCAGTGGTTGGCTTGTGAGCAAGTTCAAGCCAGCTTCCGATTAGTCCGAGAATTTTGCAGGCTAAGGCTTCTCATTAGCGAGGGCGCTAGCCCAGACGGCGTCTAGGAGTTTTTGAGTGCGCTCGCTTTTGGTTTCCCATTTTTTGCGTAAGGTAGGATCGTGAACTTGGGCGGCGAAGCTCTCAAAGAGAATGGCGGCGTCTGGACGAGGAGCTTCGACTTTGATCGTTTTGGTGCTTGGCTTATTCGTCCTCGCTGAGTGGATATAACTACCAGAGTTATCCCGATCGTGACCGACGAATTTTGGGATGTCGATGCTTCCTTTCTCTCCTACAATTCGGGCTTCCTGTCTCGAAGCACCAGCATCGAAGGCACAGCTAAAGGTTGAGGTAGAACCATCGACAAAGGTGAGGAGGCCAGTGCCTCCAATAACGGCTTGCGTTTCCGGATCACGTCTGATGAAGGCCGATACCGATTTGAGTTCTACGTTAGGGGGAAGATATTCGACAATTGCTCGCATGTTGTACCAACCGAGATCTCCTAATACTCCCATGGGCTCGAGTTCAGGGTTCACGCGAATGTTCGTTTTGTTTCCGATTTTAAATTGGAAGATAGAGTCTAGGGTACGACGTTTTCCGGCGAGGTTATCGAGTTCGTTCTCGATCTGTATGGATCGAGGGTGGTTGGAAAAATGGGTCCCATCCATGAAGGCAACATTGTTATCGTGGCAAGCGGCTAAGATTCTTTTAAGGGCCGGGAGGCTGGGGAGGGGTTTTTCGCAGAGGACGTGTTTGCCTGCCTGAGCCGCAGCGATAGAGATTTCTTCCTTAACGGAAGTAGGGGTGGCCACATAGACCGCGTCGATCCCGTCCCATTGGCACATTTCGGCCCAAGAGTCGAAGGCTTTAGAAGCCTTGTATTTGGATGCAAAGTTCTCTGCTTTTTCGAGCGTTCTACTCGAGCTAGCCGTTAATATCGCATTCGGGGAGTCTTTTGTCGCTTTGGCCATTTGGTTAGCGATTGAGCCTGTCCCGACGAAACCCCAGCGAATGGGTTGGGTGTCTTTGGGAGTATCTTGAGCGTTGGAACCTGAGGTGCCGAGTAGAAGGATGGCTGCGGAAGCCGCACCAGAGGCGTTGAGGAAGATTCGGCGAGAAATTTTTCTGTTAGGTTGAGTTGATGGAGATATTGGAAAACTCATTTATTGGAAGGTTCTGTTTCTTAGGGAAAATTGAAATTCTTAGAGCTAGTGGACGATTTTGGGTCTGTTATCAACTTACTCTGGATCGCAGCTGGAGCTTATACGTGAGGCAGGTGAAATTTTTTCAGTTTGTTAGATTTTTTTGCGTTAAAGAGCGTAAGCTCTCTTAGTTCGATTATTTATTCATGTTTGCGTGAGGCAGTTCTCTCCAACGCTTTATTAACATGCACTGATTATATAGTATTAATCTAAGGGCGGAGTTTGAGTTTTTTTGCGTAATTTTTTGCCTTTAGCCTCACCGCCGTAATTCCAGTAGTCGAAGTTATTCTCTCTCGCGATGAGCGTGCCTTCGCTCAAGAGTTCTTGAGTGCCTGAGCGTTCGACCCAACTTTGAATGGCGTAGGGGAGTTCTTTTTGAATTTCGATTGCTAAGGTGCGACCGCTCTTTGAATAGGTAATTTCGTAGATGAAAGTTTTTTCTTTTTTGCCAGCTAACCACCGACCGTTTACCTCCACAGCCCTTGGCTCTTGGTTGTAAAAATAGGAATGGAGATGACCAGGAATCATTTGAAAAGAGCCGACGAGGAGGCCCTTAGGATCGACTCGAAGCGCAGCCCAGATTTCATCTTCGAGAAATGTGGTCGCATCTGCTTGGAAGCTGCTGCCATCTTCCTTCTCAAAGTAGGATTTCATTTCCGTTCGTAATTTCCCATTTCGACGATTGGTTTGTATAAAAACATGACCACACCATTCCTGAGACGAAGTTGTCGTCTTAAGGGCTTTCCCTGCCGAATTTGCTTCTAGGGGCTGAAAGGCAGACATCATCGTACGATAGGGATAAGCCCCAGTTTGAAATTCTCGTAGGAAATTGACCTTGAGCACTGAATCTCTCCATAGCGGTTTTGTTTTAGTTTGTAATGGCTAACCTCAGCTGCTCCGGACCAAGTTTGTGAAATGGCATTCGAGTCTGTGGGGCCTAGCGCAGGAGCGCTATCTTGTGAGCATGCTGCTCCTAGTAAGAGAAAAGGGAAGAGTAGTTTGAGTTGAGCTTTCATAACTGTAGACTCTTCGACGTTTTCTTATATTCGTCAAATATTGTAGGTTTGATTGCCGAGAATAGCAGAGGTTTTTGTTAATGCGGTGGAGTCGAGAGAATGGCTTCAGAGGTATTTTTCGACTTTGGATATGATTAAAAGATTACTTTGTGTATTGGGCTCTTCTTGACAAAGAGGCTCTCTTGTCTTGTCCTTCCGAAGTCGTGTTTTATTTCACTCAATTTTCCTGATTCACCGTTTTGAACGGTATTCCGCTTCATTTTTTAAGCGGTTCATTTGGTAGGTCCTCATTAGAAGCGATTCTGCCTTTCCTTTCATTTTATCAGGAGAATTTTTATGGCCTCACGCCCTTTTCGGCGCGTGCCTTTGTTGATCGCTTGTCATGTTGTGGCGGGTCGACCTTGGATCGCGCGCCACATTTCCAATACGACTTTACGTAAATTTTGCCGTGATTTCGGCAAGACCTTTCAAAAATCAAAATA
>CAYUHN010000176.1:0-5756 GCA_964444495.1 uncultured Roseibacillus sp. | reverse complement strand
ATTATCTGAGAAGAGCACCGGGAATTCGGCTTGAAGTTGCTCTAGCATGGCGAGGGCTTGTTTAAGTTTGGGGTTCTTTTTTCGGAGATCTTGATAGTAGAATTCGTAGGTAATGCGGGCGAGGAAGAGGGGGAGGTCTGTCCTGAAATGGCTTTGGCGTTCTTGGGCGTGGAAGCCATGCAGGTAGTCGGACTTCAGGAGGAGTTGGACGAGGGCTTCGGCATTTTTGAAATCACCTAGGCGGGCGCATTGGATGGCAGTGGCTAAGGTTGAAAAGGAACCGCCGCGGAATGAGTAGCCGCCGGATTTAGGAGTTGGAGGATTGGTGGTGAAGGGGAGGGTCGCGGGTTGATGTTCGCGCTGTGCTTTGGCGAGGCGTTGGGTGAAGCCGCAGAGGACTTGAGCGGTGTCATCTTTTTCGTTTTTGAGGAGGTAGCCGGATTCGTAGACCGCAGGGTCGAGGTCAGAGGAGGAGCCTCCGATCACAGAGGTCCATCCAGTGTTGGCGAGGATGAGTTTGGCATCGGCGGGAGGTTTTGGCAGTTGGTATCGATCCGCTTGTGCGATGAGCGCGGGGAGGTCGAAGCTTTCCTTAGCCCAAGAAGGGAGGGCGAGAAAAAGGATCAGAAGGAGTTTAACAATTATAGTAGAGGTTGCAAATGTAGTGAAACTCGCTCGCTGAGGGGAGCTTTCATTTGCTGCCTTGAGTCACACGACAAAAAATGAGCGCGTAACTCTCTTATAGTCAGAAATAGATGCGCGAAGATCGGAATTGGGGTCAGTGCCATTCGGGTACCAGTTTACGCGTCTAAATATTTTGTTTATTTCTCTTGGTTGTGCATCAAAATAAGAAAAAATCAGTTTCGAAGATTGCACCAAGGTTCATCCTCGAAAACGTCGATAAGCTCATAGCCCTCGGCGCCGACGCAGGGGCCAAGGGTGACCATCAGGTGGGCGGGTTTGTCGCCAACGTTGAAGGTAGCATGGACGGTGTCTTTCGCTACGAAGACGGAATCACCTGGGCCTAGAATTTTTTTCTCGTCACCAATCCATTGTTCGATTGTGCCTTCGATACAGGTGATCGTTTCCTCTTGGTCGGGATGTTTGTGGAAGTCATGGCCCTTGCCTGGAAAGAGTTCAATGTCGATAACGGTGAGATGCTCTGCTCCGGTTGCAGAAGGACGGCTCAACCAAGTGAGTTTTCCCCAGTCGAGTTCTTCGGCGGGCGTTTCTGATTTAAGAATGAATTTACTCATGTTGTAAATATTATGGCGGTTAATCTATGAGAAAAAGATTGAGGAGATTCGAATCGTTCTCATCTATTATCCAGAAAAAGAGAGGTAGCGTCACCTCAAAAGTAGTCTAATGAATTCCTCCGAGCTATTTTAAGGAATGGGAGCGAAGCACAATGCCAAAAAAGTGACAAAAATTGAGGAGTCGATTGTCGGTCTGTGATGCCCGTTTCAACCTTTAATGGCGAAGCATCGAGTGGTGCTTGATTCGATTATCAATTCTATCGAGTCAGCAAATTTGACCTGCGGTTCCGAGGTTCTTTGACAGAGTCAACCTCATGAATGGGAGGTTGATTGAAGAAGGTCTTTCGGAGTAAAGCTTATCGATCAGCGACCGATTGAATGCGGTAGACCCAATTTCGCAATCTTTCCGGGGCTTGAGAACGAGGAACTGCGTATGTTCTTGTCGTCCCTCCAGTCGTTGTATCTTCGGATATATATCCTTTGGTTACGATAAAGTTCTCTTGGCCGTTAATTTTCTGAAGATGAGTGGTATTGACGTAGCTTGCAATTGAGCGCTCGTTCAGTCCTCTCCAAAGGTTGTTGAACTCAGAAGAGGAGAGGTTAATGGTTTTGCTTCCGCTTCCACTTCTGCGAACCGTTCCACGAGCACCTTCAGCGCCGAGGTCGAATAGTGAGATTGAAGTGAGTCCGCTTCCTTCTTGATAGACGTAGGAAAGCGTCCTGATTCCGTCACCGCTCGTGCCAGCACAGCCGATGAAAAAGAAGCTTAAGAGGGAAAGTAAGGGGATGAAAATAAGTGTACGCACCTCAAAACGTTAGTGAATTAGGAGCTAGGGAGCAAGAACTGATCATTGCAGCTTTCTTCTAGTCCAGCGATTGGGGTGAGCATCCAAACGAGGTCGCCTTTAGCTTGGATCAAGCAACCCTATCTGTGGTAGTAGATTTCTGCTTAGGTTGCGAAGAGGCCTGATAAAGATAGAATTCTACGAGTAGGGCATTGATGATCATGCTGAGCCAGACGCAGGCAGGATAGGCAACCTCGAGGGGAACTTGAGAGACGAGGAGGACAATGAGTAAGGTGCGGAAAGTAATCGCTGAGGAAACTAAGCCAAAAGAGCGAGTAATCCAAATTTGATGTTCTTTAATTTTCCCATTGAGAATCGAATTGAGCCCTAGAAAAACTGTTAACAAAGTGAGGAGGTTCATTACAAAGAAGCCGATTTGGCTAATTAAGCCACCTTTCGCCACCGTGCAAAGGATGAGTCCACTTGGAACAACTACAAACAGCAAGCTAGCGATGTAGACATATCCTAATGACTTGTGAACTTTCGGGTATTTTTTCAGGAGAAGACCTGAATATTGCAATAAAGATGAAGCCAGACAAAGGCATCCACTAATGGCGTGAACCTTTACCGAAATTCGCCACCAATTTTGGTGTAAGAGATAGGGCCGCTCAAGAAGAAAGTCGTGGGTAAAGGGACCCGGTAAATAGTCTCGACTCGACCAAATGATCAGCAGCGTACCTGTCCACAAGACAAGCCAGAAGGCCCACTTTAGAAAAATAGAGTAGACTTTATCAGGATCCATCATTGTTGCTCACCAGAAGGCCAGAGAAAAGGATGTTAGCTGTGAGTTCTTAGGTGTTGCAAGCATATGAATCTTATTGGGGAGTGGATTATTCTTGAATTTTTCCTCGCCTAATGAGCCTCTAAATCGCTCAAATGGGACCGCATCGTGATCAAATTCTTCAATAGCCTTCTCCAATCGGGAAGACCTGTTCTTGATCCAGGGGGGTTACCAAATCTTCGTTGGATTCAGGAGGAGATCTCTATACATCCCGATGAATTCTCATCTACTTTGGAAAGGCTCTATCATCAGGAGTCTCTTTCGTTTCCGGGCGAACCACCCCAATTTCGTTGTGACGCTGCTTTTTGGGGGCTTTCCCTCTTTTTTAAGGCTTCTTGTTCCTATTCTTTCCGTGAACTTAGCCCCGAAGCAATTGCTCGATTATTCGATTCTCCGCCACCTAATTGGAACCAACCAGAATCACATTATTCTGCTGATCTCGTGCTACGGCATTTACCGCAATTATTAAACCTAACCCGTTCTCTCGCGGATGGCGATCCATTGGTAGTCCATCTAGACTTGCTTTCAAACTTAGCGCCTTTTTCGTGCCCCTTGGCTCGTGATCCCAATCCGAAATCTGTCGAAACTCTTCTTTCTCATTCCGGTCTCTCCCAACTTTGGTGTGAACGCCTTATCGAAGCCGATTCTCCTCTTGTTTATAAACAACCTTTCTTGGATAAAATTAAAACCCTTGCCGGGAATTATTCTCAAGAAATTCTACCACCTAACTTTAGTCTTCTAACTTCTTCATCGTGACGTCTGAACAACTGAACCTCATAAAAAAACTTCAAGACGAAGTTCTCAATTCGCTTAAAAACGAATTCGTTGCCAAGGATGAAATCATCGATTTGATGGGGCTTTGCCTTGTTGCGCGAGAAAACATCTTTCTTTATGGCCCTCCAGGAACTGCCAAATCGGCTCTCGTTAATGGTCTCGCTCATCGGATTCAAGGACGTTCCTTCGATTATCTTTTAACGCGTTTCACCGAGCCTAATGAGCTCTTTGGTCCTTTCGACATCAACAAGCTTCGCGAAGGAGAGCTGGTTACGAATACCGAAGGCATGCTTCCTCAAGCGGATATTGTTTTTTTAGACGAACTTCTAAATGCCAATTCTGCGATTCTGAACTCTCTGCTTCTTGCTCTTAACGAACGCATCTTTCGTCGAGGGCGGGAAACAACCGCTTTGCCTGCACTTACCTTTGCTGGTGCTAGTAACCATCTTCCGGAAGACGAAACCTTGCAGGCTCTTTTCGACCGTTTTCTGATTAGAGTTCATTGTGGCCCTGTTCCGGAAGGCGAGCTCGGCTCCGTTCTAACCAAAGGGTGGGTTAAGGAACAACAAATAGAAACTAATCACTCCATTTCGGCAGAGGATGTCCGTACTATTCAGGGTTTGATTCCTCAAGTCAATCTCGCCCCTGTGCAAGAGGCCTACCTCGATATTATTGCTAAACTGCGTTCCGCGGGACTTGCGCTTTCCGATCGTCGAGCTGTTCGTCTCCAGCGCATCATCGCTGCCTCGGCTCTTTTGTGTGGACGCTCGGAGGCGAAGCCGTCCGATCTTTGGGTTCTCAAACACACTTGGGATCGTTCCGAGCAAAGAGAGGTTATTGCTTCTATCGTCAACACTTCACTAGCAGGCTATGAAGAAGAAATCACGGACCATCCTCGTTCACGACCTTCTCATCTTCCTGACGCGGAGTCTCTTGCTGAATGCTTGTCCCAAATTTCGAAAACGCTTGCCGAGGAAGCAAATGAAAATGAGAAAGCTGTAGCCCTCGATCAACTACAAGCTCTCTCCTCGCGAGTTTCTTGGCTTGCTCCTGGAGTGGCACGAAGCGAATTGGAGGAGAAGATTCAATCCCTTTGGCCTGACTCTCATGCCTGATTACTCTCATCTGGTTGGGCTTCTTGCTGAGCAAGATCTCTCTGCACTTGCTCTCTTCCGAGATCGGGATTGGCTTCTGGCTCGATCTGCCGAAGGTTTTTTTGTCCAGATTCCAGCCGAGGAAGAGAAATCAGCTTTCGATTCTTTGCCTTTTACGAATCGTTGGCTTCAAAAAGAGAACCTTCTTTTTCCCTTTCACGCGCATCTTCCTGAGCGCACTTTACCTTCTGAGTCTTGGCAGCCGCTGGCTACCGTTTTACCTTTCCAAAAGCCTCCTTCAGCGTTGCTAGGATTGAGCCCTTCTTGTCTTTCCGTGACTTTAGAAATTAGTTCAACTTATCATCCTTCGACTGCTGTTCTCACTTCTCAAAAGGCGGCTCAATTTTGGTTAGAAAAAGCTTTTTCATTCCGTCTGGCACCTCTCCGTTTTGCTTTCTCCGAATCACAGGAGCTTCTCATTCTTGGAAGCCCTCTTCCGCCACTCACTGGAATCCTGCTCTATCAGATTGGTAAACTTTTAATTCCGTCGGGACTTGGACTGCCAGCTTATCTTCATCATCTTGATCTAGAAGAAGCTCTTCATTTGCGAGAGGACCAAATTGCTCTCCTCGGGAAAGACTCAGCCGAAGTTATCCTTGAAGAGCAATTCCTTCCTGCGACCCGCGCAAATTTCCGTACTTCATTCCGTTATGCCGAGCATCACTACCATTAACTACGCTCTTCCCCCGGAAGATTACTTCTGGCAGTGGTCGAAAGGTGATGGAGACCTCGAATGGTCTTCTAGTGAGAATACGATAGCCTTACAGATAGAGGTTCTCACCTTGCTCCATGCTCTACAAGAGGTTGATACCGTTCCTCCTCTTGGTTCTCTTCTTTTGGTGCTCAGTGCTTGTGGGAAAAATTACTCTTCTCGTCACAACGAACTTGCGAATTGGCTCATTGAAAATCAAACCACCCCCAAGCTTACTGATGCAAGCTACAAACT
>CAYUHN010000175.1:0-5774 GCA_964444495.1 uncultured Roseibacillus sp. | reverse complement strand
GAAAGCGTGTGAGGCAGCAATGTCTCCGAGGGTTCGAATCCCTCTCTGTCCGCCATTTCTCCCTTATTTTAAAAGAGTTACGGGTTCGTCTAACAAATTTCGGGTGTTTGGTTTCTAGCGCGAGATTTTTTTGCACTGCTGTTGCACTGGTTTTTGCGTCTCCTACTTGAGGTTTCTGATTACAACGCGAAGCACGCATGTATGGGAGATGAGGATATTCCACTCATATCGACAGCTCGAAACCCACTTGCAAAGATTGCTAATCTTTGTTATAATGAACTGAGAAAAGGAAGCTCTATGAATATTTCGCTCACACCTCACTATGAGGAACTGATCAAAAGCTGCGTTGAATCTGGACGCTACAACAATGTCAGCGAGGTTATTCGTGAGTCGCTACGTGTTTGGGAAAAGCAGCACATGCAAGAGGATTGGCTGAAAAGCGAGGCTATGAAGGGCTATGAGGATGTTGCTGCTGGTAGAGTTACCCGTGTGAATAGTGAAGAAGAGTTTCTTGCTCTAGCTCGGAAGAAATCGTGATTCTGGATTTTACCGACCACGCTACAGTAGATCTGCAAGAGGTGAGCGCATATACGCTTGGCACCTGGGGGCAGGAGCAAGAAGAGCGTTATCTCAAAAACCTCTATCGCAAGTTTTGCGAAATTTTAGAAGAACCTGCGCGTTGGCGATTTCGTGAAGACTTGTTTCCCCGCTGCCAAGTTGCGGCAGAAGGTCGGCATTTGATTTTGTTTCAAGTGAACGATGGTGTGCTGCTCATCGTTCGAATCCTACACGGAACGATGGACTTGGGCAGGCACATTCCTGATGAGATGAATTAACCTCAGAACTGATCGACAGAGTAGCTCGTATGCGGCGCATTTCATTGATACTTACCATGCGGATCTAACGATTGAAGCGCTGAAAGGGGGAGCGATCGCAGACTTCGCCGATAAACAATTTGTCTCTGCCTCCAATATCGCCGGAAAAGCCATCTTGTTGCCTTATCTTGGAGCTTTGCTAGTTCATTACAGAAATCCAACGGGAAGGCGTCGCTCCTCATGCTAATGACCTGCCCTGCCTTTATCCACATTCCACCTAGGGCTCCCAAATTATCTTTTACTTTGGTGGCTATCTCAAGGGGGGACATTCTACCCCTTAGCAGTTTGTAAACGACGATCCAAAAAATGAGTGCTGCGAGCTTCCAGATGAGCCAAAAAATTCTCAGCATTCGAGGCTTCTTGACGGGGAGGGGAGTCACTACAGGCTTTTCTGTATGTGCTTCCGCTTCCTGTAAGAGTGGCGTGGTGTAATCTTTGGCCCTGAGCGTACCGTTACGCTGCTTTTTTTTCTTTTTCTTTTTGGGTCGGATGATCTCCTTGATGCGTGCTGACGATTCCACTCAGGTTCGATTGGTTGAAAGTTGTTTTAATTGTTGTTCCGAGGAATCCTTTCCGCGAGTTTTGATAAATCTCAGGGAATTCTTCTGCTGGCAAGCGGAATGTAAATTCAGAACGGTTCATTCTCCTGCTGACCTCAAAACCTCAGCAAGAGGTTTTGAAGAATTCGCCTTTGGTTGATTTTTGCCTGTGCGCCTACCGAGAGGGAGAGAATCCTTTCACTGATTTCATTTCGGCTAAAGCTCGAGATGGTTCTTTCTTTGAATGATTTTGAGAATCTAGTGAGTTGTTGACGAAGATCGTTGAGATGCAGTTCACTCACTTCTTCTCGTCTTTTTTCTTCCTGAAAGGTGACAATCACTTTTTCAATCGGAGTGGTGTCTCTCTCTTCAGCCGTTTCGAGGTGTTCCAAATAGAAATCGACAGCTTGGGTGAGAGTTTTGCCGTAGGGCGGGGTAGCGGATGATTTCGGAGAGTTCTTTATCGCTTGGTGGTTCAAGGATATAGCCGCCATTTTTAACGAGAGGAAGGAAGTCGGGGAAATGAGCGAGCTCGGGGAAATACTCGCTGCGCATGGTGACGACGATCCAGATGCGTCGGGTGAGAGAGAGTTGAGCGAGAAGAGATAGGAACGTTTCAGTTTTTTCGGTGGAGGAATTGGGGTGAGTGAAGAGCTCTTCGAATTGGTCGATCTGAAGAAAAAGGCCGCGGGATGTTGCTCGTATTCGTAGGATGGGATTTGGTCGAGAGTTCTAACCGGGTCGGAGATTAGGACGCTTAGTTGGTGTTCGTTGCTTAAGAGTCGGGTCAGCGAAGCGGTATGGTAGGGATGTTCTTCATGAATTGAAGAATGGGGTAAATAGTTTCATGGTTTTCTCCTTTTAAAGTTGTGGGCGGCTTTCATAGCCGCGCCTATGAAAGTCTGCTCCCGGCGAGGGTGGGGGTGTGAAAGTCATACTTAAAAATGGTGGGGCCCCGCCTTCTTCGGTGGGGGAAACGATTTTTGAGTTTACTTTTGAGGGGGCGACCCCCCTTGAATTACTGCGTCCGCAGTATTGATAGACTTCTTTTCTGATCCCGCTATTCGAGAGTCTTCAATTCCTTCTGTTAGATGTGATGAACTCGGATGAGCATCTCTAGGGAAGATACGAACAGGGGCAGACATAGGGGAGAGGGGTGGCGGGAATCTTTCCGTTGAGCGAGAGGAGAGACTGTTTTGGAGCACACTCTCTCAGATCGTAATTACCGAAAATCGCCCCTGTCGGTGGGCAGGAGCCTCAAGAAATGGTTCGATTTTGGGTGATTGCGAAAAAGCGAAGCGCAAGCAGAGGCGAGGAGAACTTTCGTTTTATAATTTTCCCGAGCGGGAAAATAGAGTCTTTTTTGCCACAGATTCGCTAATTTATTCCCGAGCGGGAAAAATAGCCTAGTTTTTCCCCATTTCTGTGTTAATGTTCCCGAACGGGAAAAAGGAGTGAGTATGTCTGCAGAACATCTTGGAGAGTTGATTCAGAAACGCCGCAAGGATTTAGCGATGACCCAAGCTGATTTAGCCTTTGCGTCGGGGGTAGGGGTTCGGTTTATCAGCGAGTTGGAGAACGGCAAAGAAACTTGTCAAATCGGGAAGGCGTTTTCCGTGCTTGCGAGCTTGGGCTTGAGATTGACCGCGCACCCAAAAGAGGAGGGTTCAGGTCGTGGCTAGATCGCTCGATGTTTATCTGGGAAGGGAACGAGTAGGGCTGTTAGAACAGGATGACTCAGGAGCGATGACTTTTCGTTACGGTGAGTCTTGGCTACAAGATCCTCAAGCGGTGCCTCTCTCGCAATCTCTTCCACTCAAGGAAGAGGTTTTTAATCGTCGGGAATGTCGACCGTTTTTTGCGGGGCTGCTTCCCGAGGAAGAGAGCCGAAAGCTGATCGCGAAGCGTTTCGGCATTAGTGAGCGGAATGATTTTGCTTTGCTTGCGGAGATTGGAGCGGAATGTGCGGGAGCGGTCAGCCTCCTCTCTCCTACTGAGAATTTGGTAGCAGAGGAAGGAGGCTATCATGAGATCAGTTTAGAAGAGTTGGGAGAGAAGTTTACCCAATTGCCGCGGCAACCTCTTCTCGTGGGCAGCGAAGGAGTGCGGCTATCGTTGGCAGGAGCCCAAGGAAAGCTGGCAGTGATGATTGATGACGGGCGCTATTTCCTTCCTCAGAACGGAGCTCCGAGCACTCATATTATCAAGCCACAAAGTCCGCATTTCGAGGGACTCGCGGAGAATGAATTCTTTTGTCTCAAATTGGCCCAAGAAGTGGGCCTTTCCGTTGCACAGGTGGAGATGAGCCAGGTGGGAGAGACCAGTTTTTTGCAGATCGAGCGGTATGATCGCGTGGAGGATGGAGCACAACGCCGGAGGCGGCTTCATCAAGAGGATTTCTGTCAGGCTCTCGGTATTCCTCCGGAATGGAAATACCAACAGGAAGGAGGACCTCATTTGAAGAAATGCTTTGCGTTGCTTCGGGAGGTTTCTACCGCCCCAGGTCTTGATGTTCAGGCTCTTTTCGATGCGGTCGTTTTCAACTACTTGATTGGGAACAGCGATGCACATGGGAAGAACTTTTCACTGATTTTGAGTGAACAAGGAACGATTCGGTTGGCTCCGCTTTATGACTTGGTGTGCACCCAGATTTATCCAGATCTAGCAAATGAACTTGCGATGAAGATTGGAAAAGAACGAAAGCCTAAGCGCATTCAATCGAGGGACTGGCTGAAGTTTTTTGAAGAGGCTGGGGTTGGGAAGGCTCTTGCGGCGCGCAGACTCAAAGACTTGGCGGGACGAGTTGCCGAAGCGACGGAAAGGAAGAAGGAAGAGATACCGCATGTAAAGAAAGTCACGGAACTGGTTGTGGACAATTGCGAACGGCTCTTGAAGGCAGAATTCTAAGGTTCAAGGCGGTTAAAAATAGGGAAAGGTTCCGGCGGGAAAGTCCCCGCCGGATTTGGCCGAATCAGAGTAGCTACTGACTTTTACCAGCCCCGTTTTTCTGGCGTTCTTCCTCCAGCTTCCCGGTAAACGATTGCTTGCCACGCCCCCGCTTGGAAGCAGGGGCAAATTTCTCGGATGCTTCTTCTTCGGAGGGGGCATTTGATTTCTCCTGATGTCGTTCGGCAATGCGTTCATGAATTTGAGCGAAGGCTTGCTCACTGGCTAGGCGAAGGCGAGGGAGGTCATCGAGAGAGAAGCTGTTGTTTTCCTGCCAGTTCTTGTCTTGGTCGAGGTAGGTTCGCGTGATGGTGGTGTTGTAGCGGACAATGCCTTGGTCGTCTTTGTTTTCCCAAATGGTGGCTTTGATTCCGCCGATGCGGACAGTGGATAAGGGTTGGTTACTCATAAGTTTCTCCTTGGTTGGTTGAATGAGCCTGGCGACCGTGATGGTGCCATCTTCAAAAATAGATGTGGGCAAAGACATAGGGAAGCCCGAGAGAAATGGGCATTTTAACTGAAGTTCACGCATACCTCTTGAGAGTGATTACGGTGAGCCAGATTCGAGGAGGAGCGGACTACTTGGGACGCCACCTTCGGGCGAATGACTACTACTCAGAAGGAGAGCGGGTGCAAGGAGAGTGGTGGGGGCGAGGTGCCGAGATGTTTGGTCTCGAAAACCAAGAGGTGCGCCCGAGAGATCTCTTGAGTCTAGAAAAGAATCAGCATCCGGAAACCGGAGATCGTTTGCGAGAACGAGTTGCCAAAGTGAACTGGCATGATTTCGTGGTGTCAGCGCCCAAGAGCTTCAGCGTGGCCGCCATGACGGGAGGTGATGAACGCTTGCTCGATGCCTTTGACCGAAGTGTGAGAAACGTTTTTGAGCGTCTTGAGTCTTTCGCGAGTGTTCGGCTTCGAAAGGGACAGAATTATCATACCGAGAATACGCGAGTGACAGGGAATGCGGTGGCAGCTGTTTTTCGACACGATACCAGTCGTTTGTTAGACCCGCAGGTTCATACTCATCTCGTCTTTGGGAATGTGAGCTGGGACCGGGAATCGGGGCGCTGGTTGGCTCTGCAGCCCAAGCAGATGGCGGAAGAAAGTAAGGAGTGGATTCGAGGAGCCTTCTACCGTGACTTGGCAGGTGAGTGTGAGCGGTTGGGGTATGCGGTGGAATCTGATGGGGAGGCTTTTCGTCTGAAAGAACTCGATCCACAAATCGAGAAGCTCTATCAGCAGAGAACAAGGCAACGGACAGCCTTCGAATCCCGCTACAAGGAATTGTTTGGAAACGACCCGAGTCCCAAGCGAGTAGAAGAGTTCATCAAAGAGCGCAAGACTGCGGCGAAGAAGCGCTTCAAAGAAGAGTATCGCACTCACTTTGGGAGTTGGCCTTCGCAAGAGAAAGTAG
>CAYUHN010000174.1:0-5990 GCA_964444495.1 uncultured Roseibacillus sp. | reverse complement strand
CTTCTTTTTTACTGTTCCCAACGAAAGTCACTTTCTCCACAACAGCCGATCGCCGTGGGATATACTTTACAGATTTTTTATCTCGGCTATTGAAGCCCCAGATCAATAGTAGCGATGAAAATTCCACTCCTCCGTCTCACCGCCCTTCTTGAAGGCGGCTCTTGGCTTACTCTTCTCAGCGCTATGGCCTATCGAGCAATGAGCGGGAACGGCGAGCTCGTCTCATGGACCGGACGTTTCCACGGAGGACTTTTTTGCGCCTTCGCACTCCTCCTCTTTCTTTGCTGGCTAGAATACAGCTGGAAACTTCGCTTCGTGATTCTCATTGGACTCAGCTCTCTCATCCCTTTTGGCTTTCTCATTGCAGATCCTCATCTTAGACGAAAGCAACACGAAATAAACCCACCCTTTCCTGAAGAGGAATAGAAGCAATCACGGCTCTTCTAGGGGAAGAAGCACCGTAATCGGGTGATGATCCGAATACGCTTCCGAAGCCGTAATATTGAGAAGACTAAGGGTTTCCCCATAATGAGGGGCAAGCTGATAAGACGCTCTCCGAGAACCCGGCTTCGTCAAAAAAGATTTCACAAAAATCCAATCGAGCCGCTCCCGCCCCAGAGGCCCAATCGGTCGCGGCACTTCAAAAGTGTACGTGTAGCCCTTAAAAGGATGGCGCTGATTCGAATTAGCGAGATTACCACGCATCCAATGGGTAGAACGCTTTCGATCGCCACGAAAATCAAATGCGCCTCCATCACTGAAGCGAAAATCTCGCACGACATTAAATAGCTCCATCGACTTATTTGGAAAAACTATCGGAATATCAACCGCAAGCGGATTCCGGTAATTCTTGTAACCATTTAAAATCCCTCGCAGCTGATTAACGCCCGTAACATTGGCGGCAAAAAGAGCCGCTGAAAAAATAAACGTTGGATCCGTAGCCGCACGAGATGTCAGGCGCGCAAAAGAAGTCGAACTAATATCCCGAGAAACACTATTGAAATCACCCGCCATGATCACCGGATTCTTAATATCTTTGATGTAGGATAAAATTTCACGAACCTGTTCAGCTCTATTTTCAGGCGTTGTTTTAATCTCAAGATGAACGTTAATAACGCTAATCGTTTCATGGGGAACACCTGGCACATGAAGATCAACCCGGGTAAAACCTCGTCCTCCATATTTCACTTCGCGGACGGGACGAACATGAAAAAGCCCCTCGGTCGTATCACGCCGAGTAATCTCGATGAAATCCGGTTTTTTAATCTCATCGAGATACCAATCATAAGATTGTGTTTTCAGCTGAAAGGTTTGCACCCTTTTGATCGGGTATCGCGAAAGAACAGCTACCCCAAAGAGCCCTTTATAATCAGAAGGCTCGCCAGCAAGCGAACGACAAGCATCGTGGTCAATTGCTTCATTTGGGAAATAAACATTCTCCAACCCCAAATAAACAGGATCAATCTCTAGCTGTTGAGGAGCATAGACAAAATTCATTCCAAGCTCACGAGCGAGATATTGAGCCGCAAATAAGTAATCACTACGACAATGCCCAATATCCATCTCTTGCAAAAACAGAATATCCGTATGAATCAATCTTTCGCGCTGACGAAGAACATCTTCATAGAGATCTTTTTTCTTTAATACCCTAGGATCAAGTTGCGAACGGAAGGTCTCCAAAGAAGTCAACATTCCCGCAACCTTCTTTGTCCGAATCGATTTTTCAATGTTCCAACTCGAGACTCGAAGACAAGGCCCCAACCGCTCATAGACATTCGGCTCGGGTAAACCTTTTTGGTAGTAATGAGAGTTGTCGATAAACGGAGAAGCAAAGAGTTTCTGCGCTTTTTCAAATGCCCGCTTCGCGCCAGCACTCTCAGGTTTTTCCACCATCGAGACGAGCTCCTGGAACGATAAAATTTCCGGCGTTCTTTTCCGAACAATAGTGTAGGGCTCAGGATCCTGAATCGCTCGACTAATCGTTGTCGCCGAGGGCGAAGAGCGAAAGCTCTGGCAAGAGGACAACAACAGCCATCCTCCCATCAAAAACACTACCCAAATCTGTCTAAAAACAATTCGTACCATAAGCTACGCTCTAAGCTGCTCAAAGGACTACTGTAGGCGAAGACCGCTGTCGATAGATGATCCTGCCTGCGACAAAAGACCAGACATTCACTCAAATCGGAGGATTTTCGGTCTCTCGAACCCACTGATGCATTTGCGGAAAATCCGGTCCACTCAAATCGTCCCTTTGAAAACGAGTCATCCCATACCATTCCAACAACGGCATTCCGACCCCACATCCATTTTCAAAATTCTCTGCCAAATTCTTAGCGTCCCCTTTGTAACCTTCCTCATGGAACACCTCAGATGAATCCAAGCCAAGATGAACTGAAGCGGCATAAGACCATGCTATTGCAGCCATTTCTTCACCTGCACCTGACTCCAAGTTCCCACCTAAAGAATCGCGTTCCGAAGGAGGCGTGATCGCGATATGCCCGGCTTCATGCAACATGTCACCCGGGTGAACCAATCTCTCACGATCAACAACCAACTCTCCCCGCTCAATCGAAATCCCAGGAAGAAAAATCGTATCCAACAAGGAACGTTCGTGAACCTGCAAACCAATCTCACGAAGAAAATCTATAATACGCTGCGTATCTGCCACCCGGGCATACCAGTAGAAAGCGAATGGATCACTAGCCTTAAAGAACCGCCAATAACTTGTCGTGAATCCCTCCAAAACCGCCATTACTCAGAACTGCAATGACATCACCGGACTTAGATTCCGCTGCAGCCCAAGCAACAATGTCTTCAACAGAATCAATGCAGCGAGCATCACCACCCGCAGTATTCACATCGTCGATCAATTGAGGAACATTGAGCAAGGCATCTCCTGCAATTTTCCCCGCTTCGAGAACCGGCGGAACTACCGCCAAGTCAGCATTTGCCAATGATTGTGCCAAATTGCCTTTATGCTCCTCTTGACGCATGGTGTTTGAGCGTGGTTCCAAAATCACCGTTAGACGGCGACCAGGATACCCTTCGCGAAGCCCCTTAATCACAAGCTCCACCGCAGTAGGATGATGAGCAAAATCATCGATAACGGTGACTCCATTCACTTCCCCTCGCACTTCTTGACGGCGCTTAATCCCCGCAAAACTAGCTAAACCTTCACGAATTTCTTCCTCGCTTAAGCCTGCCTGCTTCGCCGAACAAACCGCCATCGCAGCATTACGCACATTAAACTCCCCCGTCATCGGAACCATATATTCCACCCCAGCTAGATCGAAAGTAGAACGCCCATCGGCCACTCGCACATTCGAGATCATTTGATCACATCCCCCTCCAAACCCAACCAAACTCACTGGGCAAGGAGCTTCCGATACGAGAGTCTTCGTATTTTCACAATCCCCATTTAAAAATGCCATCCCATTACTCGGAACCACTCGCAAGAGCCTTGAAAAGGTCAGGAGAATCGCATCGAGATCATCATAAATATCCGCATGATCAAATTCGACGTTATTAACGACCGCGATCTCAGGCAAGTAATGAAGAAACTTTGAACGCTTATCGAAGAACGCAGTATCGTATTCATCCCCTTCCAAAACCACAAATTCCGAATCAGTAAAGGCCGCCCCCCTTTCGAAATTTTTTGGCACCCCACCAATCATACGACTTGGCTCACGCCCAGCAGACTCAAGTAACCATGCCACCATCGAGCTCGTAGTTGTTTTCCCATGAGTTCCAGCAATCACTAAATTTCGTTTTCCTCTCAAAAAATGCTCCTTGAGCACTTCCGGAAGAGATTGATAAAGGAACTTTCGGTTCAGGACTTCTTCCGCCTCTTCATTTCCACGACTAATCGCATTTCCCACCACAATCACCTCAGCCTCTTGAGGAATATTCTCTGCACGATAACCGGAAAAGATCTCCACTCCTTCATTTTGCAATAAAGTGGACATCGGCGGGTAGACGTTTTCATCCGAACCGGTTACCGCAAAGCCGGCGCGCTTCATAGCCACGGCCACCGAACCCATCGCGGTACCACAAATGCCAATAAAGTGGAAATGCTTCATCAAAGGGACCCAAGCCGATTTTACCGCTAACGAAAAGCCCTCCCTCCAGCTTTCGACGTCATTCTATGATTCCTCATTCCTTGCATTTCGCTCTCAACACTCTTACTAAGAGTCCTTGCGGGCATAAAATTGGCCTCCAGCACTCTAATCTCCTCAAAAAACACTCAATCCATGGAAAACGTTCTCATTATTGGCACCGGCTCTGCAGGTTGGACCGCAGCCCTTTACACCAGTCGTGCAAACCTCGAGCCTCGAATCCTAGCTGGCGAACAACCGGGCGGGCTCCTCACCACCACCTCCGAAGTCGAAAACTTTCCTGGTTTTCCTGATGGAGTTGACGGCTACGAACTCATGAATCGCATGCAGAAGCAGGCTGAGAAATTTGGCGCGCGCACCGAATACAAAGTCGCAGAGTCCATCACAAAGACCGAAGCAGGTCATTTCGAGGTCAAAATCAAGAGCAGCGATGAAGTCATTTCCGCCAAAACCGTAATCATCGCCACAGGGGCCTCCCCCCGCCTTTTAGGCCTTCCCAACGAACAAGAACTCTATGGCAAAGCTGGCGTCACCACCTGTGCCACCTGTGACGGAGCCTTTTACCGCGATATGCCAGTAGTGGTTGTCGGTGGAGGAGATTCTGCCGCCGAAGAAGCTCACTTCCTCACTCGCTTCGCCTCTAAAGTCTACCTCGTACACCGCCGAGACGAACTTCGCGCCTCAAAAATCATGGCCGAACGCGTTCTCAATCACGAAAAAATCGAGCCTGTCTGGGACTCTGAACTCGTTGAATACCTCCCAGGAGAAAACAACAAGCTCGCTGGGGTAAAAATCAAGAATCTCAAGACCGACGAAACTAGCGAACTCGACGTACGCGGAGCCTTCGTCGCGATTGGACACGTTCCCAACAGCCAATTTGCAGGTGACCTTGTCGACCGTAACGACTCCGGCTACATCCAAACTCAAGGCGAACGCACCGCAACGAAAACTCCCGGCCTCTTCTCTGCAGGCGACGTCATGGACGACTACTACCGCCAAGCCATCACCGCAGCAGGCGAAGGATGCAAAGCGGCGATCGAAGCAGAGCGCTACCTCGCAGAAGAGGACTAGAGCATTTAAAATTAACAGATTCCCGATTAGGACTCCTGCGAAGTCTTAATCGGGAGCATCTAATGGGTGCCAAATTTATAGTTAAGGCGGGGACCTAAAAATCGTTCTTTGCCGTCCTCTCGAGCGAAATAATCGCCACCGTTTCTCGCCTCGACGAATTCAATAACCTCCCGAAGCTAATACGTCAAAAGCCACCCATCCACTACCAGAGGGCGAGCTTTGATTTCAGGTTAAGGTTCATAATTATCATTAAAATTTCGACTCAAGACGCGGTAGCGGATTGGTGTGCGCTGCCTTGTTAGCCCTATTTTACACGTTTTGTAAATTCATCAAGTGCAATAGTCTTAGCATTCTTATTCTTTGGGTCAAAATCACCTTCCCAGTCGAAGCCACTCATACCTACCATCTCTTTCTGAACTCGGTGCATACAAAATGGACCTAGAGGGTGATAATAGTTGTGTCCCATACTCTCCAAGAAAAGAATGTAATCTTTAGATTTAGTCAACTCACATGGACTCTCGTCAAAGCTATATCCACAGGGAACAAATATAACCGTATTGATCTTCTTAGAGTTACCCTTCAGAACACTGACTACTCGAATAACTGCAAGCGACTTAGGTCCTGTCCAATCTCCCTCAAGAATATCTTCATCGGAACCACTTGAGTTCTTAACTTGCCCAGCAACGGTAACTATATCAACCACAACCCCTCGAATAACAGCATCCGACCGCTTACACTTCTCACCAAATTCGATTGGAGCAACAAATGAGTAACAAGGCGTGAGCATGATTACCGTTGCTAGGA
>CAYUHN010000173.1:0-6077 GCA_964444495.1 uncultured Roseibacillus sp. | reverse complement strand
ATGACGGCAAGGAAAGCTCTAACCTTATCAACAATTTTATAGTCGAGAAGAATATCCAAGGGGCTCAGCTCGTGCCTTTCTGCGAACGCTGAGTTTGTTAGGCTAAGGGAGGCCTGAGCTCGACTTTTATCTATTCGTTCTCTGCTTCTGCTTCGGCAAGTTTTTGCTCCATTTCGACTTTCTGGAGTGCATCGGTGAATTCGTCAATCTGTCCCTGCATAATACCGTCGAGGTTGTGGGAGGTGTGATTGACTCGGTGGTCAGTGACGCGAGATTGAGGAAAATTGTAGGTCCGAATTTTTTCCGAACGATCTCCTGAGCCGATTAATGAGCGGCGTTGGGCCGAATATTTCTCGGCTTCTTCTTGAACTTTTTTCTCGTAGAGCTTGGAACGCAAAATCTCGAGTCCACGCTCTTTGTTCTGGGTCTGGGAGCGCCCATCTTGACACTTCACTTGGAGGCCAGTTGGAAGGTGAGTGATCTGAACTGCGGAGTCGGTGGTGTTAACATGCTGTCCTCCTGGTCCACCGGAGCGGGTTGCTTGGATGTGAAGCTCATCTGGTTTCAATACGATATCGACTTCTTGCGCTTCAGGCATCACTGCTACGGTGCAGGTCGAGGTGTGAATGCGACCCTGAGTTTCGGTGGCCGGTACTCGTTGTACGCGGTGAACACCGGACTCATATTTGAGATAGCGAAAAACTTCTTCTCCTGAGACTTTGATGACGGCTTCTTTAAAGCCACCAACATCCGAGGGCGAAGAATCTAGATGTTGGGTTTTCCAGCCACGCGAGGAGGCGTAGTTTTCATAGAGTCTAAGAAGTTCGTTTGCGAAGAGTGATGCTTCGTCACCTCCAGCCCCAGCACGAATCTCTACCAAAGCGTTTCGTTCTTCTGAAGGATCGCGAGGGAGAAGGGC
Organism: uncultured Roseibacillus sp.; assembly: GCA_964444495.1. Lineage (GTDB taxonomy): Bacteria > Verrucomicrobiota > Verrucomicrobiia > Verrucomicrobiales > Akkermansiaceae > Roseibacillus. The sequence continues at coordinate 5,158 of CAYUHN010000173.1, read as the reverse complement.
ATATTGCACTTCTGAGGTGAGACGTTCTTCCGTTTCTTCTAGCTGAGGAATCTCTTCGGCAGCCATTTCAGCAAGTTCATCGGTGCCCTTGGCAAGCTCTCGGTTTTCCTCCAAATCAGAACTCGTCTTTTGCAAAGTGTCCCAGAGCGTCAGCACTTTCTTGATGGATTGGTGCTCGCGGGAGAGTTGAGTGGATCGAGCCTGATCGCTGAAAAATTCAGGGTCAGACATCGCTTGTTCAATTTCTTTATAGCGAGACTCTCGTTTCGCAATTAATGAGCCGTAATCCATAATCCGTCTCCCAGTTAAGGGACTGAGAGCCTCTGCTCTAGGTCTCCTTAGGTCAAGATTGAGCTGTATAAGTTGTGAAAGTAGTTCCTGGTTCTCGTCGTCTTGACTCCCAAAAGCTAGCAGATAGCTTTCCAGCGATGTCTGACGTTAAGATTTATCACTATCCTCACTGAGGCTCGTCGAAAAATGCCTTGGCGGTCGCTGAGGAATTAGGAGTCGAGCATGAAGTCATTCTCTATATCAAGACTCCTCCTGGACGAGAGGAGCTCGAAGAGATCGTTGCTGGTTTGGAAGATCCTGTTGAAGATCTTGTTCGAAAGGACTCCTTGTTTAAAAAGCATGAGTACAATCCGGATGACTATGTAGGCAATCCCACGGCGGTGGTGGAAATTCTTCTTAAGCATAAACAGCTCCTGCAGCGTCCGCTTATTGTGAAGGGGAAGAAGGCCTTAATTGGTCGGCCCAAAGGGCGTATTGCCGAGTTTCTCCAAAAGTAAAGGAAGCTTTAGAATAGTCTCCAGCAGAGAAGCATCGCTACGAGCGCTAATCCTATTCCAAATCCAAGATCGAACCAGCGCGCGTAACGGCTGTAGGCCTTGCGGATGGTCGAGAGTTGGAGGATATAGACCCAAAGCATCCAGGAGAGGGTTCCTGAGCCAACGATCGTAATCCAGAGAAGGGCTGGCCACCAAGAGGGGTGTTCGTTAGCGAGGAAGGCCGAGCAGAGTCCGGCGAAAAAGAGGACTACTTTGGGATTTAAGAGATTGCAGAGGAGTCCGCGTAGATACCAGTTCTGTTTGGGAGAAGGACTGTTTTCGGTGGCGGAGTCTACGAGGGAAGGCGAGTTTGTGATTCGAAAATTTTTCAGTAATTGCCAGCTTAGCCAGAGGAGGTAGCTCGCCGCTGCAATACTGAGTATTTTTTCTGCCCATGGGCTTGATTCGAGGAGGAGAGAAATTCCGAAAATCGCAAGAATGGCATGAAGGCTAAGGCCGGTGACAATCCCTAAGACCATTTGTCGGCCAGCTTTCAAGCCCGCGCTCAATGCCGTGCGAGTGAGTAGAATCATGTCTGGCCCCGGACTGAATTGTCCAAGAATCATGATACATAAAAGAAGAATCCACTCGGTGAGAAGGGTCATGATGAGGAGTGGATTTTTCTACTATGGTTGAAGTAATAATCGAGCCGTCGTAAAGTAGATGATCATCCCCGAGACGTCGACGATAGTGGTGATGGCAGGAGCGGCAATCACGGCTGGGTCGAGGCGAATCGCTCTGGCTCCGATGGGAAGGAGTGCTCCGATGAGGGTGGAGGCTACGACTTGAATAGCGAGAGCGCTACAGACTGCAATTGTGAAACGGGGCAGAGGGACTGTTGCAGTTTGATCTGGGGAAAGAAGAGGGAGAATAACTAAGCACACGAGTGCGAGGGCAGAGGATAGGATAGCCCCTTGAAAGAGTCCGAGTCGGAGCTCCTTCCAAGCAACGCGAAGGGTATCGGTCTTATCAATTTCTCCGAGAGAAAGAGCGCGGATCACCATCGTGGAAGCTTGTCCTCCGGTATTCCCTCCCGTCGCAATCACCATAGGAAGAAAGAGCGCTAACAAGAAAGCTGAGTTGAGCACTTCCTCGAAACGAATCATGATGTAGCCGGAAGCAATCGCGAGAAAGCCTAGGACGAGTAGCCAACCCACTCGCCGGCGCAGGTGAGTCGCGATCGGGGTCCGGAGGTAGGGGATTTCAGGTTGTTCGCCTGCGATTCCGGCTTGCTTCTCGATGTCTTCTGTCGATTCTGCTTCGAGAATCTCCATCGCATCATCGTAGGTGATAGCTCCGAGTAGGCGGTGGCTTTCATCAACCACGGGAAGAGCTAGTAGATCGTATTTTCTTACCATCACTGCTGCTTCTTCCTGGTCAGCCGTAGCCAGAATTGTTTCCGAGACGGGGCTCATGATGTCTTGTACGAGAGTGTCGCGAGAGGCGAAGGCGAGGTCTCGGAGACGAACAAAACCGACGGGACGCTCTTGTTCGTCGCTTACGAAGATTCGCGCTAGTGTTTCGGCCGAGTTTTTGACTTTCGAGAGAGTGTCGAGGGCTTGTTGGACGGTGAGCCCGTTCGGAATTTGTCCGATTCCAGTCGTCATGCGACCTCCGGCTGTCTCGGCATCATATTTGAGAAGATTCCGTGTGAGTTCCTCATCTTCAGAGGAGAGAAGGTCGAGAAGTGGGGTGCGCGATTCTTCATCAACGGCTTGCAAGAGGTCGACTCGGTCATCGTCCGAAAGCGCTCGCAAGAGTTCTCGTTGTTGGGCAGGGCGATAACGGGAGAGAGCTTCTTCCCGTAGGGACTCGGGCAATTCAGCGATAATATCGGAGAATCGCTCAGGAGCGAGAATGCGAACCATCCAGGTTTGGTCTTCGTCGCTCTCGAGTTCAGTGTAGAAATTGGCGAGGTCAGCGTAGTGTTGGTCTTCACTGAACGCCAAAAAGGCCGAGCCATCACGAGACTTGAGCGCGGTGAGGAGAGAGGCTTCGGACACCCTGAGAAGCAAGCATGTCCTTACCCGACAAGCAAGACTGTGGGGCTACTGCGTCCAAAGAAGAGGACAGACTTCGGAATCGGTGAAGTCTGGTTCGCCATTGAGGACTCGCACGTTACGTTCATTGACGTGCGAGAAGCGGTTGCAGGCTTGGTAGCGTAAAGGGCCGATGGCAAAGTGAAGAGCGATGGCTCGTCTCGGGAGAAATCCAAGATTGGGGGGATTGCCATGAATGGCATTCCAATGGAAAAGCACAGCCCCTCCAGGTTGAACGAGAGCTGGCTGAACTTCGGAGGGGTTTGGTGGCTCCCAGCTAGCAGTCAAATCGAGCGGGGGATAATAGGTGGGTGACTCGGGAATAAAGGAAAGTGGGCCCATCTCTAGCGTAAGTGGGGCGAGAGGAACCCAGGCAGTGACCATGAGTTCACAGCGACAAGTCTTCCAGCGACTGCGTTCGCGATGCCAGTGGTAGACGGGGTCAATTGGCCCTTGCGAGGGTTCTTCCCAAAGGAGTTGATCAAACCAATAGCGAATCGAGCTTGCTTGGGTCTTTTCGGCGAGAAGCGATAAGAACTGAGGCGTATGCAAAAGAGCCTGAAAATCGCTGTGAAAGTATGTGGCATAGGGGGACCGCCAGGAGCGAATCTTGCCGTTGAATTCCCGTAGATTCGGCCGAGGTCGTGGCTTGGGCCAAGTGAAAGAGGGTTCCCGGTCGATTTCTCCGCGCGCAAAGGCGTCTTGGGCTCTTCGTGCGGAGTTGATCTGAGACAAAGAAAAAGCCTTGTCCAACATGGTAAAACCTTGGGTGAGTAATTCGGACCGTGCTTCCGCAATGACCATGGAGAGAATTAAGGGGGTGGATTCCCTGCTGACAAGCGATTTGGCATTTCGGCGGCTCGTGCAAAAGTGAAATCCTCTGGTGATTTTGGTAGTCGAATTGCTCCGAAATTATCAAGGTTAAGAACGAAGGAGTCATATACTATATTTTTAGTTTAAATAGGAGATTTTAAATGGATGTCAAAAAATATGGAAAAAATATACGAAAAGGTGTTGACCTGAAGTGAATGAATAGATAACTATCTGGCACGCCGCAAACGAGAGCGGTAAAACAAAAAGGAGGCCATTTCAATTATGAACAAGTCACAGAACATAGAAAACAAACCGCATCAGCGCTCGCTCGAGACGCTCGGTGGACAAGTTTGGGATATGTTTGTTGGTTTGTATTTAAGCCTCCGGATTAACCCGATAATGCCCACCACGAGCCGCAGTTTTATTCCCGCAAATAGTATTTGTGAGAAGGCGGTAGAGCAAGGACTGGGCAGAAACAACAGATTTAGCAGGGAGAGGTAAAAGCCTTTCATTCCAAGGATTTACGGCCCTGCTTCCTTACGGAATCAGGGCTTTTTTGTGGTCTCAATTTAAGAAATCAAACGAAGATGAAACTCTAAAATAGAAAGTAAGAACCGGAGAACGAGAAATCGCATTCTCCAAGAAAAACAATTTTTAAAGACAGAACCTGAAAAAAGAACCGCCATCAGCTGCAACTGATGGCGGCTCCGACAGCACTACCGAATGGAATTTCGATGAGTCGACTGCGCAAGACGACGATAATCTAAATGATATTTTGGTCAAGAAAGACTTAACTTCATATATATATGAAGAAGGGGAATCTATGTGCTCATTTTCAGGCCTAAAAGGCTTGTTGGAAGATGTGCCAAAGGAAACATCGAAAGGTCCGCCGAGAAATCCCCGCGGCCACGATTCGAGAGAATGGTGACGGTGTTTGTTCCTAGAAAATGAAAGGAGCAAGGGCTTTCTTGTCCTTGCTTCTACTTTGGAGGGGGCAGTCGTGATGACTGGCTCCTCTCCAAATCACAGGTCTTGGGAGGTTCCCTTGCGGATCTCTTTAGCTGTTCTCTCAAGGTCTGTGATTTGGAAAATATAAATATGGCGGTCTGGCGTCATGAGATGGGCGCGTCGAAAGGCGCGTAAAGGGGCAGCAACCCTGTCTGCCCGCCTTTTCCTTCGGGGAAAGGACAACCAGACAAACCTAGCTCCAATGACTTCGTAGTGTTACTCACTGCGGAGTGATGCTGGAAGATGGGTGATGCTCCATTGTGGACGGCGAGTGCTGAAGCAATGGCGGATTTCGCAACCCGTAGAGTCACCATGCCAAACATCGACAGTTGAGAGTGAAGGGGAGTCAATGGGTGCGAGGCTTTGTGGCCGAGTGCGAGTTGGCAGTCGAGTGGAGAAGGGATGCTCATGGGTCTTTCAAACTTATGAGCTACCTGGATTCGCGAAGATCGTAACGCCTGTAGCAACAGG
>CAYUHN010000172.1:0-6101 GCA_964444495.1 uncultured Roseibacillus sp. | reverse complement strand
GTGAAGAATGTGAAAACGGAGCATTTTGCCGGCTTGATGAACGCCTAAAGAAACTAGACGCCCGCAAACGCTTGCGCAGCAAACTCGGAAAAATGCGCAAAAAGCTCAGCCAGTGCCAAAGCTACTGTGCGGGACAATGCCAATCGTTAAACTCAAAACCCGGCCAAGGAAAGGGCATCGGAAGCGCTACCGATGAATCACGACGGGAAGGAACGACCGATCTCCCAAACGAGATGAATAGCGAACGACTCACTGGGCAAAAGCGCCAAGGACGTAGCCAGACGATGGTCGAAGATGCCGAGAGCGGCAGCGGAATTTCCGGACGTCGGACCGCAACCCAAGAACGCTCCTTTGCTCGCCAGGTCGAAAGCTTTGTCACTCGCGATGATATCCCCGAGAATATGAAAGTCGGCGTGCGCGAATACTTCGAGCGCATCCATGAGATGACTACGGACGACAACAACGAAGTTGAGAGCAATTAACAAACAAGAAAGAAGCTCTCCTGTCGTTACATTGGTAGACCTTTCTTACGCTCGCCTCCCCTATAAGGAGTAATGCACCCGAAAGGTGCTCTCGTTACTCGTTAAACCAATTCTTCGTCATTTTCTAATTCCAACCCACTACATTTAGCCATGTCCACCTCTACCGCGACAGTAACCGAAGCGCGCGCCAAAGACTTTAGTAAGAAGTTCTCACTCATCCGTGAAGAAGTCGCCAAGTTCATTGTCGGCCAAGACGAAATTGTCGAAAACGTCCTCATCTCGATTCTCTGCGGAGGCCATGTTCTTCTCGAAGGGGTCCCCGGACTAGGAAAGACAGCCCTGGTCAATACGCTAGCGAAAGCGGTGAATCTCGACTTTGGGCGTATTCAGTTCACCCCGGACCTCCTCCCCTCTGACGTAGTAGGAACTCAAATTCTCTCTGAGCAAGACGGACGCCGTGAACTTATTTTCCAAAAAGGACCCGTCTTCTGCAATATCCTCCTTGCGGACGAAATCAACCGAGCGACTCCTAAAACTCAAAGTGCTCTCCTTGAAACGATGCAAGAAAAGCACGTCACAGTAGCGAACGAAACCCACCCTCTTGCTCCCCCATTCTTCGTTCTCGCGACTCAAAACCCAATCGAGAACGATGGCACCTACCCTCTTCCCGAAGCACAGCTCGATCGCTTCTTTTTCAAACTCGAAGTCCCTCTTCCCTCTCATGACGATTTCAACGAAATTCTGAATCGGACCGGGGGTAACGAGCAACCCGAGATCAATCCGGTCGTATCGGGTCAAGAGCTGATCGAGATGGGCCGCACCGTGCGCGAAATTCCCATCGAAGCCAGTGTTCAGGATTATCTGGTCCGCATCGTTCGCCACACTCACCCCCAGAACGAAAAGACCCCTTCCAAGCTAAAAACCTTCCTTCGTCACGGCGCCTCCCCGCGAGCCGCACAAGCCATTCTTTCCGCAGCTCGTGCTCGTGCACTTCTCGACGGACGCTTCCATGTCGCTCGCGAGGATATTCAGGCCGCGGCTCCTCCGGCCCTGCGCCACCGTCTCATTCTTTCCTTTGAAGGAGAAGCAGAGGGCATCTCACCTGATGACCTCATCAGTTCAGCCATTAAATCTGCAGACTAACTCTTTTCCTCTTCTCGCTGTTCTCACATGAGTGAATCCTCTGCTGCAGATAGCTTGACCGATCCCGCCTTCATCCAGCGGCTAGAGTCACTCTTTCTTCTCGCCCGTCGTGTCTTAGGAGGCACGCTACAAGCGGATCGTAAAAGCCGTAAAAAAGGCACCGGAATCACATTCGCCGACTACGCCGAATACCGACTAGGAGATGATTACCGTGCTATCGACTGGCGCGTCTTTGCTCGCTTCGATCAACTGGTCATCAAGCTCTTCGAACTGGAGGAAGACGCCACCATCTATCTCCTCTGTGATGCTAGCCCTTCGATGGAAAATAAACTAACCATCGCTCGCCAGCTCACTGCGGCTCTCGGCTACATAGGCCTTCAGTGCATGGACCGGGTCGCCATCTATAGCCTCGCCGATCATCTTCAATGCATACAGGAAGTCGGCCGCGGCAAAGGGAAGGTCTTCAGTATGCTGAGATCTCTCGAGGAGCTCACTCCCTTTGGCTCAGATACTGACTTCACTGCTTGCACAAAAGAATTTCAAGCTCGCCATCGCAAAAAGGGCGTGGTCATTGCCATCAGTGATTTTCTCTTTCCCAGTGGTTTTGAAAATGGCCTCAAACGCCTCTCAGGCCTTGGTCATGATGTCTTTGCCATCCAAGTGCAAGACCCCGCTGATCAAGTTTGCGATTGGAAAGGTGATGTCGAAATCCAATGTTCAGAGACGAACGCTCGCGAACGCCTCACCATCACTCGCCGCGAAGTGGAAGCCTACGAAACCGCGATCCAAAACTGGAACGAAAACCTCGCAAAGGAATGCGCTCGTCGCGGCATTGGATTGGCTACAACTTCTATCGAAGATGAATTCGATGCCGTCATTCAAGGAATCCTAAGAAGAGGAGGCCTCGTCGCATGACTTTTCTCGCTCCACAATTCCTCTGGGGACTACTCGGCCTCCTCCCGCTTGCTCTCATCTACTTTCTCAAGGTTCGTCCTCGGCGGAAGAAAACGAACACCTACTTCCTTTGGGAAGCCATCCTCCAAGAGAAATCCGCTAGCGCTCTTTTCCGTAAATTGCGAGATGTCTTCTCGCTGTTATTGATGCTGCTAGTCTTTCTCGCTCTGATTATCTCCCTAGCCCGCCCCCGCTTCGCACAAGAAGACGAACGAGACGTCCTCCTCGTGCTTGACCTCTCTCCTTCTATGCAGGCTGGCACGGGAGAAAACTCGACGAGCTTTGCCCTAGCACAACGCAAAGGAAAAGAAATCGTCCGTGCCCTCGATGGAAGCAAGCGCCTAGCGGTCATCGGATTGAGCGACCACCTGAACTTTGCTAGTCATCTAAGTGACAGCCCCAAAGATCTTCTGCAAGCCCTAGACTCTCTTCACCCTACCGCTCAACCTCCAACCTCCACCTCGTTCCAACAACTAAATGATCTCGCTAACAACGAAAACGCTCGCGTCATTTTCCTAACTGACGGCCTAGGAAAAGCCCCCGAGTTACCCAAAAGCATCGAAATCATCCTCACTGCTAGCAAAGCTGATAATATCGGCATTTGCTCTGCTGACCTTGCTTGGAAAATGGGCCAACCTGGAGTCGCCACCCTCTTCTTTCGTTGTATCTCGTCTTTTGATACGGAACAGTCAGTAGAACTACTCGTAAGCGCTCGAGAGAGCGAACAATTACTCCGCCTCATTCCCCTCAATCTCACTCCCGGCCTCAATGACCCACAGCAAATCGACCTCGAAAACCTCAGCAGTGGAGGACTCACTCTCACTCTAGAGACACAGGATGCTCTCAGCGAAGACAACCAATTAGTTCTCGCCTTAGAAGAACCTCAGAAGATCCCCGTCAACGTCCTAGCTGCCGAACCCTATTTCTTCTCACGCACAGTAGACGCTTTCGCTCGTGGAGGAGACCTCTATGCCGCCGAGTCAGACGATGCCGCAGCCATCACCTTAAGTGATCTAGCGAATCCGGAAACCAATCGGGCTCTAATCCTCAATCCTCAGACTAAAAAATCTCCTTGGTGGCAGGACCTCGGCGACCCCATCCCTTCCCCCATTGCCACGATTCCACCCAGCGCGGAAAATCACCCCCTGCTACGCCACCTCGAAGTAGAAAACATGAACTTCAACGGGGCCCGTGCTCTTACCCCCCCCGACAATTCCCTTGTCCTCATCGCCAGTGAAGACGGCGTCCCTCTTCTCTATCTGGCTAACCGTGATGACCGACAAGCGATTGTCGCCAACCTTTCTCCCTTAGAAGCTGATTTCTTCCTTTCTCCCTGGTTCCCTGTCCTCGTTTACGATAGCGCTCGTTTCCTAGCAGGAGCAGAGGAAGCCCTTCATTCAGTCTACCCTACCGGAACGATTCTTAAACTCACCAATACCTCCACTCCCCCTCGCTGGACCGCTCCTGCCGAAAAGCCCGTTCAGACCAACACGCCTCGGCTCAACAAGCCCGGCTTTCATCAAATCGAAATCGACCGCGAAAACGCGACTTCTACCCGTAGCTTCGGAGTCGGCCTCCTCAATGCCAATGAATCGGGTCTTACCGATTCTAAACTTAGCAACACCGCCTCTGCAACCTTAGGTGGCACTCGCCTCGCCTGGTGGCTTCTCTTGATTGGAATCCTGTTGACCACCCTCGAATCAATTCTCTACCACCGACGCAAACTGGGATGATCGAATTTCTCTCTCTCACCCCCTTGTGGGCTCTTCTCTTCGTTCCTCTCCTTGGGATCGCCTTCTTTTTCTCTCTTGTTGATCGCCCGCTCTGGTTTCGCTGGGCGAGCTTCCTCTGTCGCGTGCTCGCAGTCATTCTTCTCGTGCTTGCACTTTGCCGCCCTTTCTGGGTTCGCAAGAGCGACGACACTCATTTGGTTTTCCTACTCGACACGTCTGAATCGGTTTCGACCGAGGCCATGCGCGAGGCTTTCAAACTCACTTCCGAAGCCATCGAATCTCTCCCTCGAGGAGATAGTTATAGTATCTATCAATTCGCAAAAACCCCACAACCCACCACCCTTCCCGAACTCGAAGCCTTTATCGCTGAAAGCGAAGCTCTCCGCTCAGATGCAGATTACCGCTCTGCTAGTGACCTCGCCTCCGCACTCTCGCAAGTTCGTCTGGCCTTCCCCGCAAACAAAGCACTCCGAATCGTTCTCTTCTCCGACGGAGCAGTCACGGGAGACATTGCACGCGCTAAGGACGAACTCCAACGAGAAAAGACTGACCTCCACTGGCATCAACTACCTGCACGAAATTCCCCCGAAGCGGCAGTGGAAAGCATCGAGCCCCTCTCCCCCGTAGCTTATGAAGGAGAGCTGGTGCGACTACGAGTCAACGTTCGCGCTAACCAAAAAATGGAAGCCAATTTACGGATTCTTCATCGTGGCGTAGCTGTGGCGGAAAAAGGAATCACTCTTCCCGCAAACGAAATCGTCTCAGAGAATGTTGATGTCGAGATGACCACTTCGGGGCGAGGCGTTTGGCAAGCCGAACTCGTTCCAGCCAAAGACACTTATACCATCAACAACCAAGCCGCCACTTCGATTACCGTGCAAGGCCGGCCACGCGTCCTCGTCATTCACGAAGAAAGCGAAAAAATGCGAGGAATTGCCCGCTCATTGAGGGAGCAGGGAGTTGAACTCGATTTACGTGGCTCCCGTGGAATGCCCGATTCCCTGCGTGGCCTACTCGCCTTTGACGCCATTGTGCTCGCCGATGTTCCCGCTACCACTCTACGCCCTCAACAGATGCAGTGGCTCAAAGACTACGTCACCAAGTTTGGCGGAGGCCTTGTTATGCTAGGTTCGGAAAATTCCTACGGTCTAGGGGGCTACTATCGTACTCCGGTAGAAGAAGTTCTGCCCTTAATATCACGCTTCGAAAAAGAAAAAGAGAAACCTTCTCTCGCCATGGTCCTCGTCATCGACAAATCGGGCTCGATGGGCGGTGAGCCCATCGTCATGGCTCGCCAAGCAGCACTCGCTACTGCAGAACTGCTCAGTGGACGCGATGAAATTGCCGTTCTAGGATTCGATCACCAGCCTCAACTCATCTGCCCCCTGACCTCCGCCAGTCAACAGAGCGAAATTGCCGGAGCTATCGAATCACTACAAGCAAGCGGCGGCACCGACCTGCAACCAGCGATGGTGCAAGCTCGCGAAATTCTCGAACGAACATCCGCCAAAATTCGACACATCATCGCAATGACTGATGGCCAGACGGATGCCAGCAATCTCGTCGAACTAAGCCAAGAACTCGGTGACCAAGGAATCACGGTCTCAACCGTGGCTCTCGGCTCGGGTGCTGCCGGACAACTCCTCAACGAAATGGCCGAAGCGGGACGAGGACGCTACTACGAGGCCGCCGAGGCACAGGAAGTCCCTCAAATCTTCACTCGTGAGACCATGCAAGCCTCACGCTCGGCCATTAAGGAAGACCTCTTTCTCAGCGCCCCTGTTGTAGA
>CAYUHN010000171.1:0-6178 GCA_964444495.1 uncultured Roseibacillus sp. | reverse complement strand
TGTTGGGTGCCTCAGTGCGGCTCTGCCGAGGAAATAAAAAGCACCCGCAGCCATCCCGCCGGCACTCGCTCGCAGGTAGTTTGAAGGGCGTTCGCTGGGTCCTCATTGTGTCCTCGACCCGGCTCGTTCCTCACACGGGATGAGGCCACCGAGGACCGCTCTCTTCACTTGCTTCGGTGCCGCTCGTCAGCCTGCTCTACTGCCATGGCCGCAAAGCGGCTCATGTCAGCCGCAGTCTGCCGAGCTGGTTGCGCGCAGGCGGGGGTGGACGTGTGGGCCCACGATTGCGCTTCGCGATTGGAAATTAGGTCGCCCACCCCCGCCTGCGCTATTGGTCGTTTGTTGAGCTTGGCCATTCGGAGGTCTGTCCGGTAGCGACACTACGCCTTCGGGAAGATTTTTCCACTGAATTGAGACAGGGAACCCCATTTCACCGGGAGCGAGGTAGTAAACATGTGATTTCTCTGTCGGGGTAACGAGAAGAGCAACTTGAAGAACAGTTCCTGCAGGAACTTTTTCGTGAAGAGAAACTAATTCAGCTCGGGTAGAGGCCTGGAGTGAAGCTCCAGCCACAAATAGCCAGAAAACCAAAGAAGACAATCGAATCATGAGGGCGAATCTTACTCAGAAATCCGTCTGAACTAGAAATTATTTTCTCTCGAAGCGCTCGAAAACTATTTCGAGCTACGCGTTCCCCATCTCTTGAGCCTCCAAAAGAGGCTCCTTGAAATAACGAGAAACACTTGGCGAAGAGCTAATGCTCTAGAACCACCTGTTCTTCATCCCCTTCGACCTCAAAGGTAGCACGTGGATAACGGATTCTTTCAACAATTTCCCCAACTTCTTCTGGTGGCTCGGGAGTAAAGCGCGAGACCACAATCGCAACCACAAAGTTCAATAGCATTCCCAAAGTTCCGATACCTTCAGGAGAGATCCCAAACCACAAGGTAGCATCAGGATTAATGAATTTGTAGTAGATGATATAAGACATGGTGAAAACCAAACCAATAACCATTCCCCAAACCGCTCCTTGCATGGTCGTTCTCTTGGTAAAAATACCCAAAATAATAGCAGGGAAAAAGGAACTTGCGGCCATGCCAAAGGCAAAGGCAACCACTTGAGCAACAAAACCAGGAGGATTAATTCCAAAGTATCCCGCAATAACAACTGCAACTGCGGCCCCTCCCCGAGCCCAACGCAGTTCAGCCTTGTCGCTCATGTTTGGCTGGAATGTTTTCTTAACCAGATCATGAGCTACCGAAGAAGAAATCACTAGCAACAACCCCGCCGCAGTCGAAAGCGCCGCAGCCAAGCCTCCTGCAGCAACCAAAGCAATAACCCAATTCGGTAGTTTCCCAATCTCGGGGTTCGCCAACACCATGATATCGCGATCAATATAGAGCTCGTTGTCATTTGCGGTCGGAGTATTTAACCAAAGCCTCTCTCCGCTTTCACCACGAGCTTTTTCATCTGCATGCGGTATAGGTTTCAGCTTCTTCTGGTCCCCATAATTCTCCATCGCCACTCCCCGTCCAGTATACTGGACCTTACCATCACCATTTTTATCAACCCAAGCGATCAGCCCTGTTTTTTCCCAATTCTTAAACCAATCGGGCAACTGCTCCTTGTAAGAAGCATCCTTCACTGTTTGCAGCAAATTCGTGCGCGCAAACACCGAAACGGCTGGAGCTGCAGTGTAAAGAATCGCAATAAAGAGAAGAGCCCATAAAGCAGAATTCCTAGCCGCACTTGCCTCTTTCACCGTATAAAATCTGACAATCACATGAGGTAAACCCGCCGTTCCACACATGAGAGCAGCCGTGATAAAAAAGACATCGATCGTACTCTTATGCCCCTCGGTGTAAGACTTAAAACCAAGATCCGTGCTCAACCCATCGAGTTTATCGAGCAATGGGACAGTTTCTCCTGGAGGAGTCCCTCCGAAGCCGAGCTGCGGTATCGGGTTCCCCGCCATTTGAATGGAGAGGAAAATCGCTGGTACCATAAACGCGAAAATCAACACGCAATACTGAGCAACTTGTGTATAAGTAATCCCCTTCATTCCGCCGAGCACAGCGTAAAAGAGGACAATAACCATTCCGATGATTACGCCCAATTCAATGTCTACATTAAGAAAGTGTGAAAACACTAACCCAACTCCTCTCATCTGCCCAGCAACATAGGTGAAACTCACAAAAATCGCACAAAGCACCGCAACCAAACGAGCTGTTTGTGAATAGTAGCGATCTCCGATAAAGTCAGGCACGGTGAATTTCCCAAAACGACGAAGATACGGCGCGAGCAAGAGAGCCAGTAAAACGTAACCTCCCGTCCATCCCATAAGATAGGTTGCTCCATCACGCCCTGCAAAAGAGATAATCCCCGCCATCGAAATAAACGACGCGGCACTCATCCAGTCAGCAGCTGTTGCCATTCCGTTTGCCACTGCGGGAACCCCTTTACCAGCCACATAAAACTCCCCCGTGCTCCCCGCTCGCGACCAAATCGCGATCCCGATATAGAGCGCAAAAGTTAATCCGACTAGAAGGTAGGTCCAAACTTGAACATTCATTCTACTGGTCTCCTTTCTCTTTCAAAAGCTGACGATCAAGGCGATTCATCACTACGACGTAAATCGCGATCAAAACGACGAAAACGTAGATACTGCCCTGTTGTGCAAACCAGAAACCCAGCTTAAAGCCTGTTCCTGGAATACGAATCTTATCAAGAGCATCGACCCAAAGAATTCCACAGCCATAGGAAACAAGAAACCAGACAGATAAGAGGATTCCCAGCCAAGTTAAAGTGGCCTTCCAATAAGCTCTTCGTGCTTCGATAGATACATTCGCGCGCATTTATAATGCTACTGCTAACAGCTAGCGTAAGAGGATGGCAAGTCTTCATCGTGCTTCCCGCTAAAATCGCTCATTACTGTCAAATATGACTCTGAAAGAATTCTTAAAATAAAGCAATCTCCTTCAATCTTGCCACCTCATGTTCCCGAGATCCCTTGCCCACTCTCTCATCTCTCTCATCTCTTTCATTGCAATAGCCCCTCTTACAGAGGCTCAAATCAACCGTGAGGATGATTTTAATGATGGCCTTGATCCGCTTCTTTGGAACACTCCTGTGGATGTCGGAGAAGGAACATTACAGGCCAATCTCGGCACACTCGGATTTAGCACTGGCGCACCCTCGAGCCTTGCAGGCAGCAACCATGTTTCGTCTCTCTCCTCTCCCGGGCTTGTTCGCGCTAGCAACAATTGGACGGCGAACGTCACCACCTTCCTCGGCCCTCTAGAGAACTTTGGGACCTTCGATACTTTCGAAACGGTTTCCCTCGGCTTAAAAGTCGAGAACAGCAATGATCCTAACGATAGCTTCAGCATTAATTTTCTCGCAGGCCTCCCTTTCAATGTAGCAGGCTTCGGCATGGGCAACTTCATCCGCAGTCTCTTGACTACAGACGGGATGACGAGCCAGCAGGGAGTTTTCGATCTTCTTACGAACGACGCCGATCCCTCCAGCCTCGTGGAGGAGGTCGAATTACAACTCAGCTACAATACCTTCTCTGGACAAGTGGTCTCTAGCTATGATGCAGGCGAAGGGTTTATTCCTTTTGCACTTTTCGATATTAGCGACTGGAATCTCAATAACGCCGAAGATCTCACTATCTCACTCGAAGCCTCAGCCTTAAATACCCAAGGAACGATTCAAGCCCCTGTAAATTTTTCAGTTCCCACTGGCGAAGCTTTTTTTGATGATTTCAGAGTGACTGGAGCTGTCCCAGAACCTTCCAGCCTGACTCTCCTTATCTTTGGAGTCCTCTCTCTCTTTCATCGTCGTCGCTAATTTTTTAAGCTCTCCTTCTTTTTTCCTCAAATCTGAGGCCTTTTCAGCTTCTTTCTTACCCAGCTTTCCTGTTAACCTCTCCAAACACTTAGATGAGGTTGAAATTCAAAAGCTGGCGACGCTATCTCTACAGAGATGGTGAACCTCTCTATCGCTCTCTTCCTGATCTTTTTTCCTTTCGACACCAATGGAAAAATCGCCAGCGCCCCCACTTAGTGGCTGATGCAAAGGCAGGCCTGAACGTTGCCCTCCTCGCAATACCCCAAGGAATGGCCTATGCCACCATTGCTGGGTTGCCGATCGTCAATGGCATTCTCTGCTCAGCTATTGCGGCACTCGTAGCTCCCCTCTTCGCCTCCTCTCGGCACACTATTCTCGGCCCCACCAATGCGACTTCCTTTATGCTCTTTTCGAGCCTAGCTGGCGGAGCTCTCCTCACTGCCGATGTTCCCTATCTTGTCATCCTTGTAGGACTCCTTTCTATAGTTGGGGCCTGCTTCAAGCTTGCTGACCTCCTTCAATTCATCTCTCGCTCAGTTCTCGTCGGATACATCACTGGGGCAGCAACTCTTATTATCTTTAATCAACTCAAGCCACTACTAGGGATCTCTTCTCTCTTCCAACCCACTGATGGACGAACCTTCCCCTCCCTTCTTTGCAAAATTTGCGAATCTCTTCAATATGCACACTTCGAACCAGCTGCTCTCGGGATCTTTGCGCTCTCTATCTATCTTCTGTTAGATAGGAAATTTGGCAAGCTGCCCAACTTCGCAATTACTCTGCTCATAAGCTCCGTTGCGGCCGCTTTTTTTCCCCAAGGAAGTCTCGTCTTTTTTACTGACTTCAGCTTCTCCGACCTATCGCCTTCTGCTCCTCATTTTTCAGACTTTAACAATTTCTGGGAGCAAACAAATCGGCTCTTCCCCATCGCTTTCGCCATTGCCTTTCTCGCCTCTCTAGAAAACACCGCCATGGCTAAGTCCCTCGCTTCACGGACCGGAGATCGCCCCGACATCAACCAAGACATGTTCTCGGTTGGAATGGCAAACCTAGTTTCCTCCTGCCTCGCGGTCATGCCCGCCTCGGGTTCCCTCACCCGTTCTGCATTGAACTTCAGTTCAGGAGCACGCTCCGTCTTCTCTTCTCTCATCTGTGGACTTCTCTGCCTTGGAGCGACCTTCCTTTTCGCAGTTGTTCCGGTCATTTCTCGAATCCCCAAAGCAGCTCTTGCAGGCTTAGTTATAGCCATCGCCATTTCATTGATTTCACCCAAAAACATCCGCGTCTTTCTTCGCTCCACTCGCTCAGATGCGCTCGTCCTCGTTGCCACCTTTTTGGCGACCCTCCTCACCCCGCTACACATCGCCATCTTCATTGGTGTCGCCATTTCAGTGGCCCTTTTCCTCCGCAAAGCAGCCGTCCCCCACATGGTCGAATATGTAATCCACGACGATGGGGACTTACGCGAACTTGGCGAAAAACGACCCCGACCCAACCCCGAAATCTCGATTGTCCACGTCGAGGGCGATCTTTTTTTTGGCGCTGCTGAACTATTCCGTTCTCAGATTCAGCGTATCGCCGCCGACCCCAATCTCAAAGTCATCATCCTCCGGATGAAAAACGCCCGTCACCTTGATGGAACCTCTGTGCTAGCTCTCGCTGACTTGATTAAATTCATGCGAAGTTATGACCGCCATATTCTCGTTTCGGGAACCCCTCGCCCAGTCTACCGCGTGCTTAAAAACTCGGGCGTTCTCGAGCTTCTACAAGAAGGGACAAGCAAAGAAGAAAAGACCTCCAACCTATTCATGTTTGCTCCTTCCAATCCAAATATCTCAACTCGTAACGCCCTACTAAGGGCGCAACAACTATTGGGAACCAAAGAAGCTGAGATCTCCATCTTCCACGATGCCAACAAAGACGCATAGTTTTGCATCCTCTCAAGAGGTTTAAAATCTCCAACTTGCGGTGGTTTAAATGACTCAATCTACC
This sequence comes from uncultured Roseibacillus sp., assembly GCA_964444495.1. Classification (GTDB taxonomy): domain Bacteria; phylum Verrucomicrobiota; class Verrucomicrobiia; order Verrucomicrobiales; family Akkermansiaceae; genus Roseibacillus. The sequence continues at coordinate 334 of CAYUHN010000171.1, read as the reverse complement.
TTAGCCCTTCTGGTCTAATAGAGGTGTTTTGAAGGCTATTCGGATCGCCAACAACTTTGATCCAACATTTGTAGGTGTTGATAATGCTCAAAGAATAGGAGAGCGCCTCGGGGAGAAGTCAGTGTCGGTTAAGCCGGCCTTTAGGCAGGTGCCCGGTATTCAGACTAGCTCATCGGCTGGCACATTTAGTCAAGAATTGACAAATGACGTATTCATGCGTCATGTGAATGGAGAGGTCGGGGATGCGAAGCCGGTATCATTCAACGATCACTATATTAAGAATTAATTATGCATAATTTTAAATGGCTTAAAGAAGATGAAGCTCATGATTTAG
>CAYUHN010000170.1:0-6210 GCA_964444495.1 uncultured Roseibacillus sp. | reverse complement strand
CCTCCCTCCCTCCCTGACTATGACGTCAAACAAATCCTGATCGATTCCGAGAAAGAACTAACTCTCAACCTCTCCAATACCTCTCTTCTCATCTGGGCGGCCCCGCTCCCTACCGACACCACTGCAGTCCTCGTACGCTCGTTCCTAGAAGAAGGCGGACAAGTCCTCTTCTTGCCACCCACAGAAAACTCGAAAGAAAACTCCTTCTCTTCTTTTTCTTGGCAAGCGATCGAAACCTCCTCTTCCGACAAATACTTCGTCCTCAAACAAGGGTGGCGCGAAAACGAAGGGCCCTTCCGAAATGGACAAGGAGGAAGCAAACTCCCATTAGAACAAGTCCAAGCCATTAAACGCCGCCCCATTTCAGCCGATGGAAACACCTTCAATCTTGCTACTTGGAGTGATGGTTCACCATTCCTACTACGAAAAGCAGTCGGACAAGGCTTTATCCATGTCCTAACTACCCAACCCGACTACCGATGGTCCAATCTCGAAAATCTAGGGCTCCATCTCATCCTTGCCCAACGTCTTCTCCAGGAAGGAGCTCAGCGACTCAACGAAGATAGCCTCTTTGCTGGTAAAGCGCCCAACTTACCAACCACTCTAGTAGAAGGAATAACTGATGATGCCCTTTACCCCCTTGATAGCGGGATATATCGAAGAGAAAATGAAGAAGGCGGTCTTCTCGCAATCAATACTCATCCTGCAGAACTTGATACCGTAATCATCGAAAAAGATGAAATCTTAAAAGAACTTCTCCCCTCCGAGCAGGTTTCATTCTTTGAGCAAAAAGGCACTGATGCCAACGGATTAGGTCGACCTATTTGGAGAATTTTCCTTCTCGGCACTCTTGCCTTCCTTCTCATCGAGGCAATCCTAACGCTCAACAAGCGCCCTGCTCTCAAAAAACAAAACGAGAAAAAGACGAGCTCGAAAAAAACTGAAGTCTCAAAAAAAGAGAAGCAAAAAGCGACCGTCTCTTAGTAATTCAAAAACTGTTTTCTTCCCTACTTGATCTCGCCATCAGCAAGATCCACATTAACAATACCTCCTGGACGAGTCATACTACCCACTCCTAATTTCCGACCAGGGTACAACGAGGTATGAATACCAGTATGAACGCTATCACCAATGATAGTTCCAAACTTTCGGCGACCAGTATCAACTCTTTCCCCTTCCACCATCGAATGATGATTCTTTCCATCATGTCGAAGATTCGAAGTGATCGTACCTGCGCCTAGATTGACTTTGTTTCCTAGCACACTGTCTCCAATATAGCTCAAATGCCCAACATTAGTGCCGTTACCCAAAATAACATTTTTTAATTCCACTGCTTGCCCGACGTGGCAATGGTCCCCAATTGAAATCGACCCACGCAAATAGCAATTGGGCCCAATCTTACACCCCTCTCCGACCACTACCAGCCCCTCCACATAAACTCCAGGTAAAACAGTCGTTCCCTCTCCGACCAACAAGCGAGCGCCTTCTCCTAAAAAAGGAGCCCCCGGCGACACGCAACCTTCCTCAAAAGACTTCCCACCTCGATCCGCTTGCTCAAGATACGCCTGCTCAAGTAGCTCTGCATGTAATTCCAGAAACTGCCACGGGTATCTGAGCGCATCGATTTGGCTCTGCTTCAAACTTCCTCGCTCCACCCATTCCAAACAACTCCTTCCCGCAATCGAGAGAGTGCTCAAACCATCTTTCAAAGGCCATAAATTGCTCATACCAACTCCTTCTCTCCAAGCTCTTCTCTTACTACCTCGACAAGTCGAGAACACCACTCTTTCATCACTTCCTCTTGCTGGGCCTCCACCATCACTCTCATTTTTTTCTCGGTCCCGGAATAGCGAATTAAGACCCGCCCCTCATCTCCCATTGCCGCCTCCGCGGCTGCAATCATTTCAGGCAATCCTTTCACCTCTGAAATGGGCGGCTTCTCTTTCACTCGAATGTTCACCAAGCGTTGTGGAAAAATCGGCATCACCGAAGCAAGCTCTTGCAGAGATTTTCCAGTTTTTTGAATTGTTGCTAAAATTTGTAAAGTCGCCGCAAGTCCATCTCCGGTCGTTCCAAAATCAGAAAAAATAACATGACCTGAATTCTCTCCTCCTAGGTTATACTCCTTCTCTCGCATCTTCTCCAAAACATGGCGATCGCCCACCGCAGCTCGTTCCACCGCGATCCCTCTCTTCGCTAAAGTCTGATCTAAGCCCAAATTTGACATCACTGTCGCAACAAGAGTATCTCCTTTTAAAAGGCCCTGTTCATGAAGGGCCAAAGCCGCAAGGCATAACAAACGGTCCCCATCAACCACTTCCCCATCGGAATCGATCAAGACCAACCGATCCCCATCACCATCCAAACAAACCCCGATTGAGGCTCCCACTTCCAAAACCTTGGCAGCGGCAGCTTCAGGGTGCATCGCTCCTATGTTCTCATTAATGTTTATTCCATCGGGAGTCACGCCCAACGATGTGACCTCCGCTCCGAGAGCTTCAAAGAGTTTCACCCCAGCCTCGCTGCCTGCACCATTCGCACCATCAAAAACAATTCTGACTCCCTCCAACGAGAGATCCGGCAACGCTAAACACAAAGAATCTAAATACTGGTCCAACCCCTCCTCGAGAACAGAAACCGAACCCACCGAAGAACCCGCCACTTTCTCTGTTTCCAATTTCGCTTCTTTCCTCAAATAATCTTCAACCTTCGCCTCAACTTCATCAGTCAATTTATATCCATCACCCGCGAAAATCTTAATTCCGTTGTCCTGAAAAGGGTTGTGAGAAGCCGTCAACATAACCCCTCCATCGCAACCCAATTTTTGAGTCAAAAACGCGACCGCAGGAGTCGGAAGAACCCCCACTAAAATAACTTCAGCCCCTTCGCTCATCAACCCCGCCGCCAAACTCGACTCCAACATCGGGCCAGAAACTCTCGTATCTCGGCCTAGCAAGAATTTTTTCCTCTCACCACTGTTCGAAGGCAATAACCGAGCCATCGCCCGCCCCACCCGCAAGGCGATCTCAGGCGTAATCGGAAACTCATTTGCCGGTCCACGAATGCCATCTGTGCCAAAGAACTTCATAAAGAGACAACCAATAGCCACCTGAGACAAAACGGTCACGCCTCATTTCCGGCAAAGGTCTGTCAGCTAGAAAAAGAAACTCGAATCAAGGAACGTTCTCGCCAGTACATTTACTCATATGAAGTCCTAAAAGAGCTTCATAGCGGAGCAACAAATAGCCACCTGAAACAAAACGGTTACGCCTCACTTCCCGCAACAAGTAAAGAACCTACTCTATCCTATAAACCCTAAATTTTCATACTGAGATCCTAGAACCTTCTTCGAATCTGTCCTCAGCCACTTATCGAGCAAAGTTGAATACACATTTCTAAAATCAACATTGTAAACCAAATCCCCGCGCTTCAACTCGATTAAGCTCGGATATTTGCCATACAGACCGCCCTTCACTCCTCCTCCAGCCACGAACAAACAAGAACCACCTCCGTGGTCCGTTCCTCCACTGGCATTCTCATTCACCCGACGACCGAATTCAGAAAAAGTCATCAAGGTAACTCGGTCATAGTTCCCCTGCTCTTTCAAATCGGCGAAAAACGTTTTCAAAGCCCTATCCATATCGCCCAGCAACTGACTATGACGATTTCCTTGATCTCGATGAGTATCAAACCCTCCATGACTCACGTAATAAACTCGAGTCGACATTCCGCCCGCGATCATTCGTGAAACCAAACTAAGGCTTCTCCCCAAGTTACTACCTGGATAGTTCAATTTAGACTTATAACTCTTAGCCGCATCTAGCACCTCTTCCGAACTTAGCTGCGCATCAAGCGCAACTCGCTCAAGATAAGACGCCGCATCCTCTTCTACCAGTCCTCCCCCTCCTCCGATTTGAGCAATCGAACCTCCCGAATTCTCATCTTCTTGCGATAACATCCCTCCACCATTTAAGGCCGTAAAAATATCTTCCGCCTGAGCCATCTCCTCACCACCATGAAGCCATTGATACAATTCCGGGGCAGCCACGCTAATCCCTGAATTTTCGCAAGCTCCGAATGCTTCCGGTTGCGTCTTTTTCAGGCTAACTCCAACCAAAGGGTCGCGCCCCTCACACTGATTATCAAAATACCGTCCTAACCAACCTGTAGGAGACTTCTTACTGGGATCTGCCGTTTCCCAAATCGATGTGGAGACAAAATGCGAACGATTCGGATTGGGGTACCCCACCCCTTGCACAATCGCTAAATCACCTTCGTCATAGAGGCCTGCTAGCGAACGGAGATTTTCATTAAGACCAATTCCATTCTCAAGCTCAATCAGCTCTTTCTTCTTCAATCCCAAAACAGGACGTGCTGCATAGTAAGCATCATTCTCAAAAGGCACTAGAGTATTCAACCCGTCATTTCCACCTGCCATCTGAAGAACAACCAAAATTTCATTATCCTTACCAGTATTTGCCTGAACCGCTTTATCCCGATTAGCCTCGTCCAACTCCCCAAAGGTCTGCTGCACAAAGTAAGGTAAAGTCCAACTTGCTGAAGCTCCCCAAACTCCTGATTTCAAAAATTGACGCCTTGTCTTAAAATTCATCTTAAACTCCTTATTCTAACTTAATTGATATGACGGGGTAGACATCATGAGATGTATAAGCTCCGCAATCTCTTGATCGGTTATGCTATTTTCTTTTTTGGATGCCGCATAGCTCTCAAAGGCAACCCTGTCTGAATCCTTGATTTCGCCTTCAAAAAACCTTGTCGTAAGCTCCTCAACTAAGGAAGGAATATCCTCACGCAGTTGCTCAGGAACTAACTTATCAAAATTGGGCCTTCCCACTAATTTTTGCTGAGATTTACTGAGCAGCTTTTTCGCGAAACGCCCCGTTCCTTTCTTATCTTGCCAATTGATTACTCCAGTAACAATTCCAGAAAATTGATACCGCGATAGTAACGTACTGGTTGTTATCCAAGCCTTCCCCCAATTCCAACCCGCCACGTTGGGTGGAGCAAAGGGAACCTGGCCTAATCTCTCCAAAACAACCCGCGCTACTCGAGCATCCAGAATCGGCATTTCTAATTGCTTAAAAAGCATCACTAAGAACACTAAAGGACTCTTAATCTGCGTCCGCATCGCTTTTTTTGAATAGAATTCCTGACTTAAAAAAAGCGCCCTCAACAAAGGAAGAATCTCATAATCCTCTTCTCGAAAAATTTTCGCCAACCGAACCACGACGCCCTCCTCTGCTTCCTCATAAGCAAAATACTCCCAAACTTTCCTAACGATAAACTCTGCGCAAACTTTCTGCTGAAGAGCCAACTCCACTACATCTTTCGTTTTAAAATTTCCCTTTTGACCTAGAATACTCTTCTCGTCAGAATCCCATCTCCTTTGCGCAAAGCCCACTACTCCTGTCCTCCTCTGCAAAAACTGCCCTGTCATCGCTCGCGCCGCCTCCTTGATATCGGCCTCGCTGTAGTTTCCTTCTCCGAGAGTGAACAACTCTAAAAGCTCTCGAGCCAAATTCTCATTTGGCTTCTCTTTTTTTATCTGCGCACTATCTAAGTAGAGCATCATCGCAGGATCGTTCATCATTTGATGAGTCAACTCTTTAAAAGACCCTATCGCCTCTCTTCTTAACAACTTGAGATAGAGCGAAATAAACAGCGGATTCCTAACTTTCTTCGCGCTCACCGGGAAATGGTCGTGCCAAAACAAAACCATTTTCTCCTGTAAGGGAGTCTTACTCGTTGTAATGCGATCCAGCCACCAATCAAACAGCTCACGTGAATACGCCGTCCTCTCGCGGGTCTGTTCCCTTCTAAGTTCTTCATACTTTTTGCGAACTTCCGCGCTTTGCTTTCGCAGCCCTCCGCTTGCTCGAAAGCTCACATCCAACTCCCGCAATCTCATCGTAGAACTCCCAGTCCAAGCCGGCATATCTTGAGACTCATCTTTCTTAACATTAAGAAGCCATTCGACAGCTCCTTCGTGCCCCAAATCTTGAAGCTTACGAACTTCATCAGGCGTCCCTCCAAAGCCAACTCGATTCAGCAAGTGCGCTGCCTCACGCGGCCCCCATGAAATCTCCTTCTCAAGCATACACATAATAACCAAGCTTCCAGAGAAATGTTTCAAATATTAACCCGGCAATTAACCAGGTGGCATTAAATCTGCTTTTGAAACCTACAGTG